>CAZFEH010000051.1:10204-12049 GCA_964517615.1 uncultured Demequinaceae bacterium
CACCCGGCTCCAGGTCCTGCGACGCGGCCGACGCGGGGGTGGCGGAGGCGATCACCACGGCGGGCGTGGCCCATGCCATACCTTGCAGCACGCGGCGACGCGACAGACCGATGCCTGCATCGGGGCGCGCGGCATCGTCGCGGGCCTCCTCACGCATCGGAGTCAACGTCATGATCTCACTGCCCTCAGCTTGCTCTGGCGAAAAACATAGATATGTCATTGTGACACAGGACTGCCCCCAGAACTAGGGGTGTTTGTGGAATTGGTCACACCGCAATCTGAGGGGAGGAGTAAAGTGGTCATTTGTGATCAATCCGCTGGCCGAGCCCGCCCCGGGAAGTCCTCCGTGGCTCGCCTCGGCGTCCCCGGCATCGGGACCGCTCAGCAAACGCGATGAGATCCTCTGGGCTTCCGCCGAGGAGATCGTGGAACGCGGCTTCTCTGCGGCAAGCCTGGCCAACATCGCCCAGCGCCTGGGCCTGACCAAGGGCGCGCTCTCCTACCACTTCCCCACCAAGAACGGCATCGGCGCGGCACTGATCGACGAATCCGTGCGCGTCTTGAGCACCGCCGACACGGCGACGCGGCGCATCTGTCCCGAACCGGGCCTGTCGGCCGTGGTGGTGTTTCAGCTCATCCTCGGGCTGGAGATCGCCACCCGGCCCCACGTGTCCGCCGCGCTGGCCGTTTTCAGCGATGTCAACGCGCCACGATCCCACGTGCAGGAGCTCCTGGGTGCCTGGCACGGCATCCTGAACGACTATCTTGAGCGCGCGCAGCGCGACGGGGAGATCGACTCGGCGCTCTCGGTGGAGGATGCCGGGGAGTTCCTGGTCATCATGTCGCTGGGGCACTACCAGTACTACAGTCGCGCCCAGGTTCCCGAACGCGAGCCGCGCCTGCACAACTACCGGTTGGCACTACGCGGGCTCGGCGCGGCCGATGCCGACGCCGTGGTCGACCAGGCCTTGGAGTCCGTCTGGAAGAGCATGGGCACGCTCCCCCGTTCGGGATCGATGGGACAGGTGCCGGACATCTCCGTGCGGTAGCGACTACGCGTCGCCGTATCGCTCGATGACTCCCACCCGTTCCAGTTCGGCGAGCGTGGTCTGGAGGTGCACCGCGGGCTCCGTCCCATCCGGGGGAAGACCGAAGACCGCCACCAGGTGATCACACAGCTGCGCGACCGTGAGGCCCTCCCGTGCAGTGAGCGCCACCTGCGCCGCCAGGTGCGACAGGAGCATCACCTGCGAATCCACCAGCACCACTGCCTGGCCGTCGCGCTCCAGGATGTCATCCACCGCGGTGCGCACCTTGGGCGCGGGCGGGATGCCGGCGGTCATGCGGCGCGCTCCGGCACGGCGAGCCGCTCCACCAACCCGGCAACGGCGTCCACATCGCTGTACGTGAGGCGGTGCAGGCCGCCCACCGACTCGATCACCTGGGCCAGGGTCTGCAGCGGCTCGTCGAGATGGCCGAGGTAGGACAGCTGCGGCGCGAGTTCAACGATCCCGTCGAGCAGGGGATACTCCTCGACCAACGGCTCTCTCGTGCCTTCGACACGGTGCAGCATCACGAGCCCGGCCAGGCGCAGGGCGGTGTCGGGGACGTCGTACAGCCCGGCATCGTCCGGCGCCACCTGCGCCTTGATGCGGCTTCCCTCCTGCACCACCGACAGCGGCTTGGGATAGGGCACGATGCTGCCGTCACGACGCACGGCGAGCGTCTCGTCGGTCACGTAGCCGTAGCGTCGGCCCAGGGTGCGGCACAGCGTGGTCTTGCCGGTTCCCGACGGCGCGGCAAAGGCCACCACCCTGCCGTCGGGAAGAGCGAGCCCGGCGGCGT
>CAZFEH010000052.1:0-9165 GCA_964517615.1 uncultured Demequinaceae bacterium
GACCACATCCGCCGCATCCTGGGCATCGTCAACGGCACCACCAACTACATCCTCGACGAGATGACCGAGCGCGGCCTGGACTATGCCGTCGCCCTCACGCAGGCCCAGGAGCTGGGTTACGCAGAGGCCGACCCCACGGCCGATGTCGAGGGCTACGATGCCGCCGCCAAGGCCGCCATCCTCGCGTCGCTCGCCTTCCATCAGCGGGTGCCGCTCGACAGCGTTCACCGCGAGGGCATCAGCGCCATCACCGCCGACGATGTGGTCGCCGCCCGCGAGAACCATCAGGTGATCAAGCTGCTCGCCATCGCGGAGACCTCCGACGCCGGGGTCGCCGTGCGCGTCCACCCCGCCCTCGTGCCGCAGGATCATCCGCTGGCGAGCGTCCACGGGGCGTTCAACGCGGTGTTCGTGGAGGCAGAGGCGGCTGGCGGTCTCATGTTCTACGGCCGCGGCGCAGGCGGCACTCCCACGGCATCGGCGGTGCTGGGCGATGTGGTCTCCGTGGCGCGCCATCGTGCCGGTGGCGGCAAGGGCCCGCGCGAGTCGCACCACGCGGCGCGGCCCGTCCTGCCCATCGATGCCGCCCTGACCCGCTACGCGGTGCGCGTCCAGGTGCCCGATGTCCCGGGCGTGCTCGCGCAGGTCGCGGAGATCTTCGCGCGGCATGAGGTGAGCATCGACAGCGTCCGCCAGCGGGCCGGCAGCGGCAGCGCAGACCTGTTGCTGTACACCCATCGCGCGCCCGAGGCGCGCCTGCGGGCCACCGTCGAGGACCTGCGCGCGGCGGCCTGTGTGCAGCAGGTGGTCTCCGTCCTGCGAATCGAGGGAGAGTAATGGCTCACCAGTGGCGCGGGCTCATCCGCGAGTACCTTGACCACCTGCCCTTCGAGGCCGGTGACCGCATCGTCACGCTGGGGGAGGGCGGCACGCCGCTCATCCCCGTGCCCACGATCTCCGCGGAGGTGGGTGCCGAGGTCTTCGTCAAGTACGAGGGCATGAACCCCACGGGATCCTTCAAGGACCGCGGCATGACGTCAGCCATCACCCAGGTGCTCAAGGACGGCGACCACACGGTGGTGTGCGCCTCGACGGGCAACACCTCGGCCTCGGCGGCGGCCTATGCCGCGCATGCGGGCCTGCGGTGCGTGGTGATGATCCCGCAGGGCAAGATCGCGGCGGGCAAGATGGCGCAGGCCATCGTCCACGGCGCGGAGCTGCTGCAGGTGGATGGCAACTTCGATGAGTGCCTCGACATCGTGCGCGAGCTCTCCGCCGACTATCCGATCGCGCTCGTGAACTCGGTCAATCCCTACCGTCTGCAGGGGCAGAAGACCGCGGCCTTCGAGATCGTGGACGCCTTGGGCGATGCCCCCGACATCCACATGCTCCCGGTGGGCAACGCGGGCAACATCTCCGCCTACTGGATGGGCTTCAAGGAGTACGCCGACGCCGGGGTCGCCTCCCGCACGCCTCGCATCTGGGGGGTGCAGGCCGAGGGTGCGGCGCCGTTCGTCAAGGGCGAGCCCATCAAGGACCCGGAGACGGTGGCGACCGCGATCCGCATCGGCAACCCTGCCTCCTGGGACCTGGCCATCGCCGCGCGAGACGAGTCGGGCGGCTGGATCCGCGCCGTGTCCGATGCGCAGATCCTCGCCGCGCAGGCGCGTCTGGCCGCGGAGGCCGGGGTGTTCGTGGAGCCGGCCTCGGCCGCGCCCATCGCCGGGCTGCTGGCAGCGGCGAGCAAGGGCGAAGTGCCGCAGGGGGCGACGATCACCGTCACCGTCACGGGCAACGGGCTCAAGGACACGGCGACGGCGCTCGGCTCGCGGGAGATCGCACCGACAGTCATTCCGGTGGACACCGAGGCCGCCGCGCTGGCGCTGGGGCTGTAGCCATGCGCCTGGCCGCCGATCACGTCCGCGTCACCGTACCCGCCACGGCGGGCAACCTGGGGCCTGGCTTCGACGCGCTGGGGCTCGCGCTCGGGGTGCGCGACGAGATCGAGGTGCGCGCCGTGGCGGCCGCGCACGTGCAGATCGAGATCGAGGGTGAGGGCGCCGAGGCGCTGCCGCGCGATGAGACGCATCTGCTGGTGCGGGCCATCCGTGCCGCGCTCGACGCGGTGGGAGCCTCGCAGACCGGGCTGGTGATCCGGGCGACCAACCGCATCCCGCATGGCCGCGGGCTGGGATCCTCGGCGGCGGCGGTGGTGGCCGGACTGGCGGCCGCACGCGGCCTCATCGCGGAGCCCGAGGCGCTCGACCACACCGCCATGTTGCGCCTGGCCACCGAGTTCGAGGGTCACCCCGACAACGCCGCTCCCGCGATCTGGGGCGGCGCCACCGTGGCGTGGATGGACGAGGACGGCGCCCATGCCTCGGCGCTGGACCTGGACCCCACTCTGGAGTCGCTCGTGCTCGTGCCGCAATCGGTGCTACCCACGAGCCAGGCGCGTGCCGTGCTGCCGCCGCAGGTGCCGCATCGGGACGCGGCGTTCAATGCGGGCCGTTCGGCGCTGCTGGTGCATGCGCTGCACGGCCACCCCGACCTGCTGCTGCCCGCCACGGAGGACCGGCTGCACCAGGGTTACCGCGCCGCGGTGATGCAGCCTGCCGCGGCGCTGCTGGCGCATCTGCGCGAGCAGGGATGGGCGGCCGTGGTCTCGGGTGCCGGCCCCTCGGTGCTCGTGCTGGGCCGGGGCCTGAGCGAACTCGACGTGCCCGGCCTGGACGGCATCGGCGGTGAGACCTGGCGTGGGGTGCATGCCGCGGGCGCCCTCCCGGGCGTGACGAGCGAGCCGCTCTAGCCAGTGCCGCGTACGCCGGCCTCGGGCCTGGCAGGGTCCTAGGCGGGGGGCTCGTCCGCATCGTCGCGCCGCTGCGCGACCCGACGCCCGTGTTCGCGCCCCGCGAGGCGGGTGCGCTGGCGTCCCTCGCGCGCCTTGGCCCGCAGCCGCTGCTCCAGTTGGTACGCCTCTCGGCGCGGCTGCGGGATGGTGATGTGGAACACGGGACCCGCAAGCCGGACCAAGAACGTGATGAGGATGGCGAGGACGGGGGCGAGGAGCTGGCGGCTCTCGTCGTAAACGAGCGCGTAGGTGAGCGCCCCGGCCATGCCTGCGGCGGCATTGGGTGGCCCCACGTAGAGGATGGACCAGGCACGGCCCTGCAACAGATCCGCGAGCATCAGGCCGCCCACGGAGGCGAGGGTGCCGATCATCACGGCGGGCAGCAGGCTCAGCCCGGCGAGCAGGGCCGCATTGGTCCCCACGGAGGCGAACAGGCCGATGCCGAGAGCGTCGAGCAGCCAGATCACCTTGGTGAGCCGGGTCAGGTAGTACAGGAAGCCGGCACCGATCACGGTGGCCGCCACCACGGCGATGAGGTACGCCGGGTGGCGCAGCACTGCGGGCGGGAGATTGCCCAGCAGCACATCGCGCAAGATGCCGCCGCCGAATCCCACCGCGGTGGCGAGCGTCACCATGCCCACCAGGTCGGTGCGTTCGTCCTCGCCGGCCCGAATGGCGCCGGCGAGCGCGCCCACGGCGACGGCGGCCACGTTGATGGCCAGCGGGATCTGCAGGGCCTCGACCACCTCGCTCATGGGATAAGCGTAGGGGCTGTCCCTGTCCAGGTCGGGACTGCGCCCTGGGCGAAATCCTCCGCATGAGCGCACCGGAGTGAGTGCTCACTCACTTACTGTGGTGTCCGTGACCGTCAAGACCGCCCGAGCGCGACCGCTCCAGCCCAGCGCACGCCGCGAGATGATTCTCGACGCCGCGGTGCCGCTGCTGGTGGAGTACGGTGCGGAGGTCACCACCCGCCAGATCGCCGACGCCGCCGGGATCGCCGAGGGCACGCTCTTTCGGGTCTTCGACGACAAGCAGGCGCTCGTGGATGCCGCGGTGGTGCGCTTCATGAACCCGCAGCGACTGGTGGAGCGGATCCATGGCATCGATCCCACCGCGTCGCTGGAGTGCAAGCTGCTCGCGGTGGCCGAACTGAGCTTCTCCTACTTCAAGGGCATCTCCGGCATCTTCCATGCCCTCGGACTGCGTGAGCCTCCGGCAGAGGTGAAGCAGCAGGAAGACATGCGCAACGAGGCGCGCCTGGCCGTGGCACGGCTGCTGGAGCCGCACCGAGACGAACTCACGGTGGAACCGGCCGCCGCAGTGCACTACGTGCGCCTCATGTGCTTCGCGGCGGGATTCCCGTCAATCCCCGGGGTAAGAGATACCTCCGCGGAAGAGATCGTCGACGTCATCCTTCACGGCGTCGCCAAGAAAGGTCACTGATCCATGCTGTGGAAACTGCTGGTGAGATACGTGCGGCCGTATAAGGGGCCGCTCATGTGGGTGCTCCTGTTCCAGGCCATCCAGTCCGTCGCCGCGCTGTACCTGCCCACGCTCAACGCCGACATCATCGACGACGGCGTGGCCACGGGGGACGTCTCGACCATCTGGCGCCTGGGTGCCTGGATGCTCGGCGTGTCCGTGGTCCAGGCGGCCGGCACCATCGCCGCCGTCTACTTCGGCTCCCGGATCGCGATGAGCGTGGGCCGCGACGTGCGTGAGGACATCTTCCACACGGTCGCGGACTTCTCCGAGAACGAGGTCCAGCACTTCGGCGCCCCCTCGCTCATCACGCGCACCACCAACGACGTGCAGCAGGTGCAGATGCTCGTGCTGATGTCCTGCACCATGCTGCTGGCCACGCCGTTCACGGCCATCGCGGGCGTCTTCCTCGCCATCCAGCAGGATGTGTCGCTGTCGTGGATCATGGCCGTGGCGATCCCCCTGCTGCTGCTGGTGGTCTCGGTGATCGTATGGCGCATGGTGCCGCACTTCGAGCGCCTGCAGAAGCGCATCGACGTCATCAACCGGGTGCTGCGCGAGCAGCTGACGGGTATTCGCGTGGTGCGCGCCTTTGTGCGCGAAGACGTGGAGACCACCCGGTTTGCCAGCGCCAATGCCGACGTCACGGAGTCTGCCTACAAGGCGGGACGCCTCATGGCCGCCATGTTCCCGGTGGTGCTGCTCGTGGTGAACCTGGGCTCGGTGGCCGTCATGTGGCTGGGTGCAGATCGCGTCAACTCCGGTGAGATGCAGGTGGGGGCGCTCACCGCCTTCCTGTCCTACCTCATCCAGATCCTGTTCTCGGTGCTCATGGCGACCTTCCTGTTCGTGCTCATCCCCCGCGCCGCCGTCTCCGGCGAGCGCATCATGGAGGTGCTGAACACCCAGACCTCGGTCGCCCAGCCCGATGCCCCCGTCCTGGAGTTCCCTGGCGCGGGCACCGTGACCTTCGACAATGTCACCTTCGCCTACCCCGGTGCCGAGTCTCCGGTGCTCGCCGACATCTCGTTCGCGGCGCGGCCCGGGACCACGACCGCCATCATCGGCTCCACGGGTGCGGGCAAGTCCACCTTGGCCCACCTCGTGCCACGCCTCTACGACGTCACCTCGGGCACCATCACCGTGAGCGGCGTCAACGTCCGCGAGGCGCAGCTGGAGTCGCTGTGGGAGCGGGTGGGCCTGGTACCCCAGCGCCCCTACCTGTTCGCCGGTTCCGTGGCCTCCAACCTGCGCTTCGGCAAGCCCGATGCCACGGACGAGGAGTTGTGGGAGGCGCTGGAGATCGCTCAGGCCGCTCAGTTCGTGCGGGAGATGCCGCAGGGCCTCGACACCGAGATCGGTCAGGGCGGCACCACCGTGTCCGGGGGCCAGCGCCAGCGCCTGTCCATCGCGCGCGCCCTGGTGCGGCGGCCCGAGGTGCTCATCTTCGATGACTCGTTCAGTGCACTCGACACCCGCACCGATGCGGCGCTGCGCAAGGCGCTCGCCCGCGAGATCAAGGACTCGACCATTCTCGTGGTTGCCCAGCGCGTCTCGTCCATCCTGGAGGCCGATCAGATCCTGGTGCTCGAGGACGGCCGCGTCATCGCCAGCGGTACGCATCAGGAACTGCTGCGCACCTCGCCCACCTACCAGGAGATCGTCAGTACCCAGCTCCGAGCGGAGGAGGCGGCATGAGCGAGCACGAGGAGACGGCCACCAAGGAGGCTCCCATCCGGCCGCCGCGCAGGGGGCACGGTCCGCCCATGATGGGCATGGGTGCTCCCACCGAGAAGGCACAGGACTTCAGGGGCACGCTCAAGCGCACCTCCGCGCTGCTGCGTCCCGAGCGAGTGCTCGTGGGCATCGTGGTGCTGCTCGGCGCGGCATCGGTGACCCTGTCCGTCATCGGCCCCAAGATTCTGGGCCACGCCACCACCTTGGTGTTCGAAGGCTTCATCACGGGCCTGGGCATCGACTTCGCCAGCCTGCACCGCACGCTGTGGACGGTGGCTGCCATCTACGTGGGTTCCGCCATCCTGGGCCTCGCCCAGGGTCTGGTGCTCAACGGCGTGACCCAGCGCACGGTGCGCCGCCTGCGTGAGACGGTCGAGGCCAAGATCCACCGGCTGCCGCTGAGCTACTTCGACAAGCACCAGCGCGGCGACCTCCTGAGCCGGGTCACCAACGACATCGACAACATCTCCCAGGTGCTGCAGCAGACCCTGAGCCAGCTGTTCGTGTCCGTGCTGACCGTGATCGGCATCCTCATCATGATGTTCACCATCTCGCCCCTCCTGGCGGTGGTGGCGATCATCTCGATCCCGCTGACCACGGTGATCGTGGCCCAGGTCGCCAAGCGCTCACAGCCGCGCTTCGTGGCGCAGTGGAAGCACACGGGCGAGCTCAACTCGCAGATCGAGGAGGGCTACACCGGCCACGCGCTCATCAAGGTCTTCGGCCGTCAGCAGGAGACCCGTGAGGAGTTCCGGGCCAAGAACCAGGAGCTGTACGAGGCCAGCTTCGGGGCCCAGTTCATCTCGGGCATCATCATGCCCGCGGCGATGTTCGTCGGAAACCTCGTGTACGTGGTCATCGCCGTGATCGGCGGGATCATGGTCGCCAACGGGCAGTTGCCGCTGGGAGACATTCAGGCGTTCATCCAGTACTCCCGCCAGTTCCAGCAGCCGCTGAGCCAGCTGGGCTCGATGGCCAACCTGCTGCAGTCGGGTGCGGCCAGTGCCGAGCGCGTCTTCGAACTGCTCGACGCCGACGAGCAGTCGCCGGATGTCGATCCGGCCGCCTCCCCCGAGGGCGACCACGGTCGGCTCGTGTTCGAGGATGTGAGCTTCCGCTATGTCGAAGACGTGCCGCTCATCGACAAGCTCAACCTCACGGTGGAGCCGGGCAGAACGGTCGCCATCGTGGGGCCCACGGGTGCGGGCAAGACCACGCTCGTGAACCTCATCATGCGCTTCTACGAGCTGGACGGAGGGCGCATCACGCTCGACGGCACCGACATCGCCCAGATGACGCGTCACGACCTGCGCGCGCGCACCGGCATGGTGCTGCAGGACACGTGGCTGTTCGGCGGGACCATTCGCGACAACATCGCCTATGGTCGCACCGATGCGACGGAGGAGGAGATCATGGAGGCCGCCAAGGCGGCGTACGTGGATCGCTTCGTTCACTCGCTGCCCGAGGGCTACGACACGGTCCTGGACGATGACGCGACCAACATCTCGGCCGGCGAGCGCCAGCTCATCACCATCGCGCGCGCCTTCGTGGCCCAGCCTCAGGTGCTCATCCTGGACGAGGCGACCTCGTCCGTGGACACGCGCACCGAGCTGCTGGTGCAGCACGCGATGGCCGAGCTGCGCAAGGACCGCACGGCGTTTGTGATCGCGCACCGGCTGTCCACGATCCGCGATGCGGACGTGATCCTGGTCATGGAGCACGGCGCGATCGTGGAGCAGGGCACCCATGCGCAGCTGCTCGCGGCGGGCGGCGCCTATGCGCGTCTATACGAGGCGCAGTTCGCGGCGGCCATCGACCAGTAGGTGGCAGACCAGTAGGTCGATCTGGTCCGTGGAGAAGAGGCGCGGAAGGCGCGAGGCGTGCTAGTCTTGACGTGCATCCCCCGGCAAGGCGCAGATCGCCCCGGCGGAGAGCAACCCACCTCGCAATACCTGCCCGGCAATACGCCTGCAGATCCAGGTGGAAGCACTCGCACCATTCATGGTCACAAGGACCCGTGCGAGGGAAGGACAAGCAGTTGACTGAGACCAGCGTGGCCGCCAACACAGGTGCGGCCCTCAGCGCCATGAAGATTCCCCAGTTGCAGGCACTCGCCTCCGAGTTGGGAGTCTCTGGCGTGTCCAAGATGAAGAAGAGTGATCTTGTGGAAGCCATCAAGAATGGCGGGGTCGTAGCAGCCCCCGCCGCGGCAGCGAAGCCCGAGCACAGCCAGGCTCCCGCCGCATCGACCAGCAGCGCCCCCGTCTCCGACAGCGCTCCTGCCGGCGACCGGAGCGACAAGAGCAACGACGACCGCGCCCGCCGCGCCGCCGAGGCCGTCGCCATCGTCACGGGCGAGGCCCAGCCCGCCGAGCGCGAGCAGCGCTCCGGCGGCAACCAGGGGGGCCAGGGCGGCAACCAGAACAACCACGGTGACGACGACGACCGCGGCAACCGCCGCCGTCGCGGTCGAGGCCGTGGCCGCAACCGGGGTCGCGAGCGCGACAACCTGGGGGGCGGCGCGATCGAGAGCAGCGACGAGGACGAGGTGCGCGAGGACGAGGAGCTCACCCCCGTGGGCGGCATCGTCGACGTGCTCGACAACTACGCCTTCATCCGCACCACCGGCTACCTGCCCGGCAAGTCCGATGTCTACGTCTCCCAGAACCAGGTGCGCAAGTACGGCCTGCGTCGCGGCGATGCCGTGACCGGAACGGCCCGTCCGCCGCGCCCGGGCGAGCGTGGCCAGCGCCAGAAGTTCTCGGCGCTCGCGGCGATCACCCAGGTCAACGGCATGTCGCCGGAGTTGGCGGGCCAGCGCCCTCACTTCCCGGATCTGACGCCGCTGTACCCGCAGCAGCGCCTGCACCTCGAAACCGACTCTCGCAACCTCACCAACCGCGTGATCGACCTCGTGGCTCCCATCGGCAAGGGCCAGCGCGGCCTGATCGTGTCGCCCCCCAAGGCCGGCAAGACCCTGGTGATGCAGTCCATCGCCAATGCGATCGCGACCAACAATCCTGAGGTGCACCTCATGATCGTCCTGGTGGACGAGCGCCCCGAGGAGGTCACCGACTTCCAGCGTTCGGTCA
>CAZFEH010000052.1:9175-11835 GCA_964517615.1 uncultured Demequinaceae bacterium
TCAAGGGCGAGGTCATCGCCTCGACGTTCGACCGTCCCGCACAGGACCACACCATCGTCGCGGAGCTTGCCATCGAGCGCGCCAAGCGCCTCGTGGAGATGGGCCAGGACGTGGTCATCCTGCTCGACGGCATCACCCGCCTGGGCCGCGCCTACAACCTGGCCGCCCCGGCATCGGGCCGCATCCTGTCCGGTGGTGTGGACTCGTCCGCGCTGTACCCGCCCAAGCGCTTCTTCGGCGCCGCGCGCAACATCGAGAATGGCGGCTCGCTGACCATCCTGGCCACGGCGCTCGTGGAGACGGGCTCCAAGATGGACGAGGTCATCTTCGAGGAGTTCAAGGGCACCGGCAACATGGAGCTCAAGCTCTCGCGCCAGCTCGCGGACCGGCGCATCTTCCCGGCCGTGGATGTCAACGCCTCCGGCACGCGCCGCGAGGAGATCCTCATCAGCCCCGACGAGCTCAAGATCAGCTGGAAGCTGCGTCGCGTGCTCACGGGCTTGGAGACCCAGGCCGCGACCGAGCTGCTGCTGGGGCGCCTGAAGGAGAACAAGACCAACGCCGAGTTCTTGATGCAGGTGGCCAAGACCACCCCCAACACGGACGCCGACGAAGAGAAGTAGCCACGGTCGGGGCGGGTGACACCACGCGTCCCGCTCTGGCACAATAAATGGCTAGCCCGGCGCATGACCGGGCGCGCGCTTCCGGTTCACCGCTGCAAGGTATGCATGCGGACCCGGCGGCAATCTAAGGGAGATCATGAAGAAGGACATCCACCCCGAGTACGTGGCCACCACTGTCACGTGCACCTGCGGCAACTCGTTCGAGACCCGCAGCACCGTCGCCTCCGGCCAGATCAACGTCGAGGTCTGCTCGGCCTGCCACCCGTTCTACACGGGCAAGCAGAAGATCATGGACACCGGTGGTCGCGTGGCGCGCTTCGAGCAGCGCTACGGCAAGAAGTAACCCGAGCCTCACTCCACGTGGCCGAGACCTTCGCGGCCGTCCAGCCCCTGCTGGACGAGTACGCCGACATCGAGCGCCAGCTCGCTGATCCCGCGGTGCATGCCGATGGGGCACGCTCGCGCACGCTCGGACGTCGGTTCGCGGAGCTCGGTCGCGTGGTGGCCGCCTACCACGCATGGAAGGGCGCGGCCGACGACCTCGATGCGGCGCGGGAGATGGCCGACGCCGATCCCGAGTTCGCTGCCGAGATCCCGGCGTTGGAGGCGGCGCTGGACACCGCCACCGAGGTGCTGCGCCGCATCCTCATCCCGCGCGACCCCGACGACGCCCGCGACGCGATCCTGGAGATCAAGTCCGGTGAGGGTGGCGAGGAATCCGCGCTGTTTGCGGGCGACCTGCTCAAGATGTACCTCAAGTACGCGGAGTCCCAGGGGTGGAAGACCGAGGTGCTCGAGGCCAACCACACCGACATGGGCGGCTACAAGGACATCTCCGTGGCCATCAAGGCGGTGGGGGCGGTGCAGCCCGAGGACGGCGTGTGGGCGCATCTGAAGTATGAGGGCGGCGTGCATCGCGTGCAGCGGGTGCCGGCCACCGAGTCGCAGGGCCGCATCCACACCTCTGCCGCCGGCGTGCTGGTGTTCCCGGAGGTGGAAGAGGTGGGGGAGGTCGAGCTCGACCCCAACGATGTGCGCGTGGACGTATTCCGCTCCTCCGGCCCCGGCGGCCAGTCCGTCAACACCACCGACTCCGCGGTGCGCCTCACGCATATCCCCACGGGCATCGTCGTGAGCTGTCAGAACGAGAAGAGCCAGCTGCAGAACAAGGAGAGCGCGTTCCGCATCCTGCGCGCCCGCCTGCTCGCCGCGCAACGCGAGGCCGCCGAGGCTGAGGCGAGCGACCTGCGCAAGTCCCAGGTGCGCACCGTGGACCGTTCCGAGCGCATCCGCACCTACAACTATCCCGAGAACCGCATCGCGGATCACCGCACCGGGTACAAGTCCTACAACCTGGATCAGGTGCTCGGCGGCGACCTCGGTCCGGTGATCCAGTCCGCGATCGATGCCGACGAGGCCGCGCGTCTCGCCGGCGAGCAGTGACGCCCACCCTCGCACAGCTGGTCAAGGCGGCGGCGTCCGTCCTGGCCGATGCCGGGGTGGCTTCCCCCGATGCCGATGCCCGGGCCTTGGCGGCCTTCGCGCTGGGCCTGGAGCGGTTTCCCGTCTTCGACCCCGAGCCGATGCCTGAGGACTTCGCTTCGCGCTATGCCGCCTTGGTGGACCAGCGCAGGCAGCGTGTGCCGCTGCAGCATCTGGTGGGCAGCGCGCCGTTCCGTCACCTGACCCTCGCCGTGCGCCGTGGCGTGTTCGTGCCGCGCCCGGAGACGGAGACGGTGGCGCAGGTCGCCATCGATGCGGCGCAGGCGGTGCGTCGGTCCGGACGCTCTGCGCTCGTGGTGGACCTGTGCTGTGGCGCGGGTGGCATCGCCCTGTCCGTGGCCACTGAGGTGCGGGGGGCGGTGGTCCATGCGGTGGACGCCTCGCCCGAGGCGGTGGCCTTGACCGAGGCCAATGCGGCGGCTGCGGGGGCGGTGCTCGCCGCCGTCGAGGTGGGGGACGTGCGGGACTCGGCCCTGCTTCAGGCCCTGGACGGCGCCGTGGACGTGCTCGTGAGCAACCCCCCGTACATCCCGC
>CAZFEH010000053.1:0-11832 GCA_964517615.1 uncultured Demequinaceae bacterium
CATGTGTTAAGCACGCCGCCAGCGTTCGTCCTGAGCCAGGATCAAACTCTCCGTTAATGTTTTTTAGCAATCCGGCTAGGCCGGTTCACTGGCTAACGAAGTGGTCCCGAGGGACCGTTCAATCTGGCGTTGAACAACTGACTGTTGTTCGTTACCAAAGGAATCCTGCATCAAGATCCGACCCGAAGGTCTGATCCCGATGCCGGGTTTTTGGCATCGACATGTGGCACACTGTTGAGTTCTCAAGGTTCGGACGCGCACCTCCACCTGCCGTCTCCGGCCTGTTTTGGGGCAACCCTTCTAACTTACTCCCCGATCCCTTACCTGTCAACTCGCCTCATCGGCGTGTCGCGGCTTGGGCCGGGTCCTCTATCGTACTCCGTTCTGGGCGCGCATGCGACCACAACATGAGGTTGATCTAGGAGACTGCTCGACGGCTGCCGCGGCCTTCTCAGTCCTGCGGCAAGCCTTCTTCTGGCTCTCTCCCGGGGCCTTGTTCAGTCCTCCGGTGAGCGCTCCGTCGTTGGCAGCAAGGAAGACATTACGGCGTGATGAACGCCCTCGTCAAATCGCGCGCATCTCGGGAGTGTCGCCACATCATCCCAGGTAGATAGGGCATCGGGCAGGTGCCGCCACGATCGCTCACTGCACCAGCCGCAAGATTCCCACGGTTTTTTTCCCGCGCCGCAGCACCACATGCCCCCCGGCGAGCGCGGCCGACGCCTCGACCACCGCCTCCTCGGAGTCCACCTTGACGTTGTTCACATAGGCGCCGCCCTCGGCAATGGCCCGGCGCGCGGCCGAACGCGACTCCACCACTCCCGTCGCCACGAGCGCATCCACCACCGAGATCCCCGCCTCGCCCTCGGCCGAGGGCAGCTCCCGCGCCACCCCCGCCAAGACATCGGCGCCCAATCCCGCGAGTTCCCCGCGACCGAAGATGGCCTGGGACGCCTGGACCACGGCATCGGCCGCTGCCGCGCCATGCACCAGGGCGGTCACCTCCCACGCCAGCGCTCGCTGCGCCTCGCGCTTGAACGGCTCCTCCGCCACGGCGCGCTCCAGCCGATCGATCTCCTCCCGGCCCAGGAAGGTGAACACCTTGAGGTAACCCACCACATCGGCATCGGCCTGGTTGAGCCAGAACTGGTAGAAGGCGTAGGGACTCGTCATGGCCGGATCGAGCCACACGGTCCCGGACTCCGTCTTGCCGAACTTGGTGCCATCCGCCTTGGTGATGAGCGGGGTGGACAGCGCGTGAACGGAGACGCCCTCGGCCTTGCGGATCAACTCGGTGCCGGAGATGAGATTGCCCCACTGGTCCGAGCCACCCGTCTGCAGCGTGCAGCCGTAGCGGCGGAACAGCTCCAGGTAGTCCATGCCCTGCAGCACCTGGTAGCTGAACTCGGTGTACGAGATGCCCTCGTCGGAGTTCAGGCGGCGCGCGACCGTGTCCTTCGCGATCATGGTGCCCAGCCGGAAGTGCCGGCCCACATCGCGCAGCAGCTCGATGGCGGACATGTCCTTGGTCCAGTCGTAGTTGTTGACCATGCGCGCGGCGTTGTCGCCCTCGAAGGACACGAAGGGCTCGATCTGCGCGCGGATGCGCTCCACCCAGCCGTGCACCACGTCCACCGGGTTGAGGGTGCGCTCCCCCGCCATCTTGGGATCGCCGATGAGGCCCGTCGCCCCGCCCACGAGCAGCAGCGGCTTGTGGCCGGCGTCCTGGAGCCTGCGCACCGTGAGTATCTGCACCAGGTTGCCGATGTGCAGGCTGGGGGCGGTGGGGTCGAAGCCGCAGTAGAGGGTGACGGGCCCGGCGCTCAGGGCCGCGCGAAGGTCGTCGTCACCGGTGGTCTGCGAGATGAGCCCACGCCAGGCGAGCTCGTCGAGGATGTGTGCAGTCATGATGCGTCGATTCTGTCATGAGGCCTCCGCCGTGCCGCCCACCCAGGTCTCAGTCCGGCACCGGCGCGGTGCCATCGATATGCACCTGCGCCGCGGCCTGCGCGCCCGACGCGGCGTGAACGGTCTCGGTGTCCGCCTCGAAGCCCCGCCACTGCTCGACCACCTCATAGGACTCGCCGTCGCGCGCGATCCCCCGCCGCAGCCGCTCCTCCCACGGCGCCTCCACCCAGATCACGAGCGCGGCCACCTCGCGGGCGGCGCGGGAGGCAACACCCACACCCTCCACCAGCAGGTAGGGCCGCGGCGGCACCTCGATGCGATGCGTCCGGCTCCCTGCCGCCCAGTCCCACATGAGGAAGGACCCGGCCTGGCCCGCGGCCAGGGGCGCGAGCACCTGATCCCACAGCACCTCGTCAAGCGTGGTGAGGCCGTCCCAGCCCTCGTACATGTCGTCACCGTGCAGAGTCTGCACCGGCGCCTGGGTCGTGGGCGCGCTGCCGGGGGTGAAGGTCCCGGCCCCCGCCGATGCCTCCCCGCCCAGCGCCACGGCAAGCCGGGCAGCAAGCGTGGTCTTGCCCGCGCCCGCGGGTCCGTCAATGAGCACCACCCGAGTCTCGCCGCAGCGAGCGGGCGCAGCCTGGATACGCGCCACGATGTCGCCGATGCTCGGGTTGCGCATGCGGCTCAGGATACGGTGAGCGAATGCACCCTTCCACGCAACGCATCCTCGACATCCTCATGGGAGCCGGGCTGGGATCCGATGTCCGCACGCTCGCCGATTCGACGCGCACGGCGGCGGAGGCTGCCAGCGCTCTGGGCTGTGACGTGGGGGCGATCGCCTCCTCGCTCGTGTTCCTGGCGGACGGCGCGCCCATCCTGGTGCTGACCTCGGGCAGGCATCGGGTGGACACCGCGGTGCTGGCCGCGCAGATCGGGGCCTCGGCCATCACGCGGGCGTCAGCGGACCAGGTGCGCGAGGCGACCGGCCAGCCCATCGGCGGCGTGGCCCCTGTGGGGCATCCTGCGCCGGTGCCCACCTATCTGGATGTGGCCCTGCGGGACTACGACGTGCTGTGGGCGGCCGCGGGGACACCGCATTCGGTGTTCGACATCACGTATGACGCGCTGCGCGACCTGACGGGCGCGGTCGAAGTGACCGTCGAGCCGTAGCGTCGAGCCCGGAGAGGGTCGGAAGGCAGCGGGCTCAGCCTCGCAGCACCTTGATCCTGGCCCGCGCGGCCTTGCCCTGCTCGATCACCCTCTCAGGTGCGGTCCCGCCCGCCCCGGAGCGCGCCGCGAGCGAGCCCTCGACGGTCAGCACCGACTTCACCTCGGGAGTCAGCGCCGGATGCACCTGCGCCAGGTCGGCATCGGGAATCTCGTGCAGCTCGATCCCCCGCTTCTCGCACAGCCGCACGCATGCGCCGGCCACCTCGTGGGCCTCGCGGAACGGCACGCCCTGCTTCACGAGCCACTCGGCCACGTCCGTCGCGAGCGAGAAGCCCGCCGGGGCCAAGGCCGCCAGCCGCTCCGGGTGGAACACCAGGGTCCGCACCATCCCGGCGAACGCGGGCAGCACCACGCGTAGGGTGTCCACGCCGTCGAGCACCGGCTCGTGCACCTCTTGCAGGTCGCGGTTGTATGCGAGCGGCAGGCCCTTGAGCGTGGCCAGCAGTCCCGCCAGGTCACCGATCAGGCGACCGGCCTTGCCGCGCGCCAGCTCCGCGATGTCGGGGTTCTTCTTCTGCGGCATGATGCTCGAACCCGTCGAATACGCGTCGTCGAGCGACACGTAGCCGAACTCCACGGTGGCCCACGCGATGATCTCCTCGGAGATGCGGGACAGGTCCACGCCGATCATCGCCGCCACCCACGCGAACTCCGCGATCACGTCGCGCGCGGCGGTCGCGTCGATCGAGTTCTCGCACGGCCCGGCAAAGCCCAGCTCGGCGGCCACGGCCACAGGGTCCAACCCCAGCGTGGACCCCGCCAGCGCCCCCGCGCCATACGGTGACAGCGAGGCTCGCTTGTCCCAGTCCTGCAGCCGCTCCACATCGCGCAGCAGCGGCCACACATGCGCCAGGAGCGCATGCCCGAGCGTCACGGGCTGGGCGTGCTGGAAGTGCGTGCGGCCCGGCATGGGAGCATCGATGTGACGGTCGGCCTGCGACAGCAGCGCCTCGGCCACGTCGAGCAGCAGCCCCGCAATGGCCCGGGCTTCGCGGCGCAGGTACATGCGCGGCAGGGTGGCGATCTGGTCGTTGCGCGAGCGCCCGGCCCGCAGCTTGCCGCCCAGGTCCGGCCCCACCCGCTCGATGAGCAGCCGCTCCAGCGCGCCGTGCACATCCTCGTCGGCCGCATCCGGAGTCACCGTGCCGGAGGCGACGTCGGCGCGCAACTGCCCCAGCGCCCCCACCATGGAGGCGGTCTCGTCGGCCGTCAGCAGCCCTGCACGCTCCAAGGCGTGGGCGTGGGCCACCGATGCCGCGAGGTCGTCGTCGGCGTAGCGCCAGTCGAAGTGGGTGGACACGGACAGGCGCGCGAGCGCCTCTGCGGGCCCTCCCTCGAAGCGCGCGCCCCACAGCGCCCCCTCGTTGGTCGCCTGTGCCATGTCGATCCTCTCCTGTCGCCGATGCCCGAACTACCGTCGCGTACTACCGTCGCGTACTACCGTCCCGTACTTACAGACCCGCGGCCCGCGCCTCACGCGCCGCGGACTGCTTGGCTGCCAGGCCGTAGATCTCGATGAAGCCGCGTGCGGCGCTCTGGTCAAAGGTATCGCCCTCGTCGTAGGTGGCGAGGTTGAAGTCGTACAGCCCCACGTCGGAGCGGCGGCCGTTGACCGTGGCCTTGCCGCCGTGCAGCTCCATGCGGATCTCGCCGGAGACGTACTCCTGGCTGTCCTCGATGAACGCGTCGAGCGCCTTCTTGAGGGGCGAGGACCACATGCCGTCGTACACCAGCTCGGTCCACTCATCAGAGATGCGCCGCTTGTAGCGGGCCAGCTCGCGCTCGATGGTGACGTTCTCCATCTCGCGGTGCGCCTCGATGAGCGCGATGGCGCCGGGCGCCTCGTAGATCTCGCGGCTCTTGATGCCCACCAGACGGTCCTCGACGATGTCGATGCGGCCGATGCCCTGGGCGCCGGCACGGCGGTTCATCTCCTGGATGGCCTGGAGCGGGGTGACGGCCTCGCCGTCGATGGCCACGGGGATGCCGCGCTCAAAGGTGATGACCACCTCGTCGGGCACGGGCGGGAAGGCAGGGTCGGAGGTGTAGTCGTAGACGTCCTTGGTGGGGGCGTTCCAGATGTCCTCCAGGAAGCCCGTCTCCACGGCGCGGCCCCACACGTTCTGGTCGATCGAGAAGGGGTTCTTCTTGGTGGTCGCGATGGGCAGGGCGTTGCGCTCGGCGTACTCGATGGCCTTGTCGCGGGTCAGCGCGAGGTCACGCACGGGGGCGATGCACTTGAGGTCGGGGGCGAGCGAGACGATGCCCACCTCGAAGCGCACCTGGTCGTTGCCCTTGCCGGTGCAGCCGTGGGCGACGGTGGTCGCGCCGAACTGCTTGGCGGCGGCCACGAGGTGCTTGACGATCACGGGACGTGACAGTGCCGAGACGAGCGGGTACTTGTCGTGGTACATCGCGTTGGCCTTGAGGGCGGGCATGCAGTATTCGTTGGCGAACTCGTCGCGCGCGTCGGCCACGTAGGCCTCGACCGCGCCGCAGTCGAGGGCGCGCTGGCGGATCACCTCGAGGTCCTCGCCGCCCTGGCCCACGTCCACCGCCACCGCGATGACCTCCGCACCCGTGGCATCGGCGATCCAGCCGATGGCCACCGAGGTGTCGAGGCCGCCCGAGTAGGCAAGGACGATCCGCTCAGTCATGTGTGTCTCCTGTGTTGTGGGGGTCTAGTGAGATGACGAGTGGCCCGATGCCCGGGCCAGGAACTTCTTGGCGAGTGCGGGCCCGCCGTCGGCGTCGCGCGCGATCACCAGCACGGTGTCGTCTCCCGCGACGGTGCCCAGCAGGTCGGGGTCCTCGTGACCGTCGATCGCGCTCGCAAGAAACTGCGCGGCACCTGCCGGGGTGCGCAGCACGGCCAGGTTCGCGGAGCCGTCGGCGGTGTGTAGCAGTTCGGCGCATAGCCGGTTGAGCCGCAGGCCCGTGTCCTCCGCCGCCTCGAGCGAGGCCTGGGTGGTGTAGATCATCGCGCCGTGGGCGTCGCGCACCTTGATGGCGCTGATGTCGAGCAGGTCCCGGGACAGGGTCGCCTGGGTCACGGAGAGGCCTTCGTCCTCCAGCCGCAGGGCGAGTTCGCCCTGGGAGCGGATGGGTTCTGACTCGATGAGCCGCGCGATGAGCGCCTGCCGGGCGGACTTGGTGGTGGGGACGGTGTGGGTCATGGCGTCCCCTCAGTGCCCTGGCCCGCCAGGAACGTCAGGAGCGCCTTCTGCGCGTGGAGACGGTATTCGGCTTCGAGCCACACGATGGACTGCGGGCCGTCGAGCACCTCGGCGGTGATCTCCTTGCCGCGGTAGGCGGGAAGGCAGTGCAGCACGTGGGCGCCGGGCGCGGCCAGGTCCAGCGTGCGGGCGTTCACCTGGTAGGCGTCGAAGCGCCCGGCCCGCTCCCCGGAAGAATCCTCGTCACCCATCGACACCCACGTGTCGGTGGCGATCACGTCGGCACCGCGCACGGCGTCGTCGTGGTCGGTGGTGACGGTCACGGAGCCGCCCTGTTCGGCGGCGATGCGCTTGGCGTCGAGCACGATCTGCTCGCTGGGCAGGTAGTCGGCCGGGGCACCGATGCGCACCTGCATGCCCGCGAGCGCGCCGCCCAGCAGGTAGGAGTGCGCCATGTTGTTGGCGCCGTCGCCCACGTAGGTGAGCGTGAGACCCGCGAGGGCGTCCACCCCGCCCCGAGCATCGGCCATGGCCGCGAGGTCCGCGAGGATCTGGCACGGGTGGAAGGAGTCGGTGAGGGCGTTGACCACGGGCACGCCGGCGTGCTGCGCCATCTCCTCGATGCGCTCCTGGCCGAAGGTGCGCCACACGATGGCGCTCACCTGACGGCCGAGCACGCGGGCGGTGTCCGCGATGGACTCGCCGCGACCCATCTGCGAGGAGCCCGCGTCCAGGACCAGGGGGTAGCCGCCCAGTTCCGCGATGCCGGTGGAGAAGGACACGCGGGTGCGGGTGGAGGGCTTGTCGAACAGCACGGCCACGGCCTGCGGCCCGGCGAATGGCTGGTGCAGGTGACGGTCGGCGCGGAAGGCCAGCGCCAGTTCCAGCACCTCGCGCTGCTGGGCGGCGGTCAGGTCGTCGTCGCGCAGAAAGTGGGTGGTCATGCGTCCTCCTGCCCGGCATCGGCGCCCCGGCCCAGCGACCCCAGGCCGCTCGCGAGCAGATGCTCCCCCAGCCAGGCGATGAACGGCTCGGCCTCGGCTTGGGTGAGGGTGAGGGAGGGCGCGAGGCGGATGGTGTCGGGGCTGGGCGCGTTGATGATGAAGCCCGCGTCGATGGCGGCGGCGGCCACCGCGGCGGAGATCTCCGCCTCGAGCACGATGCCCAGCAGCAGTCCCTCGCCGCGCACCAGGGCGACGCCGGGCAGCGCCTCGATCTCCCCGCGCAGCCATGCGCTCAGGTCCTTGACGTGCTGCAGCAGGTCGCGGCTCTCGATGGCGTCGAGCGTGGCGAGCGCGGCGGCGGCGGCCAGGGGGTTGCCGCCAAAGGTGCTGCCGTGCTGCCCGCGGCCCAGCAGGGATCCGGCGCTGCCCATGCCGATCACGGCGCCGATGGGGAATCCCCCGCCCAGGCCCTTGGCGAGCGTCACGACATCGGGCACGATGCCGTGCGCCTGGAGCGCGAGCCATGTCCCGGTGCGGCCGATGCCGGTCTGCACCTCGTCGGCGATCAGCAGCGTGCCGTGGGCGGCGGTGAGGTCGCGCGCGGCGTGCAGGTAGTCGTCGGTCAGGGGCACCACGCCGGCCTCGCCCTGGATGGGCTCGATGAACAGCGCGGCGACGTCGCCGGGCGCGAGCGCGGCCTCCAGGGCGGCCACGTCACCCGCAGGCAGGAACTCGACGCCGGGGGCCAGCGGCGCGAACGGCAGCCGGTAGGCCTCCTTGTGGGTCAGCGTGAGCGCGCCCGTGGAGCGGCCGTGGAAGGCGTCTTCGAGGGCGAGCACGCGGGTGCGGCCCGTGAGGCGCGACATCTTGAGCGCGGCCTCGTTGGCCTCGGTGCCGGAGTTGCACAGGAACACGCGCGAGCCTGCGGGCGCGCCGGTGATCTCCAGGAGCCTTTCGGCCAGGCGGATCTGGGGCTCGGAGGCGAAGAAGTTGGACACGTGCGCCACGGTCGCGGCCTGGGCGGTCACGGCGGCCACCCAGTCGGCATCCGCGTGGCCCAGCGCGTTGACCGCAATCCCGCCCAGCAGGTCGAGGTAACGGGTGCCGTCGGCGTCCCACACGTAGGAGCCCTCGCCCCGGGTGAGCACCCGCTGGGGCGTGCCGAAGGTGCCCATGAGCGCGGCGTCGTAGCGCTCCAGGCCGGAGGCGTTGGTGAGGCTCATGCGGTCACCCCCACAGTTCCACGTCGTCGGGCCGGACCATGGTGCCGATGCCGGAGGAGGTGAACACCTCGGTGAGAATCGAGTGCGGTTCCCTGCCGTCGATGATGTGGGCCTGGGGCACGCCGCCGCGCACGGCCCGCAGGCAGGCCTCCATCTTGGGCACCATGCCGGATTCGAGCGAGGGCAGCAGCTTCTCCACGTCGGAGGCGTGAATGCGCCGCACCAGGGAGGCCGGGTCGGGCCATTTCGCGTACAGCCCCTCCACGTCGGTGAGCATGACGAGCTTGCGGGCCTTGACGGCCACGGCGAGCGCCGCCGCGGCGGTGTCGGCGTTCACGTTGAGCACCGTGGTGGGGTCGTCGATGTCGGGGGCGACGGTCGAGACGACGGGGATGCGCCCGGCGTCGATGATGTCCTGCACGGCGGCCGGGTTGACCTTCACCACGTCGCCCACGAGGCCCACGTCCACGCTTTCGCCACCCACCATCGCGGGCCGCCGCTTGGCCTGGAGCAGGCCCGCGTCCTCGCCGGACAGGCCCACGGCGAGCGGGCCGTGGTCGTTGATGAGGCCCACGAGCTCGCGTGAGACGTAGCCGGTGAGCACCATGCGCACCACGTCCATCGCCTCGGGGGTGGTCACGCGCAGGCCGCCCTTGAACTCGGACTGGATGCCCAGCCGCTCCAGCATGCCGGAGATCTGCGGGCCACCGCCGTGCACCACCACGGGCCGCAGCCCCAGGAGGCGCAGGTGGACCACGTCCTGGGCGAAGGCGCGCTTGAGCGACTCATCGATCATGGCGTTGCCGCCGTACTTGACCACCACCACGGCGTCGCGGAACTGCTCGATCCACGGCATGGCGTCGATGAGCACCGCCACCTTCTGCTGGGGCGTGAGGTCGGGAGTGTCGATCAGATGGCTCATGTCGAATATGCGCTGTTCTCGTGGACGTAGTCGTGGGTCAGGTCGTTGGTCCACACGGTGGCGGTCGCCTCGCCGGCGTGGAGGTCGATGAGCACGTCCACGGCGCGCTCGTCGAGGCTCACGAGGTCGCGGGACTCCCCCACGCCCGCGGCCTGGCACACGTGCACGCCGTTGATGTGCACGTCCAGCTGGGTGGCGTCGAAGGGGGCCACGGATTCGGGCACGGTGCCCACGGCGGCGATCACGCGGCCCCAGTTGGGGTCCTTGCCGAAGACGGCGGCCTTGAACAGGTTGGAGCGGGCCACGGCCCGCGCGACGGCCTCCGCGGCGTCCTCGGTCGTGGCGCCCACCACGCGGATGGCGATGTCGTGGCTGGCTCCCTCGGCGTCGGTGAGCAGCTGCTGGGAGAGCGCGTGGCAGGCGTCGGTGAGCAGCGCCTGGAAGTCCGCGGGGCTGGGCTGGATGCCGGAGGCGCCGGAGGCGAGCAGCAGCACCGTGTCGTTGGTGGACATGCAGCCGTCGGAGTCGAGCCGGTTGAGCGTGGTCCTCACGGCCTCCTGGAGGGCGTGCTGGGCGTGCGTGGCGCTCACCACGGCGTCGGTGGTGATGACGCACAGCATGGTGGCCATGCCGGGGGCGAGCATGCCCGCGCCCTTGGCCATGCCGCCGATGCGCCAGCCGTCGCGTTCGAGCGCGACCTCCTTGGGCACGGTGTCGGTGGTCATGATGGCCACGGCGGCATCGGTCCCGCCCGTTTCGCTCAGCGCGCCGGCTGCGGCATCCACGCCCGCGAGCAGGGTGGGCATGGGCAGGCGCAGGCCGATGAGGCCTGTGGAGCACACGGCGATGTCCACGGGAGAGACGTCGCGGCCCTGGTCCTGGAGCACCTGGGCCACGCGCTCGGCGGTGGCGTGGGCGTCCTGGAAGCCGGGGGCCCCTGTGGCGGCGTTGGCCCCGCCGGAGTTGAGGATCACGGCGTCCAGGCGGCCGTCGGCCACGGCCTCGCGGCTCCACGCCACGGGGGCGGCGAACACGCGGTTGGAGGTGAAGACGGCCGCGGCGTCGGTGCGCGGGCCCTCGTTGACCACGAGCGCCACGTCGGGCTTGCCGGAGGACTTGAGGCCCGCGGTGACACCTGCGGCCACGAAGCCCTGGGGGTAGGTGACGCTCATGGCGAGACTCCTTCCAGCACCAGTCCGGTGGTCTCGGGCAAGCCCAGCGCCAGGTTCATGCTCTGCAGGGCGGCGCCTGCGGTGCCCTTGACCAGGTTGTCGAGGGCGCAGATGGCGACCACACGCCCGGCCTTGGCATCCACGGCCACCTGGATGAGCGCGGTGTTGGCTCCCACGGTCGAGGCGGTGGCGGGCCACTGGCCTTCCGGGAGCACGTGGACAAAGGGCTCGTCGGCGTAGGCCTGGACCCAGGCGGCGCGCACGGCGTCGGCGTCGGCCCCTGCCGCGAGCGGTGCCGAGACCGTGGCGAGGATGCCCCGCGACATCGGCACCAGGACGGGCGTGAAGGCGAGCCGGACGTCGGCCGCGCCCGCGCTGACCATGTTCTGGGTGATCTCGGGGATGTGGCGGTGGGTGCCGCCCACGGCATAGGGGTAGGCGTTGCCGAGCGCCTCGGAGGCGAGGTACGGCACGGCGAGCTTCTTGCCCGCGCCGGAGTAGCCCACGGCCAGGGTGGCGACCACGTCGGTCGGCTCCACCAGGCCCGATGCCACGCCCGGCTGGAGGGCGAGGGTCACGGCGGTGACGTTGCAGCCGGGCACGGCGATGCGGGTGACGCCCGCGAGCCGTTCGCGCTGGAGACCGTCAGGGGTGATGAGCTCGGGCAGGCCGTAGGGCCAGGTGCCGGCATGCTCGCCGCCGTAGTACTCGGCCCAGGCGGCGGCGCTCGTGAGGCGGTGGTCGGCACCGCAGTCGATCACCAGGGTCTCGGGCGGGAGCTGGGCCGCGATCTCGGCCGAGGCGCCATGCGGCAGGGCCAGGACCACCACGTCGTGCCCCGCGAGGTGCTCGGCGGTGGTGGGCTGGATGATCCGGTGCGCCAGCGGGGTGAGGTGCTGCTGGTGCGCGCCCAGCGCGTCGCCTGCGGAGGAGTTGGCGGTCAGGGCGCCGATGGTCACCTGGGGGTGGCGCGCGAAGACGCGCAGCACCTCGCCGCCCACATAGCCGGAGGCGCCCGCGACGGCCACAGAAAAGGTCATGTGAATAACTATACATGCTTCTGCAAATTCCACGTTCGCCGCACTGACTTCCCTCTTCCCCCTGACAGCGGGAGCATTCCTCGCTAGGGTGGCGCTAGCAGCTCAGCCTCGAGAAGGGGACATCATGTCCGTTCGCACCGCCACCGCCATTGCCGCCACGTGCCTCGCGCTGGCCCTGACCGCCTGCGGCCCCAGCTCGCCCGAGCCGTCGCCCTCC
>CAZFEH010000054.1:0-10922 GCA_964517615.1 uncultured Demequinaceae bacterium
GGCGAGGCGAGGTGCGGCGCGGCGAGGCTAGTGGCGCCAGGCCGATGCCTGTGCCGATGCCGACGTTGTCCCCAGCCCGATCCCGGCGTGCATTTCTTCCACAGATACGGCCTGGACCGCTCCCGGGAGGCACATCTCCCACGACAGTGGTGGCCATGCGTCCGCCAGCCGATGTCTATCCGGTTGTCAGGGGCTTGCTGCGCCTGGGAGGTGCGGCTCGGTGGAACGAACTGCTGAGCATGGGGGTCACCGCCGGACAGGTGAGGTCTGCCGTGGCTCGCGGGACGGTGCAGCGCAGCGGCTTCGGCGTGTACTGCCTGCCCGATGTAGAAGCTGCAATGCTCGCGGCCTCCCGGTTTCGGGCCTCCTGCACGTGCGTGACGGCGCTGGAGATGTGGGGGCTTCCGGTGATGGACCCTGTGGTGGGCACCCATCTGGCGGTGGGACAGGACCAGGCGGTGCGGTCGTCGCCGACCCGGCCCACGGCGGGCATCGTCCTGCACCGGGGTGAGTCGCGAGTCGCACCGCAGGGGCCGCTGCAGACGGTACCCATACCGGCGGCACTGGTCCATGCATCGCAGTGCCTGACTCGGCGATCCCTGGTGTCCGCGGCCGACGCCGCCTTGAACGCAGGCCTGATGGATATCCGCGAGTTGGAGGCGATGGCGAGTCGGCATCCTCGCTTGGTGGGGGCCCTGCCTGAGTGGTGTGATCCCAAGGCCCAGTCCCCCATCGAGTCGATCACGCGTCTGGACTTGACGGATGCGGGTCTGCGGCTGCTGAGTCAGGTGAACCTGCCCGGCGTTGGCCTCGTCGACTTTGTGGTCGAGGACCAGGTGGTGGTGGAGACCGATGGCAGAGAACATCACGAGGGCTGGGCGGCTCAGGTGAATGACCGCCGCAGAGATCGGGCCATCCAGGAACTGGGCCTCGATGTCGCCCGATTCACGTTCGCAGAAGTGATGCATCGTCCGGGGTATGTGGTCGATGAAGTGGAGCGACTTCTCGAACGCTCCCGCGTGGGTTCGGCCGTGGTTCGCACCTAGTTCATGCCGAGTGGCACTCGTGGCCACTGCCTGTGCCGCTTCCACCCCCACAACGCCCCACCCCCACACCGCCCCGACTGCGAGCTCGGTCCAGTGCCCGTCCGGTCCAGTGCCCGCCCGCCCAGCGCACTTCCTCCCAACGCCCCCTCGCCAAAAATCACTGGGCCACAGGTTCGGGGGCAACACGCCGGTCTGTGGGCCCCGGCATCGGCGTGTCGGGGCGGAACATGTGGCCCAGTGATTTTTCGGCGGAAGGGTCCCGCCGTGAGCGAAACATCACGGCCACGTCGGCAGGCTCGCGTAAAGTCAAACCACGATGAAGATTTTCCGTGTGCGTTACCTGTTGATCTGGCTCGTGGTGCTGCTGACCGCGTTCTATGTGTTCTCGGTGTTGAACAAGACCCCCGTCACCTCGATCACCACCTCCCAGGGCTTCGCCCTGCTCGAAGCCGGTGCGGCGGACCAGGTGAACATCATCGACATCGACCAACGGGTGCAGCTCACGCTGATCGACCCCCTCCCCGAGGGCCTGTCTGAGGATCTCGCCGAGTTCAGTGGCGTGGTCGAGTTCTTCTACGTGGCACCGCAGGGCTCGGATGTGGTGCAAGCCGTCAAGGCCGCTGACCCGCCTGGTGGCTTCAACTCCTCGGTCAATCGCGGCTCGCTGTGGCAGTCCCTGCTCTTCACCTTCCTGCCCATCCTGCTGATCCTGGGTCTGCTGTGGTTCTTCATGGCAGGCATGCAGGGCGGCGGCGGACGCATCATGCAGTTCGGCCGCTCGCGCGCCACCATGGTCACGCCCGACACCCCCAAGGTGAAGTTCGAGGACGTGGCGGGCGTGGACGAGGCCGTCGAGGAGCTCTCCGAGATCAAGGAGTTCCTCACCAGCCCCGCCAAGTTCCAGGCTGTGGGCGCCAAGATCCCCAAGGGCGTGCTGCTGTATGGCCCGCCCGGCACCGGCAAGACCCTGTTGGCGCGCGCCGTCGCCGGCGAGGCGGGCGTGCCGTTCTTCTCCATCTCCGGCTCCGACTTCGTGGAGATGTTCGTGGGTGTGGGCGCCTCGCGCGTCCGCGACCTGTTCGAGCAGGCCAAGAAGAACTCCCCTGCCATCATCTTCGTGGATGAGATCGATGCCGTGGGTCGCCACCGCGGTGCAGGCCTGGGCGGCGGTCACGACGAGCGTGAGCAGACCCTCAACCAGATGCTGGTCGAGATGGACGGCTTCGACATCAACACCAACATCATCATGATCGCGGCCACCAACCGGCCGGACATCCTGGACCCCGCGCTGCTGCGTCCTGGCCGCTTTGACCGTCAGGTGGGCGTGGACGCCCCCGATCTCAAGGGCCGACGTCAGGTGCTCGAGGTGCACGCCAAGGGCAAGCCCATCGCGCCCGATGTCGATCTCGAGGCCGTCGCGCGCCGCACTCCCGGCTTCACCGGCGCGGATCTCGCCAACGTGCTCAACGAAGCCGCGCTTCTCACGGCGCGCCGGGATCGCCAGCAGATCGACGCCCATGCGATGGATGAGGCCATCGACCGCGTGATCGCCGGCCCGCAGAAGCGCACGCGCGTGATGAACGACCACGACAAGCGCGTCACCGCCTACCACGAGGGCGGTCACGCCCTGGTGGCGGCCGCCTCCAACTTCAGCGATCCCGTGACCAAGGTGACGATCCTCCCGCGCGGCAGGGCCCTGGGCTACACGATGGTCATGCCGCAGGAGGACCGCTACTCGCGCACTCGCAATCAGCTGCTCGACTCTCTCGCCTACGCGATGGGCGGCCGCATGGCCGAGGAGCTCGTCTTCGGCGATCCCTCCACGGGCGCGAGCAACGACATCAGCCAGGCCACCGCGACCGCCCGCCAGATGGTCACCGAGTTCGGCATGAGCGCCAAGGTGGGGTCGGTGCGTCTGGCCGGCAGCTCGGGCGAGGTGTTCCTGGGCCGCGATATGGGACACGGGCGCGACTACTCGGAGCAGGTGGCGGCCACCGTGGACGACGAGGTGCGTCAGCTCATGGACAACGCGATGGCGGATGCCGCGCGGGCCCTGGCCGAGAACCGCGCCCTGCTCGACACCCTCGCCGAGCGCCTTCTCGAGGAGGAGACCCTGGGTGAGGTCGAGTTGGCGGAGTTGTTCAAGAGCGTCAAGAAGATGCCGATGCGCGAGGACTGGATCAGCGGCGAGTGGGCCCCGGTCAAGCCCGCGCGCAAGGCCGGCGCCAGGTCGGGCGCGGCGAGTGCCGCCAAGACCACGGCAGCCAAGTCGACCACGGCAGCCAAGGCCACCAAGGCATCGGCCGATGCTCCGGCCAAGCCCGCACGTCGCGCCGCCGCACCCAAGAAGCCAGCCAAGTAGCCACGCAGCATCCCGAGGAGGCGACCGTGCCCGTTGACAAGCCCCGCATCGAGGCCGCGCTGCGCGAGATCCTCGTGGCGATCGGCGAGGACCCGGACCGCGATGGCCTGGCCAACACCCCGGCCAGGGTCGCGCGCGCCTACGAGGAGTTCTTCGCCGGGCTCGACCAGGAGCCCGCCGAGGTGCTCGCCACGGTCTTCGAGCTGGGCCACGAGGAGATGATCCTGGTCAAGGACATCGAGTTGTACTCGATGTGCGAACACCACCTGCTGCCCTTTCACGGCGTGGCGCACGTGGGCTACATTCCCGGCGCGGACGGCCGCATCACGGGCCTGTCCAAGCTGGCCCGCCTGGTGGACGTGTACGCGCGTCGTCCGCAGGTGCAGGAGCGCCTCACCACCCAGGTGGCCGACGCCCTGGTCACCGAACTGGGCGCCCGCGGCGTGATCGTGGTGGTCGAGGCGGAGCACCTGTGCATGTCGATGCGCGGCATCCGCAAGCCGGGTTCGCGCACGGTGACGAGCGCCGTGCGGGGCGTGATGCGCGACGGTGCCACGCGCGCGGAGGCGATGAGCCTCATCGTGGGGAAGTAGCGTGCCGTGACGCTCGTCATGGGCATCCTCAACGTCACGCCGGACAGCTTCAGCGACGGTGGGCGCTGGTTGGACGCCGATGCCGCGCTCGCGCAGGGCCGCCGCCTGGCCGCCGACGGTGCGGACATCATCGACGTGGGCGGGGAGTCGACCCGTCCCGGTGCGCAGCGCGTGAGCCCCGATGAGGAACTGGCGCGCATCCTGCCCGTCATCGAGGCGCTCGCGAGCGACGGCCTTGTGGTGAGCGTCGACACGATGCGCGCCGCGACGGCCCGCGCCGCCGTTGAGGCAGGCGCCCGCATGGTCAACGATGTCTCGGGTGGCCTCGCGGACCCGGATATGGCGGCCACGGTGGCCGCGCTGGAATGCGACATGATCGCGATGCACTGGCGCGCCCACTCCGCGCAGATGGACGCCGCGGACAGATACGACGATGTGGTGGCGGAGGTGGCGCGTGAGCTCGCCGACCGAGTGGCGCATCTGACCGGAGCGGGGGTGAGCCCGGAACGGATCATCGTGGACCCGGGCCTGGGCTTTGCCAAGGTGTCCGAGTCCAACTGGCCGCTTCTGGCGCACATCGATGCCTGGTCGGGCGGGTTCCGGGTGCTCATCGGTGCGTCCCGCAAGCGCTTTGTGGGCGCGGCGATCACGTGGGAGGGACGCCCGGAGACCACCCCTGAGCAGCGCGATCATGCGACCGCGGCCATCACCGCGCTCGCGGCGCGGGAGGGCGTCTGGGGGGTCCGGGTGCATGATGCGGCGGCGGCCAAGGACGCGATCGCGGTGGCGAATGCTTGGCGAAACGCGCGCCACGGGCCACGATGAGCATATGAGCTTTCATGTGATGCCGTATGTCAAGGGTGCGGTGGTGCTGGATCAGGTGGCGGTGCACGGCGTCCGCGTCCAGGGGTGGCACGGTGTCCATGCCACCGAGCGGGAGTCCGGGCAGCTCTTCGTGGCCGACGTCGTGGTGCACCTGTCCACGGCCGCAGCCGCCGACAAGGACGACCTGGCCCGCACCGTGAACTACTCCGATCTGGCTGATCGTGCCGCCGAGATCCTGGCCGGCGACCCGGCGGATCTCATCGAGACGGTGGCGGAGAAGGTGGCGTTCGCGGCGCTGTCCTTCCCCGGCGTCGAATGCGTGGACGTGCGCATTCACAAGCCGCAGGCACCCCTCCACGTGGAGTTCAAGGACGTCACGGTGACGGTGCGTCGCGACCGCGACTCGGCCCGGTTGAACTCGATGGTGCGCATCGGCTCCTCCGCGGGACTGCCCGATGACCCGAGCGACCCCGGAGCCGCACCGGTGGTGCGCGACGCGTTCGATGAGCGTCCGGCGCAGCCGGTGCCGGTGCTCCTGGCGCTGGGGGGCAACATCGGCGAGGCCGAGGCCACCCTGCGCAGCGCCGTGCAGGACCTGGAGCGCATCCCCGGCGTGCAGGTCACGTCCACGAGCCCGCTCGTGCGCTCTGCGCCGCAGGGAGGCCCCGCCCAGCCCGACTACCTCAATGCGGTGGTGCGGGTGCACACCGCCCTGTCCCCGCGCGAGTTGCTGGCCGCCTGTCAGGGCATCGAGGTGGTTCACGGCCGAGTCAGGGGCGAACTCAACGGCCCGCGCACGCTCGACATCGACATCATCGACTTCGACGGCCTGACCGGCACCACCGCCGACCTGACGCTGCCGCATCCGCGCGCGGCGCAGCGTTCCTTCGTGCTCGTGCCGTGGGCGGCGATGGAGCCCGAGGCGGTGCTCACGGGCTCGGGGCGCGTCGCCGATGCCGCGGCGGGGTTCGCGGGGGATGTCACGGTGCTCGCCGCCGCGTGGCCCACCCCGTAGTGCGACCCATGAGACCCCACCCCGTCCCCCATCACTGAGGAACCCATGCATCGTCTGTCAGCACGCTCCCTCGTGATGGTCGTCGCTACGGCGGGCGTGGTGGGCTGGCTGGGCTGGGTGTGGCTCGATCGCCTGGGTTCCACCCCCGTCCGGGTGCCGTGGACCACGGGTGCCGTATGCCTGGTCGCGGCGGCCGTGGCGCTGTGGTTCGGTTGGCTCGTGCGCCAGTATCGGGCCGGCAAGCGCCCCTCCCTGGACGCGTTCACGGCCGCACGCACCGTGTTCTTCGCCCAGGCATCGGCCTATGTGGGGGCACTGCTGGCCGGGTCGCTCGGAGGGTATGCGCTCGCGTTGGCCCGGGACTGGGAGCATGCGCCGCGCCGGGAGCTGGCGATCGTGGCCGGACTCTGTGCGCTGTGCGCGCTCGTGCTGCTGGCGGCCGGCTGGGTGGCCGAGCGGTGGTGCCGCATCGATCCCCCCACCGGCGACGGCGTGCCGACCTCGGGTGGCACACTAGCCACATGACCTGGTTCAACCCCGAAGGCATCGAGTGGACGTACGCCTCGCGCCGCCTCATCACCGCTCGCCTCATCACCCTGGGGGTGGTGCTGCTTCCCCTCCTGGTGGGGGCCGCGGCACTCGGCATCGCCGTCGGCGGCTGGGCGTGGACCCCCGCTGCGGTGCTCGGGCTCATCGCGGTGTGGTCCTCCTGGCTCGTGGTGCGCCAGGTCACGGCGCACGCGTGGGCGGAGCGGGATGACGACCTCATCGTCAAGCGCGGCCGGCTCTTCCGTTCGGTCTCCGTCATCCCCTATGGCCGGATGCAGTACGTCGAGGTAAGCGCCGGTCCGGTGGCGCGGGCCTTGGGATTGGCCTCCATCCAGTTGCGCACCGCGTCTCCTGGCACCGATGCGAGCCTGGCGGGGGTTCCGGCCGACGAGGCGGCGCGCCTGCGTGATCGGCTCACCGAGCGCGGCGAGGCTCGCCTGGCAGGGTTGTGAGCGGGCAGTGGCGGTCCCTGACATGAGTGATGCCTCGGCGGTGCCCGTCTATTCGGCGCCGCGCGCATGGACTCGGCTGCATCCGATCTCTCCTGTGCTGCGTGCCTGGCCCGCGGTGCTCGCGGTGGGGTTCTTCTGGTTCTACACCGCCGGGCCGAGCGCGCTGGGAGGCGGGGGAGACGACCCGGCCATTCCCAGTCAGGTGCGTCTGCCCTTTGCCATGCTCGCGGGAATCGCCGTGCTCGTGGCGCTGGTCGCGGTGGGCTTCGGGTATCTGGGTTGGCGCTTCACGGCATATCGCCTCAGCGACGATGCGGTCGAGTACCGCAAGGGTGTGCTGTTCCGCCAGCAGCAGCAGGCGCGGCTGGACCGGCTGCAGGCGGTGGATGTGGTGCAGCCGCTCGCGGCACGTCTCTTCGGCTTCGCCCAAGTCAAGATCGAGGTGGCGGGCGGCGAGAACGCCAACGTGGTGGTCGAATATCTGCGGCTGGGGGACGCCGAGGCGCTGCGCAACGAGGTGGTGGCGCTCGCGGCGGGGTACCGCTCGGGTCTGCATGCGGGTGGCGGCGAGACGCGACTCGCTACGGCGCAGGGAGCGCAGCCGGCCCACGTCGTGCCCGCCGACGCCGGGATGCCCGGGGCCGAGGGCATCGGCGCCGGCACCGCCCCACCTGCCTCCCTGCACCCTCACGACATCAACCCGTTGGGGATGCAGGCCTTCGCGACGCAGGTCGCGGCCGCCCCCGAGCAAGAGGTGTTCACGGTGCCCGTGGGACGCCTGGCGGGGTCCATCCTGCGGTCCTGGGGTGCGGTGTGGGCGGCGGCCTTCATCCCGCTGATCCTCGCGGCGTCGATCGCCGCCGCGACCAGTGCCACGGTGCGCGAGTCGCTGCTGGCGGTGCTGGGCGGCTCGGTGGCCGGTGTCATCGGTGCCCTGACCGGTCTGGGCGCGTTCGTGTTCGCGCAGGTCAACTCGGGCTACGGCTTCCGTGCCGCCATCTCCGCCGACGGCATCCGCCTGCGTCACGGGCTCATGGAGACGCGCCGCCAGACGGTCCCTCCCGGCCGCATCCAGGCGGTGAGGCTGCGTCAGTCGCTACTGTGGCGGCGCAAGGACTGGTGGCAGGTGAGCATCAACGTGGCCGGTTACAAGGCCGACGACGTGACCGTCTCCCGCCTGCTGCCCGTGGGGGATCGCTCCGACGCTCTCCTCGCACTGCACCTGGCACTGCCCGACGTGGGCGACGCCGATCCCGAGGGCCTGATCTCGCTCGCCATGAGCGGCAAGGGCGCGGAGGGTGGCTTCACGGCCTCGCCGCGCGCTGCTGCCTGGCTCGATCCGCTCCAGTGGCGCCACCGGGGTGTGCGCGCGACCGAGACGGCCCTGCTGATCCGCAGTGGTCTCCTGGTGCGTGACCTCGTGGTGGTGCCGCATGAGCGCACCCAGTCGCTGCGCCTGCATCAGGGCCCGGTTCAGCGCGCCCTGGGTCTGGCCTCCGTCTCGGTGCAGTCCACGCCGGGTCCCGTGAATCCGGTGGCGCATCACCTCGGGACCGCCGATGCCGTGGAGCTCCTGACCGCCCAGGCGCAGCGGGCACGTCGCAGGCGCACCGTGCAGACCCCCGAGCAGTGGGCGCGTGCGGTGGGGGCGCCTCACGCCGGCGACGGTGACGTGGGCACTTTCTCACCGCAGTCTGGCGCCGACGGCGCCCAGGACAGCACTCTCCCACCGCACTCAGATGGTGGGGTGGGGTCGCCGTGACGCGTCCGGGTCGCCTCAGCATCGGCGTGGTCGGTGCGGGCCGGGTAGGCGCCGTGCTGGCCGCCGCGCTCCGGGGTGCCGGTCACCGCATCGTCGCCGCATCGGGAGCATCCGAGGCGTCGCGCTCACGCATCGAGACGCTTCTGCCCGGCACCGCCCTGGTGGACCCCGATGCGGTGGCGCGGGATGCGGAACTCGTGTTCCTCACGGTCCCCGACGATGCCTTGGCGCCCCTCACCGAGGGCCTGGCGGTGCTGGGCGCGTTCCGCCCCGGCCAACTGGTGGCGCACTGCGCGGGCCGGTACGGCACGGAGGTGCTCGACGCCGCCGCGCAGGTGGGTGCCATCCCGCTGGCCATCCACCCGGCGATGACCTTCACCGGCACCTCGCTCGACCTGTCGCGCCTGCACGATGCCACCTTCGCGGTGAGCGCGCCCGCGGCATTCCTGCCCATCGCCCAGGCCCTCGTGGTCGAGATGGGGGGCGAGCCGCTCGTGATCGCCGATCAGGACCGTCCCGCCTATCACGCCGCGATCGTGCATGCCGCGAACCATGCGGTGACCTTGGTGACCCAGGCGAGTGCGGCCTTGGCGCGCCTGGGGATCGAGGAACCGGGACGCCTGCTGGGACCGGTGGTGCATGCCTCGGTCGAGGGCGCGCTGCGCGAGGCGCCCGGTGCCGTGACGAGCCTGACGGGCCCCGTGGTGCGCGGTGACAGTGCCACCGTCGCCGCACATGTCGCGGCGTTGAGCGATCAGAGCGAGCTCCTGGCGACCTACAGGGCGCTCGCGCGGGCCACGGCGGACCTGGCCCTGGCCGGCGGGCGCATCGGCCCCGGGGATTACGCCGAGCTGATCGTGGCGTTGGGACTGGAGTGAGCATGCAGATCATCCACGAGGCGGCCCTCCTTCCCACACCGGCGCCCGGGCGGCGGCGTGCGGTGGTGATGACGATGGGCGCGCTCCACGAGGGCCACCTCGCCCTGGTGCGTGCCGCCCGCGACCTGGCCGACGAGGTGCTCGTCACGGTCTTTGTGAACCCGCTGCAGTTCAACGACCCCACGGACCTGGAGCGCTACCCGCGCACGCTCGACGCCGACGCGGCGCTCCTGGCCCCCGAGGGCGTTGACCTGATCTACGCCCCCGCAGTGGAGGACGTCTACCCCGGCGGGCGGCCGCTCGTGACGGTGAGCGCGGGCCCCATCAACGACCACTTCGAGGGTGCCTTCCGGCCCGGCCACTTCGACGGCGTGCTCACCGTGGTGCTCAAGCTCATGCACCTGACCCGCCCCGATGTAGCGCTCTTCGGCCAGAAGGACGCCCAGCAGGTCATCGCGGTGCGCACCATGTGCCGCGACCTCAACGTGCCGATCGAGGTGATGGCGGTGCCCACGGTGCGTGACGAGGACGGCCTGGCGCTGTCCTCCCGCAACGTGTTCCTCACCTCCGAGCAGCGCGAGCAGGCGCTCGCGCTGTCCCGTGCCCTGCGCGCGGCCGATGCCGTGGCCCGGTCGGGAGGAGGCGTCGCGCAGGTACTCGCAGCCGGCCGTGCCGTGCTCGCTGAGGCTCCCGGCATCGACCTGGAGTACCTTGGAGCGCTGGACCCGGCGTCGGCGGCACCCGTGCCGGAGGACTACCGTGGAGAGGCAGTGATCGCGGTGGCCGCCCGGGTGGGCGGCACGCGACTGATCGACAACGTAGTGACGCAAGTAGGAGGAACGCCGTGACGGGCAAGACGTTCAGGTCTTTGCAGCGGCCCATGATGATCTCCAAGATCCATCGGGCCACGGTGACGCAGGCGGACCTGCACTATGTGGGCTCCATCACCATCGACGCCACCCTCATGGAGGCCGCCGACCTGCTGCCCGGCCAGCAGGTGGACGTGGTGGACGTGACCAACGGCGCGCGGCTCACCACCTACGCGATTCCCGGCGAGGCGGACTCGGGCGTGATCTGCATCAACGGCGCCGCCGCGCATCTGATCCACGCGCAGGACCTGGTCATCATCATCGCCTACGGCATGCTCGACGACGTCGATGCCCGCCAGTTCGAACCGCATGTGGTGTTCGTGGACGCCGACAACCGGATCGTGGACGTGTGCGATGAGCCGGGACAGATTCCGGCAGGCAGCGGGCTGGAGCGTTCGGGCCTGCCCCTTCACGACTTCCGCATCGAGGGGTGGAACGCCTATCACCACGGCCAGGTGGAGACCACGCCTCCGCCGGATCGCCTCTAGATGAGTGATTCCAAGGGACAGTCCACCTCCTCGCCGTTTTCTGCGGATTCGCAGAAAACAGTGAAAGTTCGGCTGAACTTTGA
>CAZFEH010000055.1:0-10166 GCA_964517615.1 uncultured Demequinaceae bacterium
GGATGCACTCGAGGGGACGGCAAAGGCGGCGTGACTGATCACTGGCCCGCACGCGAAACGGCCCCGGAGCCGTGAGGCTCCGGGGCCGCTCGCATGAACCGCAACGGCGGTCACCACCTACTTGGCGGCAACCACCTGCACGGCCACGGTCGCCACGATCTCGTCGTGCAGTGCGACCTTCACCTGGTATTCGCCCAGAGCCTTGATGGGCTGGGCGATCTGAATGCGGCGCTTGTCCACGGTGGCGCGCGAGCCGATCGCTTCCGCGATGTCGGCCGACGTCACGGCACCGAAGAGGCGACCGGAGTCGCCGGACTTGGCCGTCACCACGACGGGGGCGGACTGCAGTGCGTCGCGCGCGGCCTGGGCGTCCTCGACAGAGGCCAGGGTACGGGCACGCTGCGCCTTGCGCATCGCGTCGATGGACTTCTCGGCACCCGCCGACCACACGGTGGCCAGCTTGCGGGGGACGAGGTAGTTGGTGGCGTAGCCGTCCTTGACCTCGACGACGTCACCGGCAACTCCGAGGCCAGCGACCTCGTGCGTGAGGATGATCTTAGCCATCTGATCCTCCTTAGCGGCCGGAGCCGGCGTAGGGCAGCAGCGCCATCTCGCGCGCGACCTTGATGGCGCGAGCAATGCGACGCTGCTCCTGAACGGAGACACCGGTCACGCGCCGAGAGCGGATCTTGCCGCGCTCGGAGACGAACTTGCGCAGCAGCGCGGTGTCCTTGTAGTCGATGCCGTCCACCTTGGCGGCCTTGAGGGGGTTGACCTTCTTGCGCGGCTTGCGCGGGTCGATCTTTGCCATGATTACTCCAATAAGTTCAAGAAGAGGGGTTGCGCCTCATCCGGCGCGATTAGAACGGGGGCTCGTCCGATGCCGGGGCCGAGGCCCAGGGATCGGACGCGGCGCCACCGGCCGGGGCCGAAGAGAAGCCGCCATTGCCACCGAAGCCGCCCGACGAGCCGCCACCACGCTGCGTGCGCGTCACCTTGGCGGTGGCGTAACGCAGCGAGGGTCCGACCTCGTCGACCTGCAGTTCGGTCACGGTGCGCTTTTCTCCGTTGGCCTCGAACGAGCGCGACACCAGGCGGCCGGTCACGATGACCCGCATGCCCTTGGTGAGCGACTCGGCCACGTTCTCCGCGGCCTCACGCCACAGATTGCACCGCATGAACAGCGTCTCGCCGTCCTTCCACTCATTCGTCTGACGATCCAGGGTGCGGGGGGTCGATGCCACCGTGAAGTTGACTACCGCAGCACCGGACTGGATGAAGCGCAGTTCCGGGTCACTGGTGAGGTTGCCGATCACGGTGATCTGAGTTTCGCCTGCCATGAGTCTTCCCTTGGTATCGATCAGTTGCTGGTGGTGTCGGGACGGATGAGCCGAGCTGTCAGTGAGCGTCGGGCCGCAGCAGCTTGAGGCGCAACACGGTCTCGTTGAGACCCAGCTGACGCTCCAGCTCCTTGGCCGTGGCGGACTCCGAGGTGAAGTTGATCACCGCGTAGATGCCGTCGTTCTTCTTCTTGATGGGGTAAGCCAGGCGGCGGCGGCCCCAGATGTCGACGTTGTCGACGGTGCCGCTGTCCCCGGTGATCACCGCGAGGTACTTGTCGAGCGAGGGCTTGACCGTTCGCTCATCGACCTCGGGGTCCAGGATCACCATCATTTCGTACTTGCGCACTATGTACCCACCTCCTTTGGACTATGCGGCTACGGACGTTCCGTAGCAGGAGGGTTCTTGCGAAGCAGTGCCGAGGGGCCACAGGGCCCATCACCACGCCCATAAGGGTACAGGGAGTGCCCGACATTGGCGAGACGAGTGCCTGCGCAGGCCCGCCATTACACTGATTCGGCAGCAGAACCCTAAGGAGATTCGTGAAGCCAGTCCTGCTCGTTGGCCTTGGTGGCGACATCGGGGTCTATGCCTTTGCCCGCGCCGCACACGCCAAGTACGGCTGGGACATCCTCATCGTGGCCAAGCAGACCACCACGTTCATGCGCTACGCGCGACTGCCACGGTGGCACTACGAACCTCACATCCACGATGCCACCACACTGCTCCGTAGCCTCGGTCAGATCGCCGCAGATCACCCCGACCACGAGTTGTTGATCTTCACCAACCAAGACTGGCTGGTGCGCATGCTCGCCCAACATCGCGCTGAGCTCGGTCCGCGTTGGCACATCCCCCTGTGCGACCTCGACGCCTTCGACCGCATCTCCTCCAAAACGGCGTTCGCGGCCGCAGCCACCGCCGTGGGTGTTCGCACCCCGGTGACCATCCCCGTCGGCTTCACCCCCGGTGTGGGGGACGTGACCGCGGCCGATGCTGTGGCGGAGGTCGCGCGCCAAGGTCTCGCCTACCCGCTGATCGGCAAGCCGGCGCTCAGCGCGGACTGGTTCTCCGTCACCTTTCCGGGTAAGCAGAAGATCCACCACTTCGAGTCTCCCGAACAGCTCGCCGAAGTGGCCGCCCATCTGGCCGCCATCCACTACCCCAGTGAATTCCTGGTGCAGGAGTTTGTGCCGGGGGACGAGACCCACATGCGCTCCCTCACCGCCTACCGTGATCGCGAAGGGCGCATCAGCCTGCTCGCAGGCGGCCAGGTGCTGCTCGAGGAGCACACGCCCGGCACGCTCGGCATCCCCGCTGCCATTCTCACCGGGGAAGACCCGGAGGCCTTTGACGGTGCCGCACGTATCCTGACGCAGACTGACTACTACGGCTTCGCCAACTTTGACTACAAGATCCACGCCGTCACCGGCGAGCGCGTCTTCTTTGAGGCGAACCCCCGCATCGGCCGCAACAACTTCTACGTCACCGCAGCGGGTGTCAATGTGGCTGACGTTGTCGCCAGGGACCTGCTGCCCGAACATTGGGCAGCAGCAAACCCGGGAGACGGCGTCACAGGTGGCTCCGCTTCCCTGCCGGCCGTCGCGCGGGACGAGGTCCTGTATTCCGTGGTGCCGTACCGCATGCTGCTGCGATACCTGCTCGACCCCTCCTTGAGGGAGCGCGTCAAGGTCGCCAAGCGTGCCCACGGCGTGTTCCACCCCCTGAAGTACGCGGCCGATGCCTCCCTCAGCCGCAGGGCATACGTGGCCGCGTTGGGCTGGCGGCTGCGCCGCAAGTACCGCAAGTACTACCCCAAACCCACGGAAAGCGGTTTCTAGTGACCGCGTCACAGGCTCAGATGCGGGTACAGCACGTCACGGACGACCGCTTCCTGGAGCTTGCCCGACGCTCGGGCGAGCCGGTGCCCATCGAGCAATCCCCGGCCTGGGACCCCTACGACGCTGCCGTGCCCGCGCGCACGTTCTGGCGACGCCTGGAGGTGCTCGACGGCGACAGGCCGGTGGCGGTGATCGCCCTCACGGAGTACAAAGGGCGCGGCTTCACTTACCTGTGGGCCAAGCACGGCCCCATTTGGATCACCGACCAGACGGCGGATGCTGAGCGTCGTCTGCAGCGCGCCCTGCGCGCCTACATCGCCAGCCACGCGCCGCACATCACCTTTGCCCGTATCCATGCTCGGCATCATGCCCGGGGCCTGCATGAACTGCTGCAGACCGTCACCTACGACCGCACCGTGATGATCGATCTGACTGCTGATGAGGATGCGATTTTCGCGTCCTTCAGCAAGCGCCGCCGTACCGGCATTCGCAAGGCGCTACGTGACGAGCATTGGAACCTGACCGATGAGAGCGGGCTCACGCGCGAGCAGTTTCGCGAACTGTACGCGATCTATGAGGAGACCGCCGAGCGCGACGAGTTTGGCATCTACGACGCCGACACCTACTACGCCATGATCGCCGCGCTGGGGCCACATGTGCGGGTGTTCGTGGCCCGCCGCACGGATGCCGGAACAGGTGAGGCCTCCGCGACGCCAGGCCGGGCCGTCGCCTGGGTCATCGTCACCGTCTACGACGGCAAGGCGATGAGCTACTATGCCGGGGCAAATGCGGAGGCGCGGCGCACCAACGCGGTGATGTTGCTGCGCTGGCATGTGATGCGAGTGCTCAAGGCCGAACAGGTGACCCACTACGACCTCATGGGAGTGGACTCACCGCGCGCGCCTCAATTGCAGCGTGTGGGGGAGTTCAAGCGTCAGTTCGGTCCCGAGGTGGCGGTGGATCCCGCGTGGGACGTGCCCCTCAAGGGCCTGCGCTACCGCCTGCTGGTGCTCGCCCTCAGGGCCAAGCGCGCCCTGCGACGCTAGGGGCCCGGCTCGGGCGTGGGGGTGGGCGTCGGAGTGGGACCGGTGGTGGGTGACGGCGACGGTGAGGGTGACGGCGACGGTGACGGGGAGGGGGAGGGCTCGGGCGACGGTGAGGGGGTCACGTCGACGCCCACACCGGCGCGCGGCGGGAAGCTCACCACCTCGAAGCCGTCGAGGATGGGACCCATCATCGCGGTCCAGACCCGCACGGGCACCGAGCCGCCGGTGATCTGGCTGAAGCCGCCGAAGGGAGTGATGGTCTCCTCTTCCCCGTTGGGTCCCACCTGGTACAGGCCCACCACGCCCACCACCTGGGGTGTGTAGCCCACGAACCATGCCGACTTGTTGTCCGAGGAGGAGCCGGTCTTGCCGGCGATGGGACGGCCCAGTTCCCGGGCCGGGCGGCCGGAGCCCGAGACGACCACCTGCTGCAGCGCGTAGTTGACGTCGGCCATGACCTTCTCGTCGAAGACGCGCACGCGCACCGGCTCCGCCTGGAAGACCACGTCTCCGTGGGAGTCCAGCACGGTGGCCACGATGAAGGGGTCGGTGCTCAGGCCTCCGGTGGCAAAGGTCGAGTAGGCCGAGGCGAGATCCAGGGCACGAGGTGAGGCGGGGCCGAGCACGTTGGACGGATTGGTGTCCAGGCCGCGGGTCGACTCGGGGATGCCGGCCCGGATCGCGGCCTCCCTGGTGGCTGCGGGGTTCACGTCGTTGTTGAGCTGCACATAGACCGTGTTGACGGAGCTGGCGGTGGCCTTGACCAGGTCGATGTCGCCATAGCTGACGCCGCCGAAGTTGCGCACGGGACGGTCGAAGCCGGCCACCGTCATGGGCTGGTCGCCGTTGTAGATGCTTCCCAGGCCGATGCCGCGCTCGAGCGCCGCGATGAGCGTGAAGGGCTTGAAGGTGGAGCCGGCCTGCGCGGAGTCCTGCGTCACGGCGTTGCGCTGGATCACCAGGTAGTCCGCGCCGCCGTACATGGAGGTCATGGCGCCGGTGTTCGGGTCCATGGTGAGCGCCGCGACGCGGAGGTTGGGCGCGTGGTCGTCGGGCATCGTCGCGATGCCTGCCTCCAGGCTCTGCTGGGTGCTCTGGTCGATGGTGGAGACGATGCGATACCCGCGGGTTTCCACCTCCTCCAGGGTGATGCCGGTCTTGGCCTCCAGTTCGACGAGCACCGCGCGCAGGATGTAGCCCCTGGTGCCGCCGTAGACGTCGTTGTTCTGGTACTCGATGGTGGCGGGGAACACCTGGAGGGAGCGTTCGGCGGAGGTGATGAAGCCCAGTTCCTCCATGCCGTCCAGCACGTAGCCCCAGCGGTAGCGGGCCTGGGGTTCGTTGTGTCGCGGGTCCCAGCGCGAGGGCGCGGGCAGCAGCCCGGCGAGCATCGCGGATTCCGAGACGGTCAGGTCTGCCGCATGCTTGCCGTAGTAGGCCTTGGCGGCCTCTTCGATGCCGTAGGCGCCGCGGCCAAAGTAGATGGTGTTGATGTAGTTGCCCAGGATCTCGCGCTTGTCCTGCTGACGGTCGATCTTGAGGGCCATGAGCGCCTCGTCGATCTTGCCCGTGATGCTCGTGGTGGTCTGGCCCACGAAGTAGCGCTCGACGTACTGCTGGGTGATGGTGGAGCCGCCTTGGCGCTTGCCGAGCACCACGGTCTTGAACAGGGCCCGCATGGTGCCGCCCACGTCCACGCCCGGGTTGGTCCAGAAGGTGCGGTCCTCGGCGGCCACGAAGGAGTTGTAGACGTGCTCGGGCAGCGTGTCGATGTCCACGATGGTGCGTCGTGCCTGACCGAGGGTGCCGATGGGGGTCTGGCCGTCCGCGTAGTAGATGGTCGAGGACTGATACAGGGCGAAGTCGTGGGGCTCGAGGATGGTCAGCTGGTGGTACCGGATGATGAGGCCGATGACGCCGATCAGGCTGATGGCCAGTCCCGCCACCAGGGCGCCGGTGAGGATGCGGCGCAGCCAGAACTTCCAGCGGGGGGTTCCGCCGTGGCCGCCGCGGCCCTTGCCGCCACTGCCGGAGCGGCCGCCGCCACCGCCGGGGTCCCTGGAGGTGGTGGAGGTGCGGGCCTGGCGCGGGCGGTCCTGAACGCCCACGGCGCCGGCGCGCGGGGTGGTGGGCCGCTGCGTGGTGGGGCGTGCTGGCGCCGATGCGCGGGGGGGCGTGACGGAGCGGGGCGGGTTTGCTGCGGTGCGGGGTGGGATGGACGGTGGGCGCTGGCCTGGGTGACCGGTGGCGCGCGGCGGCGCGCCCTGGTGGGAGTCAGGGCGGACGGAGCGGCGCTCGGGCCGGTTGCTGTCTGCCATGTGAATCAGTGTAGGAACGGGCTGTGAGGAGCCAGGGTTCCCGCGCCAGGGGTCTCGAAACTCCCAGAGCCCGCCTCTTGCCAAGTTACGGGACCGTAGCCTACGCTTGCGTAAGTTAGCGCGGGGAGGTCCCGTGCGGGCGGTGCAGACCGCCTGATCCAAGGGAGTGCCATGACGGCTCCGGGTCCCCTGTCCGACGAAGGACTCGTACGTCTGCTCGACCACACCGGGCAGCGTCTCACCCACCCCGACTACGACGCCTATGCGGCCGATCTCACCCCTGAGCGCCTGCGCGCGATGTGGCGTGACATGGTGCTCACCCGCGCCTTCGACATGGAGGCCACGAGCCTGCAGCGCCAGGGCGAGCTGGGCCTGTGGGTCCCGTGCCTGGGCCAGGAGGCCGCGCAGATCGGCTCCGGCCACGCCCTGCGTCCGGCCGACTACGCCTTCCCCTCCTACCGCGAGCATGGGGTGGCGCTGACCCGCGGCGTGGACTTGCCCCCCATGCTGCGCCTGTTCCGCGGCCTGGAGCACTCCTCCTGGGACCCCCGTGAGCACCGCTTCCACGTGTACACGCTCGTGATCGGCGCGCACACCCTCCACGCGGTGGGCTATGCGATGGCGATGGACCGCGATGGGCTGTCCGCCACCGGCAACCCCGAGCGCGACGGTGCCGTGATCTGCTACTTCGGCGATGGCGCCACCGCGCAGGGCGACGTCAACGAGGCGCTCGTGTTCGCCGCGGTCAACAACGCCCCCGTGGTGTTCTTCTGCCAGAACAACCAGTTCGCCATCTCCGAGCCCACCACGCGCCAGGCCACGGTGCCGCTCGCCCAGCGCGCTCACGGCGTGGGGCTGCCCGGCATCCGCGTGGACGGCAATGATGTGATCGCCAGCTACGCCGTGTCCCAGTGGGCCATGCAGCACGCCCGCTCGGGCGGTGGGCCAGTGTTCATCGAGGCCTTCACCTACCGCATGGGCGCTCACACCACGTCGGACGACCCGACGCGCTACCGCACCCGGGCGGACGAGGACTACTGGCGCGAGCGCGACCCCATCGCGCGGCTGGAGACCTACCTGGAGAGCCAGGGCGAACTGCCCGCTGACTTCCGCGAGCAGGTCGAGCAGGAGGCCAAGGAGTTCGCCGCCCGCACCCGGACCTTCATCAAGGCCGAGGTCCCCGGGGATCCGCTGCAGATCTTCGACCAGGTGTACGCCGAGTCTCACCCGCAGGTGAGTGCCGAGCGCACCTGGTTCGACCGCTACCAGCGCTCCTTCGCCGAGCCCGCAGGAGGACACCGATGAACGAGATCGCCACCACGGCGACCCTGACCCTTGCCGGCGCGATCAACGCCGGCCTGCGCGCCGCGATGGAGCGCGACCCCAAGGTGCTGCTCATGGGCGAGGACATCGGCGCCCTGGGCGGGGTGTTCCGCGTGACCGACGGGCTGCACAAGGACTTTGGCGGGGACCGCGTGATGGACACCCCGCTGGCCGAGTCGGGCATCGTGGGCACGGCCATCGGCATGGCGATGGCGGGCTACCGGCCCGTGGTGGAGATCCAGTTCGACGGTTTCATCTTCCCGGCATACGACCAGATCACCACGTCGCTGGCCAAGATCCACTACCGCACGCAGGGCAAGGTGCAGGTGCCCGTGGTGATCCGCGTGCCCTTCGCCGGGGGCATCGGCGCCGTGGAGCACCACTCCGAGAGCCCCGAGGCGCTCTTCGCGCACACTGCCGGCCTGCGCGTCATCAGCCCCGCGAGCCCGCAGGACGCCTACGACATGATCCAGCAGGCCATCGCCTCGCCCGACCCGGTGCTGTTCCTGGAGCCCAAGGCCCGCTACTGGGACAAGGGCGAGGTGAATCTGGTGCGCGTGGGCGAGCAGGTCGCCTCGCCCGACGGCGCGTCTGCCGCCACCGCCGAGATGTGCCGCGCGCGCGTGGCTCGCGAGGGCTCCGACGTGACGGTGCTGGCCTACGGTCCCACCGTGCGACTCGCGTTCCAGGCCGCCGAGGTGCTGGCCGAGGAAGGCGCCTCCGCCGAGATCGTGGACCTGCGGTCCATCTCCCCGCTCGACATCGACACCGTGGTCGCCTCTGCCAAGAAGACCGGCCGCGTGGTCGTGGTGCACGAGGCCCCCACCTACTTTGGCCCGGGCGCGGAACTGGCCGCGCGCATCGGCGAAGAAGCCTTCTTCCACCTCCACGCCCCCGTGCTGCGCGTGGGCGGATTCCACACGCCCTACCCGGGTTCCAAGTACGAACACGACTACCTGCCATCCTTGGATCGACTGCTCGACGCGGTCGACAAGGTGCTGGCCCACTGAGCCGAGGAGAAACGCGATGCCCATCTTTGAACGCTTCCCCCTGCCAGACGCGGGCGAGGGCCTGACCGAGGCCGACATCGTCACGTGGCGTGTGGCCGTGGGTGACCGGGTGGAGGTCAACCAGCCGCTCGTGGAGATCGAGACCGCGAAGTCACTCGTGGAGTTGCCCTGCCCCTTTGACGGGGTGGTGACCGCGCTGCTGGTGGCCGAGGGCCAGACCGTCGAGGTGGGCGCGCCGATCGTGGAGATCGACGTGGACCCCGATGGCGAGGCGCCTGCGGTGGATGCCGGTGCTGGTGCTGGTGTTGGTGCTGTGGCCGGGGAGGCATCGACCGAGCCGGTCCAGTCTGCTCCCGCCGGCTCCGCCTCCGGTCGCGAGGACCTCCCGGCCGCCGCCTCCCCGGCCGAGGCCACTGCGGCTGCCGAGGCGTCCCCCGGGGCCGTGCTGGTGGGCTACGGTGTCAAGGCCGGGTCCGCGCATCGGCGTGCCCGCAAGGACGACGCTGTGGAGAGCATCGGCGGCGCAGGCGACTCCGACTACCCGGTGATCGCCAAGCCGCCCGTGCGCAAGCTCGCGCGCGACCTGGGGATCGACCTGACCACGGTGACGCCCTCCGGGCCGGGTGGCGTGGTGACGCGCGAGGACGTGGAGCAGCACGCCGCCGCGATCAAGCCGCGCGCGCTCGCGACCTATGCCGGTGACGACCAGCCGTGGCTCGAATCGGGCTACTCGACGCCGGACGGCCGCTCCACGCGCGTGCCCGTGAAGTCGGTGCGCAAGCGCACCGCGGAGGCGATGGTGAGGTCGGCGTTCACGGCGCCGCACGTCACCGTGTTCCACACCGTGGACGTCACCGCGACCATGGACCTCGTGGCGCGCCTCAAGGCGGATCGCGACTTCGTGGACGTGCGCGTGACACCCCTGCTCATCGTGGCCAAGGCACTGCTGTTGGCCGCACGCCGCCATCCCGAGATCAACGCGAGCTGGGACGAGGCGGCACAGGAGATCGTCTACAAGCACTACATCAACTTGGGGATCGCGGCTTCGACGCCGCGTGGCCTGGTGGTGCCGCACATCAAGGACGCGCACCGGCTGCCGCTGCATGCGCTCGCGGTGGAACTGCAGGAACTCACGGCGCAGGCTCGGGCGGGCAAGCTCACGCCCGCGCAGCTGACCGACGGCACCATCACCATCACCAACGTGGGTGCGCTCGGCATCGACACCGGCACGCCGATCCTCAACCCCGGCGAGGCCGCGATCCTGGCCTTTGGCGCGATCCGCCAGATGCC
>CAZFEH010000056.1:0-308 GCA_964517615.1 uncultured Demequinaceae bacterium
CGATGGCCAGGTCCACGTCCGTGAACACCTCCAGCGAGCCATAGGACTTGGACAGCCCCTGCGCGGTCAGCGGCGTCTTGCCGCACGGCGCAGGTGTGGGGAAGCGCATATGCGCGACCTTGTCCGCCTGCCGCTGGCTCTCGGTGCCTGCGAGCAGCCGCTCGGCGCGCTTGGCCATGTTCTGTGCGGCGACGGCCTTGGTGGCCTTGGCGCGCATCTTGTCGGCCTGGGCGAGCAGTGCGGACGCCTTCTTCTCGGCGTTGTCGCGTTCGCGCTTGCGGCGGCGCTCGTCGGTCTCGCGCTGCTCC
>CAZFEH010000056.1:318-10060 GCA_964517615.1 uncultured Demequinaceae bacterium
GCTGGAGGTGTTCACGGACGTGGACCTGGCCATCGACCGCGGCTCGCGCGTGGTCTTGCCGGCGCCGTTGAGCCCCAGCACCACCACGCGCGAGCCGCGGTCGATGGCCAGGTCCACGTCCGTGAACACCTCCAGCGAGCCATAGGACTTGGACAGTCCCTGTGCGGTCAGCGGCGTCTTGCCGCACGGGGCAGGCGTGGGGAAGCGCAGATGCGCGACCTTATCCGCCTGCCGCTGACTCTCGGTGCCTGCGAGCAGCCGCTCGGCGCGCTTGGCCATGTTCTGCGCGGCGACGGCCTTGGTGGCCTTGGCGCGCATCTTGTCGGCCTGTGAGAGCAACGCGGACGCCTTCTTCTCGGCGTTGTCGCGTTCGCGCTTGCGGCGGCGCTCATCGGTCTCGCGCTGCTCCAGATAGGCATCCCAGCGCAGCGAGTACTGGTCCATCTCGCCCCGGTTCGCATCCAGGTGGAACACTTTGTTGACGCTCGCGCGCAGCAGTTCCACGTCGTGGGAGATCACGATGAGTCCGCCGCCAAAGCTCGCGAGGAAGCCGCGCAGCCACACGATCGAGTCGGCGTCGAGGTGGTTGGTCGGCTCGTCGAGGAGCAGGGTGTCGGCATCGGAGAACAGGATGCGGGCGAGTTCGACGCGGCGGCGCTGACCGCCCGACAAGGTGCCGATGCGCTGGCTCAGCACCCGCTCGTCGAGCCCCAGGTTGGCGGTGATGCGCGCCGCTTCCGACTCGGCGGCATAGCCGCCCGCCGCCCTGAACCGCTCCTCGAGCTTGGGGTAGCGCTCCATCGCGGCGTCGCGGGCCGCCTCGTCCTCCCCCGCCATGTCCTCCTCGGCCTCGCGCAGCTTGCGCTGCACGGTGCCCAGGTCGCGCACGTCGAGAATCCGTTCCATGGCCCGCTGCTCCGGGTCGCCCTCACGCGGATCCTGGGGCAGATAGCCCACGGTCCCCTGATGTGTCACCCGCCCGCTCGTGGGCTGGCCCTCCCCCGCGAGCACCCGGGTCAGGGTGGTCTTGCCCGCGCCGTTGCGGCCCACGAGTCCGATGCGGTCGCCCGCCGCGACTCGGAACGTCACCGGGCGTAGCAGCACGCGCGCGCCGATGCGCAACTCGACCTCGGATGCAGTGATCACGAACACTCCGCGCGCGCCCGCATGCACGCATTTTGTAGCAGTCCTACAAGGATTCGGGGCATGGCGCTCTCAAGAGGGCCTGTTCTTTGTAGGGGCGGTAAGTTTTCCGCCAGACCATTATCGCAAGGAGTTACCTGTGGACCTGCGCCGCACCTTCACGCCCACCACCATCGCGCTCGTCGCCGTCTTCGCCGGCCTGATCGCCGCATCGACCATCTGGCCCGGCATCCAGATCGCCGCCGGTGTGCCCATCACCTTGCAGACCTTCGCCGTGCTGCTCGCAGGCGCCGTCCTGGGTCCGTGGCGCGGCGCCTCGGCCGTAGTGGTCTATCTCATCCTGGGCACGGCAGGCCTGCCCGTCTTCGCAAGCCACATGGCCGGCCCTGGGGTCTGGGCCAAGCCCACGGCGGGATTCCTGGTGAGCTTCATGTTCGCCGCCTTCGTGACCGGCTGGATCGTGCGCGCCCTGCGCCGCGCCCACAAGCTCAACCTGTGGGGCGTCCTCGCCGCCACGGCCACCGGCTCGCTCGTGGTCATCAACCTCATCGGCTACACCTGGCTCCTGGTCTACCTGGGGTCTCCGGTGCGGGACATCGCCGCGATGGCCCTGCCCTTCCTGCCTGGCGACGTCATCAAGCTGGTGCTGGCCGCCGTGGTCGCGTGGGCGATCCACCGCGCCTACCCGGGTCTGCTGGCCGAGTCCCCCCGAGTCCGCACCGAGGACGCCGGTGAAGGCGACGACGAACCCGCCACCGCATCGGCCGAGGAACAGGCCCCGGCCCCCACCGCTTAGCCTGGTGTCATGATCCATTTCAAGGACGCGACCGTCGTCGCGCCCGATTCCGGCGTGACCATCCTCCACCCCACCACACTCAAGATCACCGAGCAGCGCGTCACCATCATCGGCGCCAACGGTTCAGGAAAGTCCACGCTGGCGCGTTTGATCAATGGGCTCGCCCTGCCGCATGAGGGACGCGTGCTGGTGGACGGTCTCGACACCATCAAGCACGGCGCCCTGGTGCGGCGCAAGGTCGGCTTCCTGTTCACCGACCCCTCCGCACAACTCATCATGCCCACCGCGATCGAGGACGTGTCCTTGTCGCTGCGGCGCATCATCGGCAACAAGAGGGATCGTGAGGCGGCTGCCCTTGCCGCCCTGGCGGAGATCGGCCTCCTGGCCCAGGCCGATGTCTCGGTCAACGCCCTCTCGGGCGGCCAGCGGCAACTTCTCGCCCTGGCGGGCGTGCTCGCCACGACCCCCAGCATCGTGGTGGCCGACGAGCCGACCACGTTGCTGGATCTGCGCTGGAAGGCTCACGTGGGCGCGCTGCTGCACGCCCTGCCCATTCAGGTGATCGAGGTCACCCATGACCTGGAGGCGGCCGCCCGTGCGCAGCGCACGCTCGTGGTGGATGAGGGTGCCGTGGTCTTCGATGGCAACCCGCTGGACGCGGTGGCGCACTACCGCGAACTGATGTTCCAGCGCGCCGTGAGCGAACAGCCATGACCTTCGCCGGGATGTACCGTCCCCGCAACACCCCCATGCATCGGCTCCCGGCATGGTTCAAGCTGCTGACCCTGGTGGCCTTCACCGTGGGCGCCATCGTGGTCTCCGACCCCGTGTCCGCCATCGGCATGGCCGGCGCTTCGGTGCTGCTGCTCATCTCCGTGCTGCCTCCCCCGTGGCCCACGGTGCGCATCATGCTGGGCACCGTGCTGGTCGCGGCCATCGCCGCCGCGTACACGGCATGGCGCATCGATCTGGCCGAGGCGGTGGACATGGCGGCCGATCTGGTGGCGCTCGTGGCATTCTCGCTCGCCGTGACCGGATCGACCCCCATGGGAGAGATGCTCGACCTCATCACCACGGCATCGCGCCCCTTCCGCCGCATCATTCCGCCTGCCATACCTGGGTTGATGTTCTCCATCGTGATCCGCGTGATTCCCGAGATCACCCAGATCATGGCCGAATCCAAGCAGGCCCTGCGCGCCCGCGGCATCGAGCGCAGCCTCACGGGCATGCTCACCCCCACGGCGACGCGCACCGTGGGCTTCGCACTGGGGCTCGGTCAGGCGCTCCACGCGCGGGGCATTGCCGACGACGCCGTGTCCACCAAGGAGCACGCGGAGCCCCAGGCAGGGTAGTTTTGCCTTGACGCTTGGGAGGCATCATGGCATTCAATGAAGGCACGCGGCTCGACACCCACCGCATTCAGCGCCGCGGCAGTGGCGGACGCGGCGGCGTGGCGGTGGGCGGCGGCATCGGCGGCCTGCTGCTGCTGGTGCTGGCCCTGATCTTCGGCCTCGACCCCTCCAGCCTGGGCCTCGACGGCGGCACCGGAGGCGCGGCGGGTGCTGACGATGCCACCACCCAGCAGGACTTTGCCGAGCGGTGCACGACGGGTGCCTCGGCCAACGAATACGCCGACTGCCGGGTGCTCGCGACCATCGAGTCGCTGGATGCCTTCTGGGCCGATGCCCTGCCCGCTGCGGGCTTCCGGCACCAGCTGCCGGGCGTGGTGGTGTTCGACAACGTGACCCAGAGTGCCTGCGGCCAGGCATCGGCGGCGACGGGGCCGTTCTACTGCCCCTCGGACCAGACGATGTACATCGACACGACGTTCTTCAACGAGCTGGCGCAGTTCGGTTACGAGCAGGGCAACCTGGCCGAGGCGTATGTCGTGGCACACGAGTACGGGCACCACATTCAGAACGAGATGGGCATCTTCGATATCGCGGACCGCTCGCAGACCGGACCCGAGTCCGACACCGTCAAGGTGGAGCTCATGGCGGACTGCCTGGCCGGCGCATGGGTGGGCAATGCGGCGACGGTGCCGGACCCGGACACGGGGGTGCCCTTCCTCAAGCCCATCACCGATGCCCAACTGAACAATGCCATCGCCGCCGCGGAGTCGGTGGGTGACGACCGTATCCAGCAGGTCACCTCCGGGCAGGTGAAGCCGCACAACTACACGCACGGCACCTCGGAGCAGCGCAAGCAGTCGCTGCTGGTGGGCTACAAGAGCGGCACCGTGGCCTCGTGCGACCTGTTCGGCGTGGTGGGGCGCTAGGTCGTCAGCATCCCCGCAAGCGCCGTCGTGGTGCGCCAGTTGCGGATGGTCATGTCCTGGTACTCGGGCATCGCGACGATCTCCCGCATGTAGCTGCGCGTCAGGAGCGAGCTCACGCGCCGGAAGTACAGCACGCCGGGCCCGGGCCACGCCCGATCCACGCCCTCGCGCAGGCGCACCTTGGCCAGGAGCGGCTCGACCTCCACGCCGGGACGCAAGAACACCACGTCGTGCTTGAAGGTGTCGTCGTCCTCGCCAAAGCCTGCGGGTGACTGGTCCGTGACCGCACGCAGGGCATCTGCGGTCACCGTCACCACCACGGTGGTCACGCCAAACGAGTCACGCAGCACCCGCTCCACAAGCGCGTTCACGTCCTCCGGGGACAGCCCCGGTGCGGTCAGCACCACGTTTCCGGACTGGATGTAGGTGCGCACCTGCTCCACCCCAGCATCGGCCAAGGCCTCGCGCAGCGCCGCCATGGGCACGATGTTCTTGCCGCCGACGTTGATGCCGCGGATGAGCGCCACATGCGTCGCGGACGACGCCGTGTCCCCGGGTGTCAACGCGTCCCCACAGCTGTCACCGTGTCCCTGGGCGCCACATGCGTCGCGCACGGCGCCATGTCCCTGGGCGCAGAAAAGGGTGAATCTTGGGCGCTCATTGAGCCATTATCTGCGAATCCGCAGAAAATGGCGTGGGTGGGGACGGGTGCAGGTGGACGGGTGCGGGTGGACGGGTGGGGACGGGTGCAGGTGGGGGTGGCCCAGGGTGAATGGGGCAGGCCGACTCAGACGTTGAAGCCGAGGGCGCGCAACTGCTCGCGACCGTCGTCGGTGATCTTGTCCGGCCCCCACGGCGGCATCCACACCCAGTTGATGCGGAAGCCGTCCACGAGCCCTTGCAATGCCTGGCTCGCCTGGTCCTCGATCACGTCCGTGAGCGGGCACGCGGCCGAGGTGAGCGTCATGTCGATCACCGCATGCTGGTTCTCGTCCAGCAGCACGCCGTACACGAGGCCCAGGTCCACCACGTTGATGCCCAGTTCCGGGTCGATGACATCGCGGAGGGCCTCCTCGACATCAGCGGCGTTGGCCACCTTCTCAGCCATGACTCACTCCTTCCGCGCGTGCGAGTGCATCCCGCAACGCCATCCATCCCAGCAACGCGCATTTGATACGGGCAGGATACTTGCCCACGCCCACAAACGCCGTGGCATCGCCCAGCAGATCCTCGCGGTACTCGTCCAGAGGCTCGCCCTTGTTGTGCATGAGCGCCTTGAACGCCTCGTAGACCTCATCCACCGAGACCCGCTGCTCCCCCACCACCAGGTCGTGCAGCACGGACACCGAGGCCTGCGAGATGGAGCAGCCCTGCCCCTCCCACGCCACGTCGGTCACCGCGCCATCCGCGACACCCACGCGCAGGGTCACCTCGTCCCCGCATGTGGTGTTGACCTGGTGGGACTCGCCCACGGCGGGCTCCCCGAGGTCGCGCAGGCCACGGCCGTGGGCCTCGCGTGAATGGTCCAGGATCACCTGCTGATACATCCGCTCCAGATCGCTCATGCGCGTGCTCCAAAGAACTCCCGCACCGAGGCGAGCGCACTGAGAAAGGCGTCGACATCCTCGGGGGTGGTGTAGACCTGTGCGCTCGCCCGAGCCGATCCCGTGACCCCAAAGTGCCGATGCAGGGGCTGGGCGCAGTGGTGCCCCACCCGGACGGCGATACCCGCGTCGTCGAGCACCTGTCCCACATCGTGCGGGTGCACCCCGTCGACCACGAAGGCCGCGAGCGCGAGCGTGTCGCCGCTGACGGGACCCAGAAGCCGCACGCCGTCGAGCGCCGCGACTCCCTCGCGCAGATGCGTCGCGAGCGCCTTGTCGTGCGCCGCGACGGCCTCCATGCCCAGGTCCATGAGGTACTCGGCGGCGGCCCCCATGCCCACCGCCTGCGCCACGGGCTGCGAGCCGGCCTCGAAGCGCATCGGCGCCGGATGCCACGTGGTCTGCTCCAAGGTGACGGTGGCCACGGCCCCGCCGCCGAAGATCGACGGCGGCAGCGCGTCGAGCAGTTCCGCCCGGCCCCACAGCGCACCGATGCCCGTGGGGCCCAGCATCTTGTGTCCCGAGAACGCGGCGAAGTCGACGCCCAGGTCCGGGAAGCTCACGGGCAGGTGCGGCACGGACTGGCAGGCGTCGAGCACGGTGAGCGCACCCACCTCCCGGGCGCGCTCCACGAAGGCGCGCACGGGCGCGATCACGCCCGTCACGTTGCTCACGTGGCCAAAGGCGAGCACCCGGGTGGAGCCGTCCACCACGGTGGCGAGCTGGTCCAGGCGCGGCACGCCATCGGCGTCCACCTCGATCCAGCGCAGCGTGGCGCCGGTGCGGGCGGCAAGCTGCTGCCAGGGCACCAGGTTGGCGTGATGCTCGGCCTGGGTGACGACGATCGAGTCGCCGGGGCCGATGCGGAAGGACGCGGAGTCCTCGCCGCCGATGCCCGCCGACGCGTTGCCGATGCCGCCCGCCACGAGGTTGAGCGCGGCCGTCGCGTTGGACGCCCACACGATCTCCCTGGCCTCGCGGGCTCCCACGAGGCGGGCCACCGAGGCGCGGGCGGCCTCGAAGGCCTCCGTCGCCTCCTCGGCCAGCAGATGGGCGCCGCGCTGGACCGCGCCGTTGTGGTGCACCTCGAAGTCCTCCACCGCGTCCAGCACGGCGCGGGGGCGCTGAGCGGTGGCGGCGGAGTCGAGGTACACCAGCGGGCGACCGTTCCTCACGCTGCGCGCAAGGAGCGGGAAATCGGCGCGGACGTCACGCATGAGCGGCTCTTACGCCCCCACGAGGAAGCGGTCGTAGCCCTCGGCCTCGAGGCGCTCGGCGAGCTCGGGGCCGCCCTCCTCCGCCACCTTGCCGGCCACGAACACGTGCACGAAGTCGGGGGTGATGTACTGCAGGATGCGGGTGTAGTGGGTGATGAGCAGGATGCCCAGGTCCGTGTTCTCCTTGGCGCGGTTGACGCCCTCGGAGACGATGCGCAGGGCGTCGACGTCGAGGCCGGAGTCGGTCTCGTCGAGCACCGCGAAACGGGGCCGCAGCAGTTCCATCTGCAGGATCTCGTGGCGCTTCTTCTCGCCGCCGGAGAACCCTTCGTTGACGTTGCGCTCCGCGAAGGCGGGGTCCATGCGCAGGTTGTCCATCGCGCTGCGGACGTCCTTGACCCACGTGCGCAGCTTCGGCGCCTCACCGTCGATGGCGGTCTTGGCGGTGCGCAGGAAGTTGGACACGGACACGCCGGGCACCTCGACGGGGTACTGCATCGCGAGGAACAGGCCTGCCTTGGCGCGCTCGTCCACGCTCATCTCCAGCACCTCCTCGCCGTCGAGCAGCACGGAGCCGCTCGTGACCTGGTACTTGGGGTGACCGGCGATCGAGTAGGCCAGGGTGGACTTGCCGGAGCCGTTGGGGCCCATGATGGCGTGCGTCTCACCGGAGTTGATGGTCAGGTCGACACCGCGCAGAATCTGCTTGGTGCCTTCGGGGGTGTCCACGCTGACGTGGAGGTCCTTGATCTCTAGCGTGCTCATGCGTTCTCCTTCACAAACTTCACAGGGCTGTCCACGTCGACGAGCACACGCTCGCCGTCAATGCGGACGGGATAGGTCTTGACGGGCAAAATGGCTGGCAGCTCGGTGGCTTCTCCCGTGCGCACATCGAAGCGTGCGCCGTGGGCCCAGCACTCGACCTCGCAGCCGATCACCTCGCCCTCGGACAGTGACACCTCGCCGTGGGTGCACAGGTCGTCGATGGCGTAGAAATCGCCGTCCTCGCTGCGCACCAAGGCGATGGGGATGTCGGCCCCGTTGGCCAGCGTGAGCTCGGCGAGCATGGCGCTGCCGGGTTCGAGGTCGCTCACCAGGCAGGCAAGTTGATCAGTCATCGGCGCCTCCGGCATGCGCCTCGCGATCCACCTGCTCCAGTTCGAGCTCGATGGCGTGCATGAGGCTCTCCTGTACCGCCGGCACACCGATCTCCCGGATGAGGTCCGCGAAGAATCCCCGCACCACGAGGCGGCGGGCCTGGTCCTCGGAGATGCCGCGCGAGCGCAGGTAGAACATCTGCTCCTCGTCGAAGCGTCCGGTGGCCGAGGCGTGCCCGGCACCCTCGATCTCACCGGTCTCGATCTCCAGGTTGGGGACCGAGTCGGCGCGAGCACCCTCGGTGAGAACCAGGTTGCGGTTGAGCTCGTAGGTGTCCGTGCCTTCGGCGGCGGCCCGGATGAGCACGTCGCCGATCCACACGGTGCGGGCGGTGGCGCCCGCGAGCGCGCCCTTGTAGGTCACGCGCGAGACGCAGCGCGGCACGGCGTGGTCCACGAAGAGCTGGTGCTCCTGATGCTGGCCGGAATCCGCGAAGTACAGGCCGAAGAGGTCCACGGAGGAGCCCTCGCCCGCGAAGGCCACGGAGGTGTTCAGGCGCACCACGGTGCCGCCGAGCGTCACCACGGAGCCGCGCAGCTGCGAACTCCGTCCCAGGCGGGCCACGACCTCGGAGACGTGTACGGCATCGGCGTCCCACAGCTGCAGCAGCACCAGGTTGAGAGAGGCGCCGTCGGCGACGTCCACCGAGAGGAACTCGGAGTAGGAGGCGCTTCCCTTGCGCTCGATGACCACGGTGGCCTGGGCACCCTCGCCCACCTCGACGAGCACGTGTCCACGCACGTCCTCGCCCGTGCCGGTGAGCGTGACCGTGACGGGCTCGGTCAGTTCGACACCAGGGGCGATGCTGAGCGCCTTGGCGCCCCCGGAGCGGGCCACGGCCACGGCCGATGCCCGGTCACCCGGCGCGCGTACGGAACGGGCCTCGGCGTCGGCCGCGGGAACCTCGGTGAGGGTCACGCCCGCGGGAAGCGGTGCGGTGCTCCATGCCAGGTGTCCCTCGCCGCCGTCCAGGGCGAAGAAGGGCTTGATGGTGCGCACCGGCGAGAAGCGCCAGTTCTCCTCGCGCCCGGTGGGGACGGCGAAGGCCTCGGGGTCAAAGCTGACGAGGCGGTCGGCTCGCGACTTGTCGGGCACCCCCGCACCGTGGCTGTGGTCCCCGGCCAGTGTGGCCCGTGAATGATCGGTGGTGAGGGTCACCCCACGCTCCCTTCCATCTGCAGTTCGATGAGGCGGTTGAGTTCGAGCGCGTACTCCATGGGCAGTTCGCGCGCGATGGGCTCCACGAAGCCGCGCACGATCATGGCCATGGCCTCGAACTCGTCCAGGCCGCGCGACATGAGGTAGAACAGCTGGTCCTCGCTCACGCGGGACACCGTCGCCTCGTGACCCATGTGCACGTCGTCTTCACGGACGTCCACGTACGGGTAGGTGTCGGAGCGGGAGATCTGGTCCACGAGCAGCGCGTCGCACAGCACGTTGGACTTCGAGTTCTTGGCGCCTTCCAGCACCTGCACCAGGCCGCGGTAGGAGGTGCGCCCTCCCCCACGGGCCACCGACTTGGACACGATGGAGCTGGAGGTGTTGG
>CAZFEH010000057.1:0-10024 GCA_964517615.1 uncultured Demequinaceae bacterium
GGTCAGTCCGCCGTGCGCTCCACCATCGGCAGCGACCTCACCTTGCGCTCCAAGTGGTACTGGGCATACGCCGCGACCAGGCCGGCGGCCTCGCGCCGTGCCCTGCTCTCCGCGGCATCGGCGGCAGGCCACGAACCCTCCAGGAGCGCCCCCAGCAGCGCGAACGTCTCAGGAGCGGGGGCGGCCACACCCGCGGGGCGGCAGTCGTCGCACACCGCGCCGCCCTCGGCAACGGCGAAAGCCCGGTGCGGCCCCGGCTTCCCGCACGTCGCGCACACGTCGATGCTAGGGGCATAGCCCGCGATCGCCAGCGAGCGCAGCAGGAACGAGTCGAGCACCAGCCCTGGCTCGTGCTCGCGGCGGCTCAGCACGCCGAGCGCGCCGTGAAGCAGGCGGTACTGCTGCAGTGCGGGCTCACGCTCGTGGTCCACGAGCTTGTCGGCAGTCTCCACCATCGCGGTAGCCGCGGTGAACAGCTGATAGTCCTCCGCGATGCGGCGCGCGTAGGGCTCGCGCATCTCCACCTGGCTCACGATGTCCAGATTGCGCCCCTCATACAGTTGCACGTCCGCGAGCATGAACGGCTCCATGCGCGCCCCGATGCGGCTCGACGTGCGCCGCACCCCCTTGGCCACCGCCCGCACCTTGCCGTGGTGCTGGGTGAGAAGCGTGACGATGCGGTCGGCCTCACCCAGCTTGTGGGTGCGCAGCACGATGGCGTGGTCACGGTACAGGGGCACGCTCCATTGTCGCGCGCCCCTGCCGTGTCACAGGTCAGCGCGCCGCGCGGTTCACCGCAGAGATGATCGCCTTGAGCGTGGCAGTGGTGATGGACGGGTCGATACCCACCCCCCACCAGGTCTGCTCGCCGATGCGGCACTCCACATAGGCGGCGGCGTTGGCGTCGCCGCCCGCAGTCATGGCGTGCTCCGCATAGTCGAGCACATCCACCTCGACTCCGCGGGTCGCGAGCGCCTGCACAAAGGCGGCGACGGGACCGTTGCCCGCGCCCTCGATCGTCACCGCAACCCCGGCATCGGCGATATCCGCTGCCAAGGTGTCGGGACCGGCATCGGACGACGACGTCCTGGTGCCGTGGAGAGCGAAGCGTCCCCACTGCCTGTCCGGGTGCGGCGAGGGCAGGTACTCGTCCTCGAAGTTCTCCCACAAGCGCGCGGCCGTCATCTCGGTGCCCGTGGCATCGGCCTCGCGCTGCACCACGCGCGAGAACTCGATCTGGAGGCGACGCGGCAGGTCCAGGTGATACTCGGTCTTCATGAGGTAGGCGACGCCACCCTTGCCCGACTGCGAGTTGACGCGGATGACCGCCTCATAGGAGCGGCCCACGTCGCGCGGGTCGATGGGCAGATAGGGCACGGCCCACACCAGGTCGTCCACCGTGACACCCTGCTTGGAGGCATCGGACTCCATGCGCTCCAGGCCCTTCTTGATGGCGTCCTGGTGAGAGCCGGAGAAGGCGGTGAACACCAAGTCGCCGCCCCAGGGGTGGCGCGGATGCACGTCCAACTGGTTGCAGTACTCCACGGTGCGGCGGATCGTGTCGATGTCGCTGAAGTCCAGTTGCGGGTCGATGCCCTGGCTGAAGAGGTTCATGCCCAGCGTCACCAGATCCACGTTGCCGGTGCGTTCGCCGTTGCCGAAGAGGCAGCCCTCGATGCGGTCGGCACCCGCCAGGTAGCCCAACTCCGCTGCCGCGACGGCGGTGCCGCGATCATTGTGGGGGTGCAAGGACAGCACCACGGAATCGCGGTAGTCCAGGTGGCGGTTCATCCACTCGATGGAATCCGCGTAAACGTTGGGCGTGGCCATCTCGATGGTTGCGGGCAGATTGATGATGACCTTGCGCTCCGGCGTGGGCTTCCACACGTCCAGCACCGCGTTGCAGACCTTCACCGCGTATTCCAGTTCGGTGCCGGTGTAGGACTCGGGGCTGTACTCGTAGAAGACCTGGGTGTCGGGGATGGTCTCCTCGTACTTGAGGCACAGCATGGCGCCGTGGGTCGCGATGTCCATGATCTCGTCCTCGCTGGCACGGAACACCACATCGCGCTGCAGGATGGACGTCGAGTTGTACAGGTGGACTATCGCGTTGCGCGCGCCCCGCAGGGACTCATAGGTGCGCTCGATCAGGTGCTCGCGCGCCTGGGTCAGCACCTGGATCGTGACGTCCGTGGGAATGCGGTCCTCGTCGATGAGGCGGCGCACAAAGTCGAAGTCCGTCTGGCTCGCGGAGGGGAACCCCACCTCGATCTCCTTGAAGCCCATGCGCACCAGGAGGTCGAACATGCGCAGTTTGCGCTCCACATCCATCGGCTCGATGAGGGCCTGGTTGCCGTCGCGCAGGTCCACGGCGCACCAGCGCGGGGCCTTCTCGATGCGCTTATCCGGCCATGTGCGGTCGGGCAGGTCTACGACGATCTGCTCGTGGAAGGGGCGGTACTTGTGGATGGGCATGCGGGCGGGGGTCTGTTCACCGCCGGTGTAGTAGTCGCTCATGCTGTGGGAAGTCCTTCTGTGTCGGTTGTTCCTGGGGAGGTAGACCGGCACACCAACCACCGCGACGAGGATCCGGCCTGATTAGGCCTCGTCGCGGCAACGAAGGAGCAGCGAGCGTGCACGCATGTTCCCTAGGTTAGCGCACGTTGTGCGAGGTGGCCCCTCTCCCCCCTGCCGTTTTCTGCGGATTCGCAGAAAATGCCTCAAGATGGGCCCTTCTTCGCCTGTTTTCTGCGAATCCGCAGAAAACGGCGGGGGTGGGGGCGGGGCTGGCGGGGGCAGGGGGACGGTGGGCAGCGCAGGCGGGGCGGTTCCCCTAGAACCCCAGGCGGCGCAGCGACTTGGGGTCGCGTTGCCAGTCCTTGGCGACCTTGACGTGCAGATCCAGGTAGACCCGCCTTCCCAGCAGTCGCTCGATCCCTGCACGCGCGGTCGCACCCACCTCGCGCAGCCGCGAGCCGCCGTGGCCGATGATGATGCCCTTCTGCGAGTCGCGCTCCAGGTACAGCTGCGCGTGGATCTGCAGCACTCCCCCGTCCTCCGGCTCGATCATCTCCTCGACCATCACCGCGATCGAGTGCGGCAGCTCGTCGCGCACTCCCTCCAGGGCGGCCTCGCGGATCAGTTCGGCCACGCGCACGTCCTCGGGCTCGTCCGTCACGTCCCCCGTGGGATACAGCGCAGGCCCCACCGGCAGATGCGACACGAGCACGTCCGTCAGCACATCCACCTGCACGCCCTTGACCGAGGACACGGGCACCACATCCGCCCAGTCGCCCAAGGCGGACACCGCCAGCAGGTGCTCCGCGACCCGCTCCCGCGGCACGGTGTCGAGCTTGGTCACAATCGCCACCACGGGCGCGCGCGCCTCCGACAGTTCGCGCGCGATCCACTGGTCGCCGGGCCCCACCTTCTCGTTGGCCGGCAGGCAGAATCCGATGACGTCCACCTCCGCGAACGTCTCCCGCACCAGGTCGTTGAGCCGCTCGCCCAGCAGGGTGCGGGGCTTGTGCAGACCGGGGGTGTCCACGATCACCAGTTGGGCGTCGTCGCGGGTGACGATGCCGCGAATGGCCCGGCGCGTGGTCTGCGGCCGGGAAGACATGATCGCGACCTTCTCCCCCACGAGCGCGTTCATCAGGGTGGACTTGCCCGCATTGGGCCGGCCCACGAAGCAGGCGAAGCCGGAGCGGTGCGGCGCACCCGTCGTGCCAGACCCACCCCTCGTGCCAGGCACACCCGTGGTCTCATCACTCATCGTCGCTCTCCTCGTCCTGCACTTGGCTCACCACGATCCACGACAGTCTGCGCCGTCGCCCCGTGGTGCGCTCCGCCGTCAGCAACAGGCCCTGCGCCTGCGCCGAGGAGCCGGGAATGGGTACCCGCCCCAGCGCCTTGGTCAGGAGGCCGGCGGCGGTCTCCACATCATCGTCGTCGATCTCCACGCCGAACAGCTCGCCCAGTTCATCCAGGCTCAGGCGCGCCGGCACCCGGAAGCGCCCCTCGCCCAGGTCCTCGACTTCGGGCCCGGTGGGATCGTGCTCGTCGACCACCTCGCCCACGATCTCCTCCAGCGCGTCCTCGATCGTCACCAGACCCGCGACGCCACCGAACTCGTCCACCACGATCGCCAGATGAAACACGTCCTGCTGCATGCGGCGCAGCAGGTCGTCGGCGGGCAGGGACTCGGGGATGAACTCGGGCTCGCGCATGAGGGTGTCCACGGGCGCATCCAGGCCCGACGCATCGTCCCAGGTGTCGCGCACCACATCCTTGAGGTAGAGCACGCCGCGCACGTCATCCGTGCCGTCACCCACCACCGGCAGGCGCGAGTACCCGGACCGCATAAATAGCACCATGGCCTTGCGCAGCGTGGTTCCTGCGGCCAGCGTGATCATGTCGGTGCGCGGCACCATGACCTCGCGCGTGAGCGTGTCCCCCAGGCTCACCACGCCGCGCAGCAACTGGGCGTCCTCGTCCGCGAGCGCATCCTGCGCCTGCTCCATGAGGTCCTCGGCCTCCGCGAGCGCGGGGATCTGCAACGCCGGCACCACACGCCGCAGCGGCGTGGTGAGCACCACTTGCAGCCATGCCCACGGCGCGAGCGCACGGATGGTCGCCTCGGGATAGGTCCGGCCCAGCTGCCGCGGCAGCGCCCGGATCACCATGATGGAGATCGCGACCGCCACCACGATGGCCATGAGGGCACCCACCCACCACTCCCAGTGGAGGTCGGACACCATCTGCCAGGCGAGCAGGGTCCAGCACACCAGGGCGATGGGTTCGGCGGTGGCGTACGCGACCGATGCCGCGTTGGCGGTCTCGCGCGCGTCGCGGGCCAGACGGGCGGCCCGGGTGGGGTCGCCATCGGGCCGTTGCGCGTGGGCGAACTCGCGCTCCCGCGCATACGGCAGCTGCTCGAAGGCGGCGACCACCGCATGCAGCACGGCCGCGTTGAGCACGCCCAGCACGGCGATCAGGATGAGCCAGGTGACGGCGGTGGTGCTCACGCCGCCCTGCTCGCGAGGAAGGTCAGGAGCAGCCTGCGCTGCAGGTCGAACATCTCCTTCTCCTCCTCTGGCTCGGCATGGTCGTAGCCCAGCAGGTGCAGGATGCCGTGCGTGGTCAGCAGCAGCATCTCCTCCTGCGCGGAGTGTCCGGCCGCGAGCGCCTGGCGCTCGGCCACGGTGGGGCAGACGACGATGTCACCCAGCAGCCCCGCAGGCGTGGGCTTGTCGGGGGTGCCGGGACGCAGCTCGTCCATGGGGAAGCTCAGCACGTCGGTGGGGCCGGGCTCGTCCATCCACTGGAGGTGCAGCTGCTCCATCGCGGGCTCGTCCACGAACATGATCGCCAGTTCCGCGCCCTCGGCGATGTGCATCTCGCCCAGCACGTACGTGGCCAGTTCGGCGAACTCGATCTCGTCGATCTGGGCATCGGTCTCGTTGTTGACCTCGATCACGGGACTTCCTCGGTGTGGGGGGTGGGGTCGGCGTCCTCGCCGGGGTGTCGCGGGCCGGTGAAGCGCCGATGCTGGCGGTCGGGGGCCCTGCGCTGCCCGGCCCGGGCATCGGCCTTGGCGAAGGCGACGATGATGTCGCTCACCAGGCGGTGGCGCACCACATCGTCGGCGGTCAGTTCGCAGAAGCCGATGTCGTCGACGCCGCGCAGGATGTCGCGCGCCGCGCGCAGGCCCGACTCGGTGCCGCCGGGCAGGTCCACCTGGGTGATGTCGCCCGTGACCACCATCGTGGAGCCGAAGCCCAGGCGGGTGAGGAACATCTTCATCTGCTCGCGCGTGGTGTTCTGCGCCTCGTCCAGGATGATGAAGGCGTCGTTGAGCGTGCGCCCGCGCATGTACGCGAGGGGTGCCACCTCGATGGTGCCCGCCTCGATGAGCCGGGGGATGGAGTCGGGGTCCACCATGTCGTGCAGCGCGTCGTACAGCGGGCGCAAGTAGGGGTCGATCTTGTCGCTCAGCGAGCCCGGCAGGAATCCCAGCCGCTCCCCCGCCTCCACGGCGGGCCGGGTCAGCACGATGCGGCTCACGCGCTTGGACTGGAGCGCCGCGACTGCCTGGGCCATGGCCAGGTAGGTCTTGCCGGTGCCCGCGGGGCCGATGCCAAAGGTGACAGTGTTGCCCTCGATGGCGTTGACGTAGGCCGCCTGGCCCTGGGTGCGCGGGCGGATGGTCTTGCCACGGGTGGTGAGGATGGACCGCGACAGCACCGCGACGGGCTGGGCGCCCTCGCCGGTGTGGAGCCGCTCCCCACCGGGGGCGAGCATGCGCACGCTCTCGCGGGCGATGTCGGGCGACAGTCCCACTCCGGCAGCGAGCATGCCGCGCAGCTGCTCGATCACGGCGGCGGCCCGGCTGACGTCGGCCTCGTCTCCCTTGAGCGAGATGTGGTTGCCGCGCACCAGGATGTCCACCGTGGGGAAGGAGCGTTCCAGCTCGCGCAGAATGCCGTCACCGGAACCCAGCAGCTCGGGCATGGTGGAGGCCGGCTCCACGATCACCACCTGGGAGGTACTCACGCGGGGTCCCAGCCCAGTTCGCCGCCGCCGATGACATGTCCGTGGGCGTGGAAGACCGTCTGGCCTGCGCTCGCCCCGGTGTTGAAGATCCAGCGGTACTGGCCGCCACATTCGGCGTCGGCGACCTGCTGCGCGGCGGCGGCCATCGCGGCCAGGGCGGCGGGGTCGGCGGCAGCCAGGGCGGCAACGTCGGGCTCGTGGCGGCGCGGCACCACGAGCACATGGACGGGGGCCTTGGGGACGATGTCGCGGAAGGCCACCACCTGGTCGTTCTCCAGCACGATGTCGCCGGGGATCTCGCCGGCGATGATGCGGCAGAACAGGCACTCGCTCATGACACCAGCCTACTGGGCGGCTTGCTCGGCGGTGGCGGCCTCACGCAGGAGCGTCCCAGGTGCCGCGCACGGCGGCCAGCGCAGCGATGGCCGCCGGGCCCGCCGTGGAGGCGCGCAGCACATGCGGCCCCACGAGCACCGCCTGGGCACCCGCGGCGACAAGGCGGTCGATCTCCCCCGGCGTGATGCCACCCTCGGGACCGACCACGACCCACACCTCCTGCGCGCGGCTGTCCCAGGTCACGTGGGTGATCGAGACGGCGGCCTCCTCGTGGAGCACCAGCACGCGCGCGCCCGATGCCGTGGCGGCCTCCACGAGTGCGGCCAGGCCGGCGGTGTCCACCACCTCGTCCACGCCGGGCAGCACCGCACGGCGACTCTGCTTCATGGCCGCGAGCGCCACGGCCTGCCACTTCTCACGGCCCTTGGCGGCCTTGGGGCCGCGCCACTGCACGATCGCCCGATCGGCGGCCCACGGAATGACACGCGTTGCCCCCAGTTCGGTGGCGGTCTCCACGGCCTGCTCGTCGCGCCCACCCTTGGCGAGCGCCTGGACGAGCACCACGGACGCCTCCGCGTGCCTCACCGTCTCCACGACCCGCACGTCCAGTTCGCCGGGCCGCACGGCGACAATCTCACCCCTGACCCGCACCCCGCCGCCGTCCACCACGTCGATGCGCTCGCCCACCTCACGACGCTGCACGGTCGCGGCGTGCCGCCCCTCCGCCCCGCCGAGCGTCACCACCTGGCCCGCCACGGCATCGGCCGCCGCAGGAAGGAGGAAGACGGGGGCGCTCACGCTCAGCGTCCCATGAAGGCTTCGCGCAGACGCGAGAACACCCCGCCACCCACGGGAGCCAGGCGCGCCTCGGGACGCTCCTCACCACGCAGCACGGCGAGCTGCTCCAGGAGGGCCCGCTGCGCCTCGTCCACCTCGGTGGGTGTGAGCACGTCCACGTGGACATAGAGGTCTCCCCGCCCGGAGCGCTGCAACCGACCCACGCCCAGGCCCTTGAGCTTGATGGTTGCGCCCGAATGGGTGCCCGCACGCACGTCCACCTCCTGCGGGCCGTCAAAGGTCTCCACCGTGGCGATGGTGCCCAGCGCCGCCGCCGTCATGGGCAGTTCGAGCGTGCAGTGGATGTCGTCGCCGCGGCGTTCGAAAACCTTGTCCGCCTTCTCCTGGATCTCCACGTAGAGGTCGCCCTTGGCGCCGCCGCCCACGCCAGCATCGCCCGCGTGCGACATGCGGATGCGGGTGCCCGTGGACACGCCAGCCGGAATGTCCACCTCGATTTCGTGGCGTGAGTGGGTGCGCCCCTGACCCGAGCACTCGGAGCAGGGAGAGGCGATGAGCGTGCCATAGCCGCCACAGCCGGGGCAGGTCGAGTGGGTCACCACCTGGCCCAGCAGGGAGCGCGCGAGGCGCTGCACCGAGCCCTGGCCGTTGCACTGCGGACAGGTGGCCGGCGACGTGCCCGGAGCGCAGCAGGTGCCGTGGCACGTCCGGCACACGTCGGCCAGATCCACCGAGACGGTCCGACGCACGCCGAATACCGCCTCCTCCAACGTCACCTCGGCATAGACGAGAGTGTCGCCGCCACGCTGGGTGCGGGAAGCCGGCCCACGACGCGCGCCACCGGCGGCCGCACCGAAGAACGTCTCGAAGATGTCGTTCATGTCGAAGCCCTGGGGCCCGCCACCGCCGGGCGCGCGCGGGTCCACACCGCGGTCGTACTGGGCGCGCTTGTCGGCGTTGCCCAGCACCTCATACGCCGCCGCCACTTCCTTGAAGCGCGCCTCGGACTCGGCACCTGCCACATCGGGGTGGTGCTCGCGGGCGAGCTTGCGATAGGCCTTCTTGATCTCGGCCTCGGTCGCGGTGCGGGGCACGCCCAACGTCGCGTAGTAGTCGTTCACATCATGTCCCTTTGCTGAAGGTCTCAACTCACGGCATGAGACAGGTAGCGAGCCACCGCCCGCACCGCCGCCATGGTCCCTGGGTAGTCCATGCGGGTGGGGCCGAGCGCCCCCAGGAGCGACACCTGCCCCTCGCCGCCGTACCCTGCGGCGACGATCGAGGTGCGCGCCAGCGCCTCATGCTGGGTTTCAGCGCCGATGCGCACTGCCACCTCTCCGTCGACCGACATCTCGTGCAGGAGCCGCAGCAGCACCACCTGCTCCTCCAGGGCGTCCAACACCGAGGCAATGGCCTCTGATTCCAGATCGGTGCCGGCACGCGTGAGGTTGCCGGTGCCCGCAAACACGACCCGGTCCACGGTGCCGCCACGGGCCGCGGCGACCACGGCATCGGCGATGGCCGCGCACCAGTGGGACTGGGAGCGCGAGGCGAGCCACGGGGCGAAGGCGGCAGGCAGCGCCACGGGGGCGCGTCCGGCGGCGATCTCATTGACCTCGGCGCACGCGCGCTCGAACTCCTCCGCGGGCAACTCGGCGGGCAGTTCCACCGTGACCTGCTCGACGCGCGCGTCGGCGGAGACCACCACCACGAGCGCCCGCTCCAGCCCCATGCGCACCACCTCGACCCGTCGCACCGCGCTCACCCGCACGGACGGGTACTGCACCACGGCCACCTGCCGGGTCAACTGGCTGAGCAGCCGCACCGAGCGTTCGACCACGTCATTGAGGTCCACTGCGTCGGACAAGAACGTGTGGATGGCGCGACGGTGAGAGTCCTGCAGCGCCGCCGAGGCGAGCGAATCCACGAAGTACCGGTAGCCCTTGTCGGTGGGGATGCGCCCGGCGGAGGTGTGGGGCTGCGCGATGAGGCCCTCCTCCTCGAGAGCCGCCATGTCGTTGCGGATGGTGGCCGGAGACACACCCAGGGCGTGGTGCGAGGCGAGCGCCTTGGAGCCCACGGGCTCGTGGGTGGCGACGTAGTCCTCCACGATGGCGCGCAGTACGGCCTGCTTGCGCTCCTCGCTCATGGTCACCTCCCAGCGTGGACTCACCCGACGAGCATTGGCACTCTCCTGCGGTGAGTGCCAATTCTAGCGCGCCGATGCGGTGGTCCAGCGGAAGGTGCAAGGGAAGGCGCAGGGACACCTCGCGGGACCCCGCACCACCACGGTGGACCCCGCACCACCACGCGCCACCACGGTGGACCCCGCACC
>CAZFEH010000058.1:0-9760 GCA_964517615.1 uncultured Demequinaceae bacterium
GCAGTGCCCACGGACCTAGTACCACGCGCGGGCAGACGGGACCAGGGTCGGCGGTGCCGCAAGAGGCGCTGGGGTATTCTCAGCGCATGACATATCGGGTCGTCGAGACCGCAGACGTGGCACCCTCCGCGACCATCGGAGAGGGCTCATCCATCTGGCATCTGGCGCAGGTCCGCGAGAACGCGCAACTGGGCAAGAACTGCATCGTGGGCCGCGGCGCATACATCGGCACCGGGGTGACGATGGGCGACGGCTGCAAGGTGCAGAACTACGCGCTCGTCTATGAGCCCGCCGTGCTGGAAGAGGGCGTGTTCGTGGGACCCAGCGTGGTCTTCACCAACGACCACTTCCCCCGCGCCATCAACGTGGACGGCACCCCCAAGTCCGCGCACGACTGGGAGCCCGTAGGCGTCACCGTGCGTCGTGGCGCGTCCGTGGGAGCGCGCGCCGTCTGCATCGCCCCCGTCACGATCGGCCGCTGGGCCACCGTGGCCGCAGGCGCGGTGGTCACCAAGGATGTCCCCGACTACGCGCTCGTCGCCGGAGTGCCCGCCCGACGCATCGGCTGGGTGGGCGAGGCCGGCGCCCCGCTCGTCGCCCAAGGCGAAGGCGTCTACCGCTGTCCCCTCACCGACTCCCTGTACGACGAGGTCGAGGGCTCCCTCGTGCCGCGCTGACACGCGTCCCCCATCACGTCAGACCCCATCCACTGAAGGACACCCGCATGAACCAGCCCACCATCCCCGCGGCGAGCCCCATCATCGGCGACGAGGAGCGCGAGGCCGTCGACCGCGTCCTGCGCTCGGGCATGATCGCCCAGGGCCCCGAGGTCGCCGCCTTCGAACGCGAGTTCGCCGACGCCCTGGTGGGCGGCCGCACCAACGTCGCCGTCAACTCGGGCACGTCGGGCCTGCACCTGGGCCTGCTCGCCGCGGGCATCGGCCCCGGTGACGAGGTGCTCGTTCCCTCCTTCACCTTCGCCGCGACGGGCAACTCCGTGGCGCTCACGGGCGCCACGCCCGTCTTCGTGGACATCGACCCCGAGACCTTCTGCATGGACGCCGCCGCCGCCGAGGCCGCTATCACGGACCGCACCGCCGGCATCATGCCGGTGCACCTGTACGGCCACCCTGCGGATGTGACGGCACTGGGCTCCGTGGCCGCCAAGCACGGGGTGCAGCTGTTCGAGGACGCAGCCCAGGCGCACGGCGCGCAGTGGCAGGGCGCACCCGTCGGCTCCTTCGGCTCCTTCGCCATGTTCAGCCTCTACCCCACCAAGAACATGACCTCCGGTGAGGGCGGCATGGTCGCCTGTGCCACCGAGGAGATCGCGCGCAACGTGCGCCTGCTGCGCAACCAGGGCATGGAACGCCGCTACGAGAACGAGGTGGTGGGCTTCAACGCCCGCATGACCGACATCCACGCCGCGATCGGCCGCGTGCAGCTCACCAAGCTGCCCGCCTGGACCGCTCGCCGCCAGGCCATCGCGGCCCGCCTGGATGCGGAACTCCAGGGCGTGGTGGTCCCCCCCGTCGCCGAGGGTGCCGTGCACGTCTACCACCAGTACACGATCCGCGTGGCGAGCGACCGCGACGGATTCGCCGAGGCGCTGCTCAAGGAGCATGGCGTGGGAAGCGGCGTCTACTATCCCATCCCCAACCACGAACTGCCGTCGCTGCGCTCGCAGGCAGACCTGCCCGTCACGGCGCAGGCCGCGCAAGAGGTGCTGTCCCTCCCGGTGCACCCCTCGCTGAGCGACGCGGATGTGGATCGCATCATCGCCGCGGTCAACGCCGTGGCCGGGGCGGGTGCCTAATGGCCAACCTCCGCGCCGGCCTCATCGGCCTGGGGTCGATGGGGCGTCACCACGCCCGCGTGCTGCGAGCCCTGGAGGGCGTTGACCTGGTGGCCATCGCCGATGCCACAGGCGACCCCCACGGCGTCGCGGGCAACCTTGAGGTGCTTCCCGGCATCGAGGCACTGCTCAAGGAGGGCCTGGACTACGTGGTGGTGGTGGTCCCCACGATCTACCACGAGTCCGTCGCCCTGGCCGTGGCCGAGGCCGGTGTGAATGCCCTGGTGGAGAAGCCCCTGGGTCATGATGTGGCCTCGTCCGCGCGCATCGCCGAAGCCTTCGAAAGCCGCGGCCTCGTGGGCGGCGTGGGCCACATCGAGCGCTACAACCCCGCCGTGCAGAGCCTGCGCGCCCGGCTCGAGAATGGCGATCTGGGCGAGGTCTACCAGATCGCGACCCGCCGCCAGGGTCCCTTCCCCGCCCGCATCGCCGACGTGGGCGTGGTGCGCGACCTCGCACCCCACGACGTGGACCTCGCCGCCTGGGTGGCACGTTCCACCTACACCTCCATCTCCGCCCAGGTGGCTCACCGCAGCGGCCGCGAGCACGAGGACCTGGTGTCCATCACGGGTCTCTTCGCCTCGGGTGCGGTGGCCAGCCACCTCATCAACTGGCTGTCGCCCATGAAGGAGCGCACCACGGTCGTGACCGGTGAGCGCGGCACCTTCGTCGCAGACACCCTCACGGCCGACCTCACGTTCTACGCCAACGGCACCGTCGCCACCACGTGGGACCAGATCGCGGGCTTCCGTGGCGTGGCCGAGGGTGATGTCACCCGCTTCGCCATCCCCAAGGCCGAGCCGCTCGCAAGCGAGCACGCCGCCTTCCGCGATGCGGTGCTGGGAGTGTCGAGCAACTACGTCACCATGCGCGAAGGGCTGGAGACCGTGGCCGTGGTGGACGCGGCGCTCGAGTCGGCCCGTACCGGCACCACCATTCAGCGCTAGCATCACGCTGATAGCATCCCCTCATGGCACCTGCGCTTGAGCAGACGCTCGTCGTGATGCCGGCGTACAACGAGTCCCAGTCCGTCGGTGACGTGGTTCGCGAGACCCTCCAGGCCCTTCCGGGCGTGACGGTGCTCGTGGTGGACGACGGCTCGAGCGACGACACCGCCGCCATGGCGGGGCAGGCGGGTGCGCTCGTCGCGAGCCTTCCCTTCAACCTGGGGGTGGGCGGCGCCATGCGCCTCGGCTTCCGCTACGCCCAAGAGCGCGGCTACCGGGCCGTGGTCCAGATCGACGCCGACGGCCAGCACGATCCCCGCTCCGTGCCCGCTCTGCTTGACCAGCTCGCGACCCACGACGTGGTGCTCGGCGCCCGCTTTGCAGGCGAGGGCGACTACACCATGCGCGGCCCGCGCCGCTGGGCTGCTGCGGTGCTCGCCTGGACCATCAGCCGCACCGCCAAGACCCGGCTCACCGACACGACCTCCGGCTTCCGGGCATCGGGGCCGCGCGCCATCGCCCTGTTCGCACAGGAGTACCCCGCCGAGTACCTCGGCGACACCATCGAGTCCCTCGTGATCGCGTGCCGCGCGGGCCTCAAGGTCACCCAGGTTCCGGTCGCGATGCGCGAGCGCGCCGGCGGCACCCCCTCGCATCGGCCTCTCAAGGCGGCCCTCTACCTGGCCCGCGCGAGCCTCGCGCTCGTCTTCGCCTACGTGCGCCCTGCCGTCGCCCTGCCCCTCACCGAGGAGGTCACCGCATGAACATCCGCGCCTACATCTTCGGCGTCACCGCGGCCGTCTTCGTGCTGGCCGTGGTCATCACGCTGCTGCGCCGCCGGCGCCTGCGCGAACGGCACGCCGTGTGGTGGCTCGTCGCCGGAGCCGGCGCGCTCCTGCTGGGGGCCTTCCCCCAGTCCCTGGACGCCATCGCCGACTTCGTGGGCATCGAACTGCCCATCAACCTGGTGTTCTTCGTCTCGATCGCCGTGCTGTTCCTCGTGAGCATCCAGCACAGCGCGGAACTGACCCGCCGCGAGGCCCGCGAGCGCGATCTCGCGGAGAAGGTGGTGCTCCTGGAGATGCGGGTGGAGCAACTCGAGGCAGACGCGATACGCTCTGAGGACGACAGGGGAGCGCTTCCCGGCGATGAGCCGGGCCCAGAGCGCTGAGAGTGCGGACCGCCGCAGACCCTCGAACCTGATCCGGTTAGCACCGGCGTAGGGAGTCGAGTCTCGTCCCCTCCAATGTCTTTGGAGGACATATGCGCACCATGCGCCATGCCGCGATCGCGGCCATACTGCCCCTCGCCGGTGCTGCCCTCGCGGGCTGCACCACGTCGGGCGCACCACAGGCACCCACCCAGGTGGTGGTGCTCACCCACGGCAGCTTCGCCATCCCCGACGACCTGGTGGAGGCCTTCGAGGCGTCCTCCGGCTATGAGGTGCAGTTCGTCGCCTCCGACGACGGCGGCACGCTCGTCAACCAGTTGATCCTCACCGAGGGGGCACCCCTGGGAGACGCCGTCTTCGGCATCGACAACACCTTCGCCTCGCGCATCGCCGATGCCGGGGTGCTCGAGGAGTACACCTCGGCGGCGCCCGCGGCAGCGGAGGGCGCGCTGGCGGCGTTCGGGGGCGGCGCAGCGCTCACCCCCATCGACTTCTCGGACGTGTGCCTCAACGTGGACCTGACCTACTTCGCGGCCACGGGCCTCGACGTTCCCTCCACGCTCGACGACCTCACCCGGCCCGAGTACAAGGATCTGCTGTCCGTGACCCACCCCGCCACGTCGTCCCCGGGCCTGGCCTTCCTGCTGGCCACCGCGTCGGCCAAGGGGGACGCCTGGCCCGAGTACTGGGCCGCACTGCGCGGCAACGGCGTGCGGGTGACGGGCTCCTGGTCCGACACCTACTTCGTGGACTTCTCCGCTCCGAACTACGGCGGCGACCGGCCCATCGTGCTCAGCTACGCCTCCTCCCCGCCCTCCGAGGTGATCGATGGGGAGCCCACCACCGCGGCGCTGCTCGACACCTGCTTCCGCCAGGTGGAGTACGCCGGCGTCATCAAGGGCGCGGCCAACCCCGCAGGCGCCAAGGCCGTGATCGACTGGATGCTCTCCGACGACTTCCAGTCCGCCGTGCCCGAGTCGATGTACGTCTACCCCGTCTCCTCGACCGCCACCATCCCTGCGGACTGGGAGCGCTTCGCCCCGCTCGCCTCACACCCCTGGCCCATGAGCCCCGAGCAGATCACCGCGATCCGCGAAGACCTGATCCGGGAGTGGACCACCGTGGTACTGGACTGACTCTCATGTCCCGTGGCGTCACCGCGCGACCGCCGCAGCTCACCCTGAGCTCCGGCGGTTTCGCGGCGGCTCCGGTCGCGTTCCTCGGGGTCTTCTTCCTGTGGCCCACCCTTGCCATCGTGTGGCGCGGGCTCACGGGAGCCTCGTGGTCCGCGCTGCCGGGTGGTCGCATCGCCGATGCCGTGGTGACCACCCTGGCGCTCGCGGCGGCGGGCACGGTCGTGTCGTTGGCCATCGGCCTGCCCGCCGCGTGGGCGCTGTTCCGGCGCCGCTGGCCGGGGCAGCGCATCGTCGTGGCGGTGCTGACCATTCCCTTCGTGCTCCCCACCGTGGTGGTCGCGAGCGCGTTCCGATCCCTGCTGCGCGCCTCCCCCGGCTCGTGGGGCGATTCCCACGGTGCCGTGGTGGTGGCGATCATCGGCGCGCTCGCCTTCTTCAACGTGGCCGTGGTGATCCGGGTGGTGGGGCCCGTCTGGGGATCCCTGCCGGACGGCACGTATCACGCGGCGCGCACGCTCGGCGCCTCGGCGTGGCGCGCGCTGTGGGAGGTGCGCCTGCCCGCTCTCGGTCCGGCCTTGGCTGCGGCCGCCGTCACAGTGTGGCTGTTCTGCTCCGCGTCGTTCGGCGTGGTGATCGTGGTGGGTGGCGGGCGCATCGCCACGGTGGACACCGAGATCTGGCTGCAGGCCAACCAGTTCCTCGACCTTCACGCAGCCGCAGTGCTCGCACTCGTGCAGATCGCGATGGTCGGTACGGCGCTGGCCTTGGGCGCGCGGGTCAAGGCTCTGTCCCAGGGAGCCGGTCGCACCGCGGTGGAGCCGCGACGCATGTCGGGCGGGGCGGGGACGGTCGCGGTGCTCGTGGCCCTGGCCCCCGCAGTGGCGCTGCTCGTGATCCCCTTGACGGGCCTCGTCGAGCGCTCGCTGCGCACCGGCAGCGGCCACGGCTGGGACCACTACCGCGCGCTCGTGTCGAGTGGTCGCGTGGCCGCCTCGGGCGCGTCGCTCTACGAGGCGGCGCTCACCTCGGTAACCACGGCGCTCGTCACGGGGGTGCTGGCCACGGGCCTGGCCGTGCTGACCGGCATGGCGGCCCGCGCGTCGCACCGGGCCCGGTGGCTCCAAGGGCTGATGCTCCTGCCGCTGGGGGTCTCGTCCGTGGTGGTGGGGCTAGGCCTGCTGCTGACACTCGCCCGGCCGATCCTCGGCATCAACCTCGCCCGTCAGGGGCTGCTGCTGCCCGCCGCGCACATGATCGTGGCGCTACCCCTGGCACTCGCCGTGGTGCTCCCGGCCATGCGTGCCGTGGATGCCCGGCTCCACGCGGCGGCGGCCACGCTCGGCGCCTCCCCTGCCCAGGTGTGGCGCCTCGTGGACTGGCCGCTGACGCGCCGCGCCATCGGCATGGCGGCCGGTCTGGCAGCGGCCGTCTCCATGGGCGAGTTCGGGGCCACGAGCTTGCTGGCGCGCCCGGGAAGCGAGACGCTGCCCACGTTGATCTTCCGTCTGCTGGGCAGGCCGGGACTGGAGAACATGGGCATGGCCTTCGCGGCATCGGTCATTCTCGCGCTGCTCACGGCAGGCATCATGCTCGCCGCCGACCATCGCCTGAGCCAGGTGGTGCGAGGATGACCGCCATGACCGCATCGGGTTTGAGTGCGCAGGACCTGACCGTGCGCTACGGGGACGCCGTGGCCGTGGACCGGGCGACCTTCTCGGTGATGCCCGGACAGATCGTGGCCGTAGTGGGACCGTCCGGCTCCGGGAAGTCGTCGCTCTTGAGTGCCCTGGCGGGCATCGTGCCCAGCACCGGGGACGTGAGGTGGGACGGGGTCTCACTCAGCGGCGTGCCCGTGCATCGACGCGGCATCGGGATGGTGTTCCAAGACGGACAGCTGTTCCCCCACCGTGATGTGGCGGGCAACATCGCATTCGGCCTGGAGATGGCTCGCATGGCGCCGCCGGAGCGTGCGGCGCGCGTGAACGGCCTGCTGGAGCTCGTGGGACTGGAGGGCTTCGGCGGACGGCGCGTCGACGAACTCTCTGGCGGCGAACGTCAGCGTGTCGCGCTGGCCCGGGCGCTTGCACCCCAGCCTCGGGTGCTGCTCCTGGACGAGCCGCTCAGCTCTCTTGACGCCGCGCTGCGCACCCGGCTCGCGGTGCAGGTGCGTGACATCCTGCTGTCCACCCGCACGACGGCGCTCGTTGTGACGCACGACCTGTCGGAGGCGGAGGTCATGGCCTCGCGGACCCTGCGCATGGAGGACGGTCACCTCTCCGACCGCACGCCCACGCAAAAGTGACGGTCCAGCGTGCCTGCGACCTCACACTCCCGCACCACCACAGGGTTGTTGCACGCCTCACCGTCACTTGTGCACGCCGCGGCCCGGTTCACGCCCCATTAGGCTGACCGCATGAGCACCCCCGCCGTCTCCGTGGCGCTGTGCACCTACCAGGGCGAGGCGTACCTGCGCGAGCAGCTGGAGTCCATCGCGGCACAGACCGTCCCGCCCGCCGAGGTGGTCATCGCCGATGACGGCTCCACCGACGGCACGGTGGCACTCATCGAGGACTTCACTGCACACTACGAGGGTCCCATCGCGTTCCGCCTGGCCTTCCGCGACCGTGCCGGCGGCGTCACCGCCAACTTCTCCCGGGCCCTGTCCGCCTGCACCGGCGAGCTCATCGCGCTGAGCGATCAGGACGACGTCTGGCACCCGGATCGTCTCGAGGCCGCCCTGGAGCGCTTCGCCGATTCGTCGCTTCTGCTCCTCAATGCCGACGCACGGCTCGTTGACGGCGCAGGCCATCCCCTCGGAGACACCCTCCTGCGCACGCTCTACGTCTCCCGCGGGGACCTCGACGCCTTCCATGCACGCGACGGGTTCCCTCTGCTCCTGGCGCGCAACACCGTCACGGGAGCCACCACGATGCTGCGGCGGAGCCTGCTCGACCTCGCCCTGCCCATCCCGGAGCACTGGGTCCACGACGAATGGTTCGCGCTCCTCGCGGCCGCCCACGGCGGGCACGACACCCTGGAGCGCGCCGTCATCGACTACCGGCTCCACGGGGCGAACCAGATCGGCGCGGCGGCGCCCACGGTGCGCCACAAGGTGGGCCAGGTGCTGCGCTCGCGGGGGGATCGGCTCGCGGTTCTCGCCCAGCGCGGCGCCGCCGCTGCGGTCCGGGTGGAGCAGACTCATGCGCCTGCGGCGGTCGTGGAGCTGGCGCGGCGCAAGGCGGCCTTCGAGGCGCGTCGTGCGGCCTACCCGCGATCGCGGTGGCGTCGGCTCGGGCCGGTGCTGCGGGAGGCCAGGCGCGGCGACTATCGCGACCTGGCCAGCCAGGGTGCGATGGATATCGTGCGCGACCTGCTTCAGCCGGCCTAGGCCGCCCGGTCTCCGGTCACTGCGTCAGCAGGCGCAGCCCGGGCCGCCCACGGCGCCGTCGGCGCTGAAGGCGAGGCCGCCGACGACGGCACCGCCCACCAGGCCGGCCCCGAACATCCCGCCCGACGCGCTCGCGCCGGACACGGGTGACGTCAGAGGGTCCGCACCGCGGGTGGCATCGACGGTGACGGGGTTGCCGAAGACGTCCTTGGTGAGTCGATCCACGGGCAGGCCCTCGCGCGCCCAGTACTCGAAGCCGCCGATCATCTCCTTGACCGCGTAACCCAGTTGGCTCAGCAGCAGCGCGGAGCGGGTCGCGCCGTTGCATGCGGGCCCCCAGCAGTAGACGACGAACCGGGTCTGAGGGGAGTACTCGGCGGGGATGCGCTCCGGCATCTCCAGGCGGGGGATGTGCACGGCACCGCGGGCATGCCCCTGGTTCCAGGCGGCCTCACTGCGGGTATCGATGAGCACGAAGTCTGGCTCGCCGGAGGCGAGTGCGGCGTGGACATCGCTGACATCGGTCTCGAAGGCCAGGCGCGCGGCGAAGTGGGCGGCGGCGTCGGCGGGGGTCACGTCCCGGTGCGTGGTCATGGCTCCGACGCTACGCCCCCGCTCCGTTTTCTGCGAACTCGCACGTTTTCTGCCCACCCTGCGCCGCTTTCTGCAGATCCGCAGAAAACAGTGAAAGTCGGACCGAACTTTGACCGTTTTCTGCGGACGGAGAGAGGCCGGCTGCGGGACAGGGGCCCTCACCCCGCTGAACAGAGCACCCGCATTCACTCGTGGCGAACCTTGAGCGATACACGCTCAACTTTGCCCGCGATCGCTTGACAGGCGACGGCCACAAGCGTAACTTGAGTCGTGGACGCTCAACTCCCCGAATTCCGGGGCATCGGGCGAGATCACACGTGCGGCAGCCGGCACCACTGCGCCGGGCCGCGAAGGAGGAAGACACACATGTCACGAGCAGTAGGCATCGACCTGGGCACCACCAACTCGGTGGTGGCCGTACTGGAAGGTGGCGAACCCACCGTCATCGCCAACGCCGAAGGAGCCCGCACCACCCCGTCGGTGGTCGCGTTCTCCAAGACCGGCGAGGTACTGGTGGGCGAGATCGCCAAGCGCCAGGCCGTCACCAACGTCGACCGGACCATCAGTTCCGTCAAGCGCCACATGGGCACCGACTGGTCCACCGAGATCGACGGCAAGAAGTACACCGCGCAGGAGATCTCCGCGCGCATCCTGGGCAAGCTCAAGCGC
>CAZFEH010000059.1:0-9439 GCA_964517615.1 uncultured Demequinaceae bacterium
GGACCTCCCGCAACGCGCTCGCATCCACCGGCCGGGCAGGGTCAGGCGAGAGTTCGAGAAGCTGATACGCGGAGACTTCGCCGCCAACGAGGGTGCGGGAAGGCGGGGCGGGAGGGGCGGGAGTTAGCGGCCCAGCAGTTGCTCCACTGCAGCCCCGATGTCCTCGAGGTCACGCTCCAACGCGGACTTGGTCCCCTTGTCGCCCGCGGAGCCACGCATGGCCCACGACAGCCGCTGACTCGCCGATGCCCGCGCGGCGTCCTCGCTGCGTGTCACCACGAGGCGGGTTCCCAGCGACGAGGGCTTGATGTCGTAGGTGGTGCGCACGGTGGTGCCGTTGACCTCTGCCATGAAGACCAGCCGGCTCGGCTCGGTCGCCTCCTCCACCACCATGTCGATTTCCTGGGTGCGGCCGTCCACGGACCGCGTCTCGCGCCAGCGCACCCCCGGTGCCACTCCCACGCCCTCCACCCGCTGGAGCGTCACCACCGAAGACAAGAGACGTCCCAAACGCTCCAGATCCTGGAAGAACGCCCATACCTGAGAGGGCTCGGCGACAATGTCCCTCTGCGCAGACACCTCATGTCCGGCCATGTCGATCTCCTCGTTCACACAGCGTTGTGCCGTACCCCCATTATGGCGTGAAAACGCTTGCTCCACATCACCGGTTGCCGGAATCCGAGCATCGGCGCTACCCTGGCCACAGCCCGCTATGAAAGGTCAGTGAGATGAGCAACGCGAGCCGCACCCCGGCCCCCGCCGCTCTCCTGATGCGCGCGGACTCCATGCCCTGCGCCGCGTGCAGCTGTCTGTAGAGCGTTGACGCGCTCGGCCATCGGCCTCGTGACGCGCGCCAGCGCTCGCCCCGCACCTCGCTTCATCACCGTGTCGGTGCCACCTGCGCACCGATCCCCGCTTACCCACCACACCACCTAGAAAGAAAGACAAGGCTCATGGCCCGCATCTACGAGGACGCTACCCAGCTCATCGGCAACACCCCCCTGGTCAAGATCAACGCGCTCGCGGAGGGCGCCGGCGCGACCATTCTCGCCAAGCTCGAGTTCTACAACCCCGCCAACTCCGTCAAGGACCGCATCGGCGTAGCGATCATCGACGCCGCCGAAGCCTCCGGCGACCTCAAGCCCGGCGGCACCGTCGTCGAGGCGACCTCCGGCAACACCGGCATCGCCCTGGCCTTCGTGGGCGCTGCCCGCGGCTACAACGTGGTGCTCGCGATGCCCGAGACGATGTCCAAGGAGCGCCGCGCCCTGCTGCGCGCGTTCGGCGCCGAGCTCATCCTCACCCCCGGACCCGAGGGCATGAAGGGCGCCGTCGAGGCCGCCAACAAGATCGCCGAGGAGCGTCCCGGCGCCGTCCTCGCCCGCCAGTTCGCCAACGCGGCCAACCCCGAGATCCACCGCAAGACCACCGCGGAGGAGATCTGGAACGACACCGACGGCGGCGTCGACATCGTGGTGGCAGGCATCGGCACCGGCGGCACCATCACGGGTGTGGGCGAGGTCCTCAAGGCCCGCAAGCCCGAGGTGCAGATCATCGCCGTGGAGCCCGCGGAGTCCGCGATCCTCAACGGCGGCCAGCCCGGCCCGCACAAGATCCAGGGCATCGGCGCCAACTTCGTGCCCGAGATCCTCAACACCGACATCTACGACGAGGTCATCGACATCGACTCGGAGACCGCGATCGCGACGGCCCGTGCCGCCGCCCGCAAGGAGGGCCTGCTCGTGGGCATCTCCTCCGGTGCCGCCCTCGCCGCAGCCATCCAGGTGGCGGGCCGCCCGGAGAACGCGGGCAAGACCATCGTCACCGTCATCCCGTCGTTCGGCGAGCGCTACCTCAGCTCGATCCTCTACGCGGACTTGATGGACTAATCCGGTCCACCCCAGCGTTGGGACACCCCGGAGGTACCACATGAGCGATCACCCCGGCATCTGGGCACGGATGCGCGAAGACGTGGAGACGGTGCGCAGGCAGGACCCTGCCGCACCGTCCACCGCGGTCATCGTGCTGTCCTACCCCGGGGTGCACGCCCTGTGGTACCACCGGGTGTCCCACTGGCTGTGGAGCCATCGCCGCCGCTCCTCGGCCCGCCTGCTGTCGCAGTGGTCGCGCCAATGGACGGGCATCGAGATCCATCCCGGGGCCACCATCGGTCGGCGCCTGTTCATCGACCACGGGATGGGCGTGGTCATCGGCGAGACCGCGGTCATCGGCGACGACGTGCTCATGTTCAACGGCATCAACCTGGGCGGCACCACCATGAGCCCAGGTAAGCGGCATCCCACCGTGGGCAATCGCGTGGTGATCGGCACGGGGGCCAAGGCGCTCGGCGCGATCTACGTGGGGGACGATGCCCGGATCGGGGCCAATGCGGTGGTGGTCAAGGACGTGCCGTGCGGGGCCACAGCGGTGGGCATTCCCGCCGTGATCCGGGAGCATCCCGACTATGCAGAACGTCACACTGCGGCTTCAGCAGTGGACGACGGCGACTCTGGGGTGCATCCTAGTGACGTGGGTTCCGCCGACGTGCGCGAACCCGCCATGTATTACATCTGAGTTTGAGCGGGTGCAAGCCCGCCACAGGCCTGGCGCAAATCCCTCAGCGGCGCCATGGAGTACGGGCCCCCGTCGCGAGACGGGGGCCCGTTGCTGTCTCCTCGGCTGGCGTCTGTCCGGCATCGGCCGATGCCAGGGCGTGGTCTCAGGCGGCGGTCGCCCGCAGCATCCACGCGGCTTTCTCGTGGGCCGCGAGGCGCTGGGTGAGCAGGTCCGCGGTGGCAGCGTCCCCGGCCTGGTCGGCGACCTCCACGAGTGGACGCAGAATCCTGGCGATCGTCTCGTGGTCGGCGGACAGGATGGTCACCATCTCCAGCGGATGCGCGACAGGCTCGTGGTCCTTGATGGTCGCGAGCTTCATGAACTCCGTGAACGATCCCGGGGCGAGGGCACCCAGCGCACGCACCCGCTCGGCCAGGTCGTCGGCGGCATCGCGCAACTCGATGTACTGCTCCTCGAACATCTCGTGGAGGGAATGGAAGGTGGGGCCGGTCACGTTCCAGTGATAGCCCTGGGTCTTCACGAACAGGGTGAAGGTCTCCGCCAGCGCCTGCCCCAGCCCCGTGGTGATGGCCTGGATGTCGGCCTTGTCAATGCCCAGTCGCGGGCTACGCTCGGGAGTGGTGGTTCGTGCCATGTCGGTACCTTTCCTCGCTTCGGGTGGACCAGGCGCTTCGCATGTGGCGCCTCCTCCCATAACCATCCCACGACCGCCCTCATTCCGCTCGATCACCAAGGAGATCACCCGCCATGACCGACCTCGACGCCTGTCCCATGCCGCTGTCGAGCGACGCGCCGGGAGATGCGGCGCTCGCCGCGCTGCTCGCGGGTACGCGTACGGTGGCCGTGGTGGGCGCCTCCCCTGACCCCGCGCGCACGAGCCATCAGGTGGCGCGGTGGCTCATGGAGCACACCCCCTACGAGATCTACCTGGTGAACCCCCGTGCGGGGGATGCCACGCTCCTGGGCCACGCCTTCTACCCCAGCCTCGCCGCACTTCCCGTGGTGCCTGACATGGTGGATGTGTTCCGCCGGGCCGAGCACGTCCCGCCCGTGGCCGCCGACGCCATCGAAGTAGGCGCCCGCTCCCTGTGGCTCCAGCTGGGCATCCGGGACGAGGAGTCGGCCGCGGTCGCACGCGACGCTGGCCTCCAGGTGGTGCAGAACCGCTGCCTCAAGGTGGAGTACGCCCGCCTGCTGACGTAGGACCCGCAGACCGTGCCCAAGGCCCTGGCGACCTCGAAGCGGGCGTGCCAGGATGGGCGCATGAGCGCACCCGAGGGCTACCGACTCGTCGATGTCTCCCGCGACCGAGCCGACGACCGCCTCCATCTCAACTCCTGGGGCTTCGCCATGGATGTTCCCGTGGAGCACCAGGCCGGCTACACGGAGACGTTTCCCTGGGCCCGCGGCCGCGGGGTCGCGGTCGCCGACGCGTCTCGGGGCGCGGTCGACTCCCTCGCGGGCGTGCATGCCTCCTATCCCCTGACGATGCGGGTTCCCGGGGGGACGGTCCCCACCTCGGGCCTGACGTGGGTCTCCGTGCACCCGGCGCACCGCCGGAGGGGCGTGCTACGCGCCATGATCGCCGATCACTTCGCCCGCTCGCTGGCTCGCGGCGAGGCCGTCTCTGCCCTGTACGCCGCCGAGGCGCCCATCTACCAGCGCTTCGGCTACGGCTGCGCGAGTTGGGCCGCCCGTGTGGACCTGGGGCGGGCTCCCGAACTGCGTGAGATCCCCGGAGCATCAGACCTCACCGTTGGCCTGGACAACGCCGATGCCGCGGTCCACCTGCCCATCATCCAAGCGGTTCAGGCCCGGCTCACCCGGCCCGGAAGCATCGTCGATATCACGCCCCCCTTGACCGTGGAGACCTTCTTGGATATCCCCCAGTGGCGTGAGGGGAAGGAGCCGTTGCGCTGCGCCTGGGTGGAGGATGAGGACGGCGCGGCCGCCTATGCGCTGTTCGCCCGGCATGGCAAGTGGGACGGAGCCATGCCCGACGGCACGGTCGAGGTTCACGAGTGGGGTGCGGCCACGCCCGCGGCGTTACAACGCCTGATCGCGGTGCTCTCCGATCTCGACCTGATGAGCCGCTGCTATCTCAACTGCGTGCCTCTCGACTCGCCGCTGCTGCACATGCTGCGCAATCCGCGCACCCTGCAGCCCTCGGTGAGCGACAACCTGTGGGTGCGAGTCCTGGACCTGCCCGCCGCGCTCGAACGGCGCAACTACGCCCACGACGTAGACGCGGTGATCGAGGTGACCGACGAGCAGCTCCCCGCCAATGCGGGCCCGTGGCACCTGCGCATCGACGGCGGCCGGGCCACGGTGACGGCGGCGCCGGGCGCGCGTGCCGACCTCGGCATCGGCATCCAGGAACTGTCCGCCGCGTATCTGGGCGGCATCACCCTCACGGCTCAGGCGAACGCGGGGCTGCTCACCGAGCACACGCCCGGCACCGTGGAGCGCCTCACCCGCACCTTCACCGCCTCGGAACTGGCGGTGTGCAGCACGCCGTTCTAGCGGTTATCGCTCGGCCTCGAAGGCGAGCATCTGGTCGATGCGGCGCTGGTGGCGCTCGTCGCCGCTGAAGGGCTCGGCGATGAAGGCATCGGCGATGACCGTGGCCTCCTCCAGCGTGTGCTGGCGCGCGCCGATCGACCCGATCTGGGCGTCATTGTGCTGGCGGGCCAGGCGGGCGGTCTCCTCGGACCAGATGAGCGCGGCCCGGATGCCGGGCACGCGGTTGGCGGCCAACTGCTCCCCGTTGCCGGAGCCGCCGATCACGATGCCCAGATCCCCCGGGGCCGCCGCCACACCCTGCGCCGCCGCGATGCAGAACGCCGGGTAGTCGTCCAGCGCGTCGTACTCGAAGGCGCCATGGTCCACGACCTCATACCCGGCATCGGCGAAGTGGGCCCGCAGGTGCTCCTTGAGGTCGAAGCCCGCGTGGTCGGAGGCAACGTGAATCCGCATGCCGCCATTGTGCCAGCCGGGCTCGACATAGGGTGTCCCTATGACGTCAGACGCCACCGCACCGCTCGCCGCCTCGACCTTTGACCCCGCCGCCCTGTCCCCCACGGTCAGGGCACAGGACGACTTCTTCCGCTACGTCAACGGCACGTGGCTGGACACGCATGTCATCCCCGACGACCGCGCCGCGGACGGCAGCTTCCACAAGCTCCACGACGAGGCCGAGGCCCACGTGCGGACCATCATCGAGGAGGCCGCACCCGACACGATCCTGGGCGCGCTCTACCACTCGTTCATGGACACCGCCACGGTGGACGCCCTGGGCACGGATCCCCTCGCGCCGGACCTCGCGCTGCTGGACCAGGCGGCCACGCACGATGCCCTGGCCGCCGCGGTGGGCGCCCTCCAGGTCACGGGCGTGGGCGGGCCCGTGGGCTTCTACGTGTTCGCGGACAAGCGCGATCCCGAGCGCAATGTGGTGTACCTGGAGCAGTCGGGGCTGGGTCTGCCCGACGAGGCCTACTACCGCGAGGACATCCACGCCGAGACGCGCGAGCGCTATGTGGCACACCTGGCGCGGATGGCGGAGTTGACCGGCGTGGACTTCGACGCCCAGACGGTCATGCGCCTGGAGACCGCGCTCGCGTCCCACCACTGGGACGTGGTGCGCACCCGCGAGGCGGACCTCACCTACAACCCCACCACCCTCGCGGCGCTGGCACAGGAGGCGCCCGGCTTCGCGTGGCAGGCGTGGGCCGATGCGGTGCGGCTGCCCGAGGCCGCACACGGCCTGCTCATCGCCGACGAGCCGAGCTTCTTCACCGGCTTCGCGCAGTGGTGGGCCGACACGGATCTGGCCGACCTCAAGCAGTGGCTGCGCTGGCATGTGCTGGTGAGCCGCGCCGCCTACCTCACGCAAGAGATCTCGCGCGCGAACTTCGAGTTCTACGGCACGGTCCTGTCCGGCGCTCTCACCCAGCGCGAGCGGTGGAAGCGCGCCGTGCAGTTCGTGGAGGGCTGCGTGGGCGAGCTCGTGGGACAGGAGTACGTGAAGCGCCACTTCCCTGCCGCCTACAAGGAGCAGATGCAGGTGCTGGTCGAGAACCTGGTGGCCGCGTATCGCGAGTCCATCCAGTCCATCGACTGGATGTCTGCGGACACCAAGAAGCGCGCCCTCGACAAGCTCGCGGCCTTCCGCCCCAAGATCGGCTACCCCGACACCTGGCGGGACTACACCGGCCTGGAGGTCTCCGCCGATGACCTGGTGGGCAATGTGCGCGCCGCCCACCTGTTCGAGCAGGCCTGGGAGTGGGGCAAGATCGGCAAGCCGGTGGACAAGGCCGAGTGGCTCATGACGCCGCAGACCGTCAACGCCTACTACCTGCCCACCGGCAATGAGATCGTCTTCCCCGCCGCCATCCTGCAGCCCCCCTTCTTCCACCCCGATGCCGATGCCGCACTCAACTACGGCGCCATCGGCGCGGTCATCGGGCACGAGATCGGCCACGGCTTCGACGACCAGGGCTCCAAGTACAACGGCGCGGGCAGCCTGGAGGACTGGTGGACCGAGGCCGACCGCGAGGCCTTCACCACGCGCGCCACAGCGCTCATCGCGCAGTACGACGGCTACTCACCGCGGCAGCTGTCCGACGAGTACACGGTCAACGGCGCGCTCACGGTGGGTGAGAACATCGGCGATCTCGCGGGCGTGGAGATCGCGCTCAAGGCGTACCGCATGGCCTGCGGCGGGGTGCTGGACGATTCCCCCGACGAGGACGGCTTCACCCCCCTGCAGCGCTACTTCATCGGCTATGCGATCACCGAGCGCACCAAGCGCCGCGACGAGGCCGTCATCACGCAGATCAGCACCGACCCGCACTCCCCCGAGGAGTTCCGCATCAACGGTGTGGTGCGCAACCTGGACGCCTGGTACGAGGCGTTCGGGGTGACCGAGGGCGACGAACTCTACCTGGCCCCCGAGGAGCGCGTCTCGATCTGGTAAGCCGCGCGGCGCCAGCTGGCGCCTGAGTCCTCCTGCTGCTGGCTGGCGAGCCGCGAGTACAGCCCGCCTGCTGCGAGCAGTTCCTCGTGGGTGCCTGACTCCACCAGGCGTCCGGCCTCGAGCACATGGATCACGTCGGCGTTGGCGATGGTCGAGAGCCGGTGGGCCACCACGAGCGTGGTGCGCCCGCGCGCCGCCGTGTCGAGCGCCTCCTGCACCAGGCGTTCACTCACGGTGTCCAGGGCGCTCGTGGCCTCGTCGAGCAACAGCACCGCGGGGTCCTTGAGCAGCACCCGGGCGATCGCGATGCGCTGCTTCTCCCCGCCCGAGAGCCGGTAGCCGCGCTCCCCCACCACGGTCTCGTAGCCCTCCTCGAAGCCCACGATGGCATCGTGGATGTTGGCGGCGCGGCAGGCGGCCTCCATCTCCTCCTGCGTGGCATCCGGCTTGGCGTAGCGCAGGTTCTCGGCGATGGTCGCGTGGAACAGATATGTCTCCTGGCTCACCACGCCCACATGGTCGACGATGCTCGCGTGGGCCAGGTCCCGCACATCGGCGCCGGAGAACAGCACCTGCCCGGCCGATGCCTCATGCAGCCGCGCGGCGAGGTACACCACGGTGGTCTTGCCCGCGCCGGAAGGCCCCACGAAGGCGTGGGTCTCGCCGGGGCGAGCCAGGAAGGACACGCCGTCCAGAGTGGGCCGGGCGTCGGGCTTGGCATCGGGATAGCGGAAGGAGACGCCGCGGAACTCGATCTGCCCGAGGGGGCCCGGTGCCTGCGCCACGTCGAGGGCATCGGGCGCGTCCTGGATGGCGGGCTCCAGGTCCAGGTATTCGAAGATGCGGGCAAACAGCGCGCGTGAGGTCTGCACCTCGAGCGCCACGCGCATGAGGGACTGCAGCGGGAACAGCAGCCGGGCCTGGACGGTGGTGAAGGCCACGATGGTGCCGGCCGTGATGGGCGCGCCCACCATCGACTCGCCGCCGTCGGCCCTGGCCAGCAGCAGGCCCGCCGCGAGGTAGACGACGGCGGGGACGGAGGACATGATGACGCTCACCACGGAGAAGAATCCCTGGCCGGACATCGCGCGCTGCACTTGCAGGCCGATGAGTTTGCGGTTCTCGGCGGCGTAGCGCGCACCCTCCACCCGCTGACGGTTGTAGACCTTGCTCAGCAGGATGCCGCTCACCGAGAGCGTCTCCTGTGTGATGGAGGTCATCTCGGACAGCGACTCCTGGGTGCGGGCCGCGATCTTGGCGCGGATCTGCCCCACCCGCTTCTGGGCGACCACCAGGACCGGCATGAGCACCACGGCCAGCAGGGTCAGGCGCCAGTCGAGCAGAATCATCGCCACAAGGGATGCGATCACCGTCACGAGGTTGCCCACGATGCTGGACACGAAGGTGGTCAGCACCCCGGAGACGCCGCCCACGTCGTTGTGCAGGCGGGACTGGATCACGCCGGTCTTGGTGCGCGTGAAGAACGCCAGCTCCATGGACTGGAGCTTGTCGAACAGCTGGATGCGCAGGTCGCCCGTGACGCGGCTGCCCACCGAGGAGGTCAGGTAGGTCTGCCACACCCCCAGGCCCGCCGTCACCACGAACAGGCCGATCATGGCGCCCACGAGCGCGCCGAGCAGTGACAGGTTGGGACCGGCCGTGCCCGCGAGCCCGGCCGCGGCAGCCGCAGCCCCGGGGAAGAGCGCGCGGTCGAAGATCTGCTGGGTCAGCAGCGGCGGCACGATGGAGACTGCGGCCGATGCCATGACCAGCACCGCGGTGAGCACCAGGGACAGGCGGTAGGGACGGAACAGCGCCGCGACCCGCTTCCACAGGTCGGGGACCTCGGGCGCGGATTCGTTCTCCGCCCGCAGGGCGTCCTCGTCC
>CAZFEH010000060.1:0-8393 GCA_964517615.1 uncultured Demequinaceae bacterium
GGAGCAGCTGCTCCTGCGCGCGGACGATGCGCTCGTGGGGTGCCACCTCGGTCATAGTCGTGCCGCACTACTCCCAGGCGCTCCCCCACCATGCCCAGGCCGGCTGCCACCGTTCCCCGCGCAGGGGCGTGTCACTCCCATTCGATGGTCCCTGGCGGCTTGCTCGTCACGTCCAGCACCACGCGGTTGATCTCCCGCACCTCGTTGGTGATGCGGTTGGAGATGTGGGCCAGCACGTCGTAGGGCACGCGCGACCAGTCGGCCGTCATCGCATCCTCCGAGGACACCGGACGCAGCACCACGGGGTGGCCATAGGTGCGGCCATCGCCCTGCACGCCCACCGAGCGCACGTCGGCCAGCAGCACCACGGGGCACTGCCAGATGTCGCGGTCGAGTCCTGCCGCCGTGAGCTCCTGGCGGGCAATGGCATCGGCGGCGCGCAAGATGTCGAGCCGCTCCTGGGTGACCTCGCCGATGATGCGGATGCCCAGACCCGGGCCGGGGAAGGGCTGCCGCCACACAATCTCCTCGGGCAGGCCCAGCTCCAGACCCACGGCCCGCACCTCGTCCTTGAAGAGGGCGCGCAACGGCTCCACCAGCTCGAACTGGAGGTCCTCGGGCAGGCCGCCCACGTTGTGATGGCTCTTGATGTTGGCCGCGCCCTCACCCCCGCCGGACTCGACCACGTCGGGGTAGAGCGTGCCCTGCACCAGGAAGCGCACCTCCTCGCCCCCGCCTTCGCCGCCCTCCGCCACGAGCGCCCGCGCCTGGGCCTCGAACGCGCGGATGAACTCACGGCCGATGATCTTGCGCTTGGTCTCGGGGTCCGTCACGCCCGCGAGCGCGTCCAGGAAGCGAGCCCGCTCATCGGCCACCACGAGGCGCACGCCCGTCGAGGCCACGAAGTCGCGCTCCACCTGCTCGGCCTCGCCCGCGCGCAGCAGGCCGTGATCCACGAAGATGCAGGTGAGCTGGTCGCCCACCGCACGCTGCACGAGGGCAGCGGCCACCGCCGAGTCCACGCCGCCGGACAGGCCGCAGATGACGCGCGCGGAACCCACCTGGGCACGAATGCGCTCCACCTGCTCCTCGATGACCGACGCGCTGGTCCAGTTGGGCTCCAGGCCCGCCACGCGGTACAGGAAGTTCTCCAGCACGGCCTGCCCCTGAGGCGAGTGCCGCACCTCGGGATGCCACTGCACGCCGGCAAAGCACCGGCTGGTGTCCTCGAAGGCCGCGACGGGCGCGCCCTGCGTCGAGGCCAGCACGGTGAAGCCCCCCGGCGCCTCATGGACCGCGTCGCCGTGGCTCATCCACACCGTCTGCGCGGCGTCGGTGCCACCCAAGGTGACCCCGGCATCGGCCACCGTGGCATCGGTGCGGCCGTACTCGCTCAGGCCGGTCTTGGCGACCACGCCGCCCAGAGCCTGAGCCATGAGCTGGAAGCCGTAGCAGATGCCGAAGACCGGCACTCCTGCCTGGTAGATGGCGGCATCCACGGTGGGTGCGCCGTCTTCGTACACGGAGGAGGGGCCGCCGGACAGGACGATCGCGGCGGGGTTCTTGGCGAGCATCTGCTCCGCGGACATCGAATGCGGCACGATCTCCGAGTACAGGTGCGCCTCCCGCACGCGCCGCGCGATCAGCTGCGCATACTGTGCGCCGCAGTCCACCACGAGCACCGGGCGGTGCGAGGTGGATGCCCCCTGCGCCGTGGCCGCGCCGCTCATGCCGTCACCTCGCGCCGGATGCGCCGTTCCACCACGAACGACAGCACCGGCACCACACCGCCGAAGACCATCGCCGCCAAGCGCCCGATGCGCCACTTCTTGAGCAGCCACAGATGCACGCAGGTCAGGAAGTACACGACGAAGATCCAGCCGTGCACGATCCCGATGATGGTGTGCACGGAACTGAACGTCTCGTTCTCCCAGCCCACCGCCAGACCGATGTACTTGACGAGCGTGGTCGTGGTCAGCAGCAGCAGGAACGAGCCCGTCACATACGCCATCACGCGGTAGCGGGTGAGGGCGCCGGCTACGCCGGGATCCACCGGGGGCACAGATTCAGTCACGTACGTCTCCTCCCCCGTCTGGGGCTTGGGTCGCGGAAGGTCCGCGGCCATTGTCCCGTATCCATCGGGCGCAGATAAACACGGCGAAGGCCCCGAAGAGCCACCATTCCGCCGCATAGGTGGCCGAGCGCAGGTCGAGGCGCGTCTCGGGCTCGGGCTGCGGGAAGGCCCGCCATCCGGGTACCGGCTCGTCGGCCGTGAGGATCACGCTGTACAGGGGCGCGGGCCACACCGCCGCGAGCGCCGCCGTGGACATCGCCTCGGACGTGAGGACGCCGTCGGCGGACTCCAGGGCGGCCACGGGTTCCGCACCCCGCAGGTGACCGGTGAGGGTCACGGCCGATGGTGAGGCGGGGTGAGTCGGGATGGCCTCGGACGTCACGGCATCGGCCGGAAGCCAGCCCGCGAGCACCGCGAGCGTCGCCTCGCCACCCGTGCCCGTGGCGTCGGCGGCCACCGTGAACGGCACGAGCAGCAGCGTGGCCGCCTGCCCCTCCACCTCGCGACCCGTGACGAGCACCACGGGAGCCTGGCCCCACGTCCCGGTCGCGGTGACCGAGCGGCCGATGCCCATGGCACTGTCACCGGGCACCATCACCTCGCGCAGCGCCACGGTGGGGCCGGGATCGACCACCTGCGCCTGCTGCTGCGCGCGCTGCCACTGCCACACCCCCAGCCAGCCGCACACCACAAGCGCGACCGCCGCGATGAGCACCGCGACCACCACCCCACCCCAGCGCACCGGGCGCGCGGGCGGGCGAGGAGAGGTCACCCCGGCATCGTAGGCCGGAACGCGCCCCCCATGCCTGCGGCCGCGCACTATCACGCGTGAACCCCGCCACATCCGGGACCCTGAGTCCCAAGGTCCCAGGACTCCCGTGTCATCCTTGGGGATGTGGCCCACAGCATCTACGTAGCCTCCGCAGAAGGCGACACCGGCAAGTCCACCATCGCGCTCGGCATCACGGCCCTCCTGGGACGCACCGTGGGGCACGTGGGCGTGTTCCGGCCCGTCGCCCGCATCGCCGACGGCACCGACTACGTCCTGCAGCTCCTGCTCGCCCATGCCGACACCGACCTCACCTACGAGGAATGCGTGGGCGTCACCTACGAGGCCGTTCATGCCGATGCCGAGGCGGCGCTGGCGCAGATCGTCGCAAGGTATCACGAGATCGAGCGCCGCTGCGACGCCGTGGTGATCGTGGGCACCGACTACACGGACGTGGCCGGTCCCGCGGAGTTCGAGTTCAATGCCCGCATCGCGGCGAACCTGGGTGCACCCGTGGCGCTCGTGGTGCGCGGTCGCGGGCGTTCGGCCTCCGAGGTGGCGCAGCTGGTCGCTCAGGCCCGCACGGAGATGGAGGACTCCCACGCCAAGGTGGTGGCCGTGTTCGCCAACCGCTGCGAGCCCGATGCCGTCGACGCCGTCCGTGCCGCCCTGCCCTCCGACATCGGCATCGCGGCCCTGCCCGAGGAACCGCTGCTCGTGGCACCCACCCTGCGCGCCATCATGCAGTCGCTCGACGGGCGCCTCATCGCGGGCGACGAGTCGATGCTCTCGCGCGAGGTGCGCGCGTTCACCGTGGCCGCGATGAACATCGAGCACCTGGTGGAACGGCTCCAGGAGGGCTCGCTCGCGATCATGCCCGGCGACCGCTCCGACGCCCTGCTCGCCACCATCACGTCCCACACCGCGGCGGGCTTCCCCTCCCTCGCGGGCGTGGTGGTCAACGGCGGCTTCCTGCCCGCGCCCTCGGTGCAGAAGCTCATCGAGGGCTCCGGCTCCAACCTGCCCATCATCGCCACCGACCTGGGCACGTTCGTCACCGCCGCGAAGTGCTACGACACCCGCGGACGGCTCGAGCCCTCCTCGCGGCTCAAGGTGGACACCGCGCTCGCGCTGTTCGAAAGCCACGTGGACCTGGCGGACCTGTCCCATCGCCTCAACCTGGCGGGCACCGAGGCCATCACCCCGCTCATGTTCGAGTACACGCTGCTGGACCGTGCGCGGGCGCACAAGAAGCACATCGTGCTGCCCGAAGGCAACGATGACCGCATCCTGCGCGCCGCGGCCTCGCTCCTGACCCGCAACGTCGTGGACCTGACCATCCTGGGCGATGCCGCCGCGATCCAGGCGCGCTGCTCCGAGCTGGGCCTGAACCTCGACGAGGCGCGCATCGTCTCCCCGCAGGACCCCGAGCTGGTGGACCGCTTTGCCCGCGAGTACTACGAGGCCCGCAAACACAAGGGCATGACCGAGGACAACGCCCGCGAGACGGTCCAGGACGTGAGCTACTTCGGCACCATGATGGTGCAGGATGGCCTGGCCGACGGCATGGTCTCCGGTGCGGCCCACACCACCGCCCACACCATCGCGCCCTCCTTCAAGATCATCAAGACTCAGCCCGGCGTGTCCATCGTGTCCTCGGTGTTCTTCATGTGCCTCCAGGACCGTGTGCTGGTCTACGGCGACTGCGCCGTCAACCCCGACCCCACGGCGGAGCAGCTCGCGGACATCGCGATCTCCTCCGCCGAGACCGCCAAGCAGTTCGGAGTGGAGCCGCGCATCGCCATGCTGTCGTACTCGACGGGCGAATCCGGGACCGGCTCCGAGGTGGACAAGGTGCGGGAGGCCACGTGCCTGGTGCGCGAGCGTCGGCCCGACCTGCTGGTCGAGGGACCCATCCAGTACGACGCCGCCGTGGACCCCTCCGTGGCGGCCTCCAAGGCGCCCGGCTCGGCGGTGGCCGGGCGCGCTACCGTGCTGATCTTCCCCGACCTCAACACCGGCAACAACACCTACAAGGCGGTGCAGCGCTCGGCGGGCGCCGTGGCCGTGGGACCCGTGCTCCAGGGGCTGCGCAAGCCGGTCAACGACCTCTCGCGCGGCGCACTGGTGCAGGACATCGTCAACACGGTGGCCATCACGGCCATCCAGGCACAGGAGTCCGCGCACGGCGCGGGCACGGAGGACTAAGTGAGCGACACCCCTGCCGGCGTGGTGCTGGTACTCAACTGCGGCTCCAGCTCGATCAAGTACCAGGTGGTGGACACCTCCCAGGAGGCTCCGCTCGCGTCGGGCCTGATCGAACGGGTCACCGACCACGGCGCCGGCATCGGCGAGGTGATCGCGACGCTGGAGGCCAACCCGGCCGTCTCGCTGCCCGATCTCACCGTGGTGGGACACCGGGTGGTGCAGGGCGGCGCGCTGTTCTCCGAGCCCACGGTGATCGATGACACCGTCGAGAAGGCCATCTCCGATCTGTCCGTGCTCGCACCGCTGCACAACCCCGGGCATTCGGCGGGCATCGCCGCCGCACGCGCGGCGTTCCCCGCGATCCCCCACGTGGCGATCTTCGACACCGCCTTCCACCAGACCATGCCGCCCGAGGCCTACACCTATGCCTTGGACCGCGAGGTGGCGCACCAGTACGCCATCCGCCGCTACGGCTTCCATGGCACCTCGCACCAGTACGTGGCGCGAGCGACCGCTGCCGCGATGGGACGCGACGTCCGCGAGCTCAACCAGATCGTGCTGCACCTGGGCAATGGCGCCTCCGCCTGCGCCGTGGCCGGCGGTCGCTCGGTGGACACCTCCATGGGCCTGACCCCGCTGGAAGGCCTCGTGATGGGCACCCGCACCGGGGACATCGACCCCGCGGTGCTCGCGCACCTGGGGCGAGCCGCGGGCATGTCCGTCGACGAGATCGACCACGTGCTCAACAAGCGCTCCGGCATGCTGGGCCTCACGGGCTTCAACGACATGCGCGATGTGCACGCCGCCGTTGCGGCCGGTGACCCGGACGCGGCCCTGGGACTGGACATCTACTGCCGTCGCATCAAGGGCTACGTGGGCCGCTACTACGCGCTCTTGGGCCACCTGGATGCGATCGCCTTCACCGCCGGCGTGGGCGAGAACGACGACGCGGTGCGCCTGCAGTCGCTCTCCGGCCTGGAAGAACTGGGAATCGTGATGGACCCGGCCCGCAATGCCGGACGGGTCAAGGTGCCCACCCTGGTCAGCGCGGACTCTTCGCGGGTGCAGGTGTGGGTGACCCCCACCAACGAGGAGCGGGAGATCGCCGAGGAGTCACTCGCGGCCATCGCGCGCTGAGTCCTCGGACCCGGACCCCGGCTCGGCCCCAGCACCCAGCCCCGACCCCAGCCCCGGCCCGACCCAGCCCTCGGCTCGGCCCCACCTCGGCCCCCGTCCCCGCCCTCCCCGGGGTTGGGGACCAAAAATGCGATGTTTCTGACTCCCGTGCTTCCTGTGGGACCAAAAATGCGATTCTCGGCCCCTGACCCTCGGGCGAGCCATCGATCGCGTCTGAGTCTTCTCTGGGCCTTCTCCGAGTCTTCAGATCGCATTTTTGGTCCCACAGGAGACATCACGGCCCCAGATGTCGCACTTTGAGTCCCCAAGCGCGAGTAGGCCTCCCCGCCACTGACTACCCTTGGCTACCGTGGCACACCTCATCGGCGCTCAGGACCTCGGGATCGACTTCGGCACCGGCCCCGTGCTGTCCGGGGTCTCACTCGGCGTCGAGGACGGGGATCGGATCGGCATCGTGGGCGCCAACGGCGCCGGCAAGTCCACCCTGCTCGCAGCCCTCGCCGGAACCACTGCGCCGCATACGGGCCGCGTCACCGCCGTGCGCGGCACCCGCATCGGCGTCCTGGACCAGACCGACCAAGCACCCGAGGGCATGACACTGCTGCACTGGGTCGTGGGCGATGCGGACGAGCACGAGTGGGCCTCCGACGCCCGCATCCGCGACATCCTGACCGGCCTGGTCCCGGACCTCGCGGCCGATGCGCTGCTCACCACGCTCTCGGGAGGACAGCGGCGCCGGGCCACGCTCGCCAAGCTCCTGGTGGGCGAGTACGACGTGCTCTTCCTGGACGAACCCACCAACCACCTGGACGTGGACGGCGTGGACTGGCTCGCGCGGCACCTCGGAAGCCGCTGGCCGGCTCGCCGCGGCGCGCTCGTGGTCGTGACGCACGACCGCTGGTTTCTCGACGAAGTCACCACGCACACGTGGGAGGTCAACGACGGCCGAGTGGATCAGTACGAGGGAGGATACGCGGCGTATGTGCTCGCGCGGGTGGAGCGGGAGCGCATCGCGAACGTCACGGAGCAGCGCCGCCAGAACCTCATGCGCAAGGAACTCGCCTGGCTGCGACGCGGTGCACCAGCACGCACCTCCAAGCCCAAGTTCCGCATCGAGGCCGCCAACGCCCTCATCGAGGACGTCCCTCCCGTGCGCGACCGCGTCCAACTGGCCCGCATGGCCGCGGCGCGCCTGGGCCGCGACGTGGTGGAGCTCATCAAGGCGGGGGTGACATTCGGCGACCGCGAGGTGCTGCGAAGCATCGACTGGGCGCTGGGTCCCGGCGAGCGCGTGGGTCTGCTCGGGGAGAACGGCGCGGGCAAGTCCACCCTGCTGCGCCTCATCACGGGCGAACTGGAGCCCACGACCGGCCGGGTCAAGCGGGGGAAGACGGTGCAGGTCGCGGCGCTCAGCCAGCAGCTCGCGGAACTGGACGAGGTGGCCGGCGAGCGGGTCTCGGCCGTGGTGAAGCAGTACTCCTCGGTGCGCCTGGCCAGCGGCGACGAGCTCACTCCCACGCAGCTCCTGGAACGGCTGGGCTTTGCCTCCGCCCAGCTCAAGACCCTGGTGAAGGATCTCTCGGGCGGCCAGCGCAGGCGGTTGCAGCTGCTCATGGTGCTGCTCACCGAACCCAACGTGCTGGTGCTCGACGAGCCCACCAATGATCTCGACACGGACATGCTCGCCGCACTCGAGGACCTGCTCGACGCCTGGCCCGGCACGCTCGTGGTGGTCAGCCACGACCGCTACCTGCTGGAGCGCGTCACCGACGATCAGTACGCCGTCATCGACGGCGGCCTGCGCCATCTGCCCGGCGGGGTCGAGGAGTACGTCACGCTGCAGCGCGGTCTGCGCAGTGGTGGCGCGGGAGGCGGCGGCCTGGGCACCTTCGGCACCGATGCTGGGGCCGGGTCGGGCGACGCGGGCGCCGATGCCGGGACGGCAATGCCCGCCTCCACCCTCTCCGGCGCCGAGCGTCGCGCCCTGGAGAAGGAACTGTCGAGCCTGGAGCGCCGCATCGAGCGGCTGCGACGCGATGCCGCCCAGGCCCGCACCAAGCTCGCCGAGTTCGACCAGTCCGACTATCAGCTGCTTGCGGTGGAGATGGGCACGATCACCGCGCTGGAGGACGAGGCCGGGATGCTTGAGGAGCGGTGGCTCGAGATATCGGACCAACTCACCTGAGCCCCTGCACCGACCGGACC
>CAZFEH010000061.1:0-222 GCA_964517615.1 uncultured Demequinaceae bacterium
GTCGGGCGCGCGGAACTCGATGCGCTTGGCCTTGGGGTTGGAACCCGTGATCGGGATGCGCACCGCGGCGGAGCGGTTGCGGGCCGAGTACACGAGGTTCACGGGGGCCTCGTAGCCGGGCACCAGGCGGTGGTACGAGTTCACCGTGGGGTTGGTGAACGCCAGCAGCGAGGGGGCGTGCTTCAGGATGCCGCCGATGTACCAGCGGGCGGTGTCGGACAG
>CAZFEH010000061.1:259-7664 GCA_964517615.1 uncultured Demequinaceae bacterium
CACACGGACTGGTGCACGTGCATGCCGGAGCCGTTGTCACCGAAGAGCGGCTTGGGCATGAAGGTCACGGTCTTGCCGGCCTCCCACGCCACGTTCTTGATGATGTACTTGAACTTCATGATGTCATCGGCGGAGTGCAGCAGCGTGTTGAAGCGGTAGTTCACTTCCTGCTGACCGGCGGTGCCCACCTCGTGGTGCGCGCGCTCCACGTCAAGGCCCACCTCGCCCAGCACCCGCACCATCTCGTCGCGCAGGTCGGCGAACTGGTCGGCGGGGCTCACGGGGAAGTAGCCGCCCTTGTAGCGGGTCTTGTAGCCGCGGTTGGGGCTGCCGTCCTCCTCGTACTCCACGCCGGTGTTCCACGCGGCCTCGGAGGAGTCGATGTGGTAATAGCCCTCGTGCTGGTTGGTGGCAAAGCGCACGGAGTCGAAGATGAAGAACTCCGCCTCGGGGGCGAAGTAGGCGGTGTCGCCGATGCCGGTGGACTTGAGGTACGCCTCGGCCTTCGCGGCCACGTTGCGGGGGTCACGCGAGTAGGGCTCGTTGGTGAAGGGGTCCACGATGGAGAAGTTGATGACGAGCGTCTTCTGCGTGCGGAACGGGTCGATGTACGCGGTGGCGACGTCGGGCAGCAGCTTCATGTCCGACTCGTTGATCGCCTGGAAGCCGCGAATCGAGGAGCCGTCGAACATGGCGCCCTCGGTGAAGATGTCCTCGGTGAACTGCGAGGCGGGGATGTTGAAGTGCTGCATCACGCCCGGCAGGTCGCAGAAGCGGATGTCAACGAACTTGACGTCCTCCTTCTTGACGTAAGCGAGCGCCTCTTCGGCGGTCTTGAACACGGAATGCTCCTCTTGACTTAAGGTCTGGCCGGGATCGGCTGCCTCTCACCCTAGGGCCAAGGCGTTGCCCTGGCGTTGTGCGAATGTTACGAGGGTGTTACGAATCTCGGGTGACGCGCAGGCCCGGTGGCCACGCGCGTCGAGCCTAGGATGGCGCCATGACCGTGCTACGCGCCGATGCTGTCCTGCTCGACATGGACGGCACCCTGGTGGACTCCAACGCCCTGGTGGAGCAGGTGTGGACAGAGTTCGCCCTGGAGCTGGGGATCGAGGCAGAGGAGGTCATCGCCTTCGCCCACGGACGTCCCAGTCGTGACACGATCGCGGCCTTCGCGCCCGATGCCATTGCGCACTGGGAGGAGCACATCCACCACGCGGAGGCGACGCGCTTCCACGAGTCCACCGCGATCCCTGGCGCCGTGGCCTTCACCCAGGCCCTGCCGCGCGGGCGCTGGGCCGTGGTGACCTCGGCCTTGCGGGAGCCGGCGCACGCGCGCCTGACGGGCGTCGGCATCGAGGTCCCCGACGTGCTCATCGGCGCGCAGGACGTGCTCTACGGCAAGCCGGACCCGGAGGGGTACCTCACGGCGGCCTTCGCGCTCACCACGCCGCCCGAGCGCTGCCTGGTGTTCGAGGACACCGATGCCGGGATTCAGGCCGCACGGGCGGCAGGCTGCCGGGCGGTGGCGATGGGGCAGATGCACACCTCGCACGCGCTGGTGGAGGCCACCCTCACGCACTTCTCAGGGGTGCGCGTGGATCACTCCAGCGGCGAGATCGTCATCACGCTGGACGAGGGGACGTCCTAGCGCCCCTTGAGACCCTTGCGGTCGGCGCGGGCCTTGAGGGGGTCGATGCCCTTGGGCACGGGCACGCGGGGGCCGCCCAGCGCCTTGAGACGGTTGCGCACCGCCAGCTGCTCGGCGCCGGAGAGACCCTTGCGCAGGCCGAAGCCGTAGGTCTGACGGGTCACGGAGCGGATGGCGCGCACCACCTTCTTGTGCGGCACCTCGCCTTCGCGCTTGCCCACGTAGATGGGGGTGATGGGCACGCCAGGCGCAAGCTTGGTGAAGCGCGACTTGGTGGTCTCCACGAGCTTGCGCGACCCCGTGCCCTCGGCCAGCAGCACGATGCCGCCCTTGCCCACGCCCTGGAACACCACGGCCTGGGTACGGGGGTCGATGGCGACGGGCTCGTCGGCAAAGGTCCACCCCATGCGGATGGTCTGAGCCACCGCGAGCGAGCCGCCCATCTGATTCTCCAACTGCGCGTGCATGGTGCGCTCGAATCGGCGGGTGAGCAGGAACATCGCCGCGAGCACACCGAACAGCACGCCCGAGATCGAGCCGTACACGATGGTCGCCGTGGTGCCCATCGCGAGACCGATGGCCACGCCCGCGCCGGCCACCACCACAAAGGTGATGAGGAGCAGCGGCAACAGGGCCTTGTCGTAGCGGGCGGTGATCTTGTAAGCCTGCGCGATCAGCTTGTACCAGCGCTGCTTGGGAGGGGTATTGGTCTGCTTGGCCATGATGCGGCCATTCTAGTGCGGTGCGGTGGTGTCGCCGACGCCGATCCGCGCAGGTGCGCGGCCCAGGCGGGTGAGGACTAACCCAGCAGGGGGTGCTTGAGCAGCAGCGCCGAGGCCTCCTGGCGCGCGGTCGTCGGCTCCGCCAAGTGGCTCAGTGCTGCGGGGATCTCGCGGCCCTTGCGGGTCATCGCCTGACCCCACAGCCGCCCGGCCCGGTACGAGGAGCGCACGAGCGGCCCGGACATGACGCCCAGGAACCCCATCTCCTCGGCCGCCTCGGACAGGTCCACGAACTCCTGGGGCTTGACCCAGCGATCCACGGGATGGTGGCGCGGGCTGGGGCGCAGGTACTGGGTGATGGTGATGAGATCGCAGCCGGCCTCGTGCAGGTCGCGCAGCGCCTGCACCACCTCGTCGAAGGTCTCGCCCATCCCCAGGATCAGATTGGACTTGGTGACCAGGCCTTCGGCCTGCGCGAGCGTGAGCACCTCGAGCGAGCGCTCATAGCGGAACGCCGGGCGGATGCGCTTGAACACCCGCGGCACCGTCTCCAGGTTGTGGGCGAGCACCTCGGGGCGGGAGGAGAACACCTCGGCCAACTGGTCGCGGTCCGCATTGAAGTCCGGGATGAGCAGTTCCACGCCGGTGCCCTGACCCAGGCCGTGGATCTGCCGCACGGTCTCCGCGTAGAGCCACGCCCCGCCGTCGGGAAGGTCGTCACGGGCCACGCCGGTCACGGTCGCGTACTTGAGGCCCATCTGCTGCACGGACTCGGCCACGCGTCGCGGCTCGTCGATGTCGTAGTCCGCGGGCTTGCCGGTGTCGATCTGGCAGAAGTCGCAGCGGCGCGTGCACTGATCCCCGCCGATGAGGAACGTGGCCTCCCGGTCCTCCCAGCATTCGAAGATGTTGGGGCAGCCGGCCTCCTCGCACACCGTGTGCAGGGAACCGGTCTTGACCAGGGATTTGAGTTCGCGATACTCCGGGCCCATGGTGGCGGTGGTGCGGATCCACTCGGGCTTGCGCTCGATGGGCACCTGGGCGTTGCGGGCCTCGACGCGAAGCATCTTGCGGCCCTCGGGAGCGATCGTCACACGGTCTCCTTGGTCAGGTCAGTGACAGGGGTGGCGGCGGTAGACGCCACGGACCAGCGTACGACGCCGAGCGCGTCTTCGAGGCATTGCTCCACGGTGGGGACAACGTCGGCGATGGTGACTTCATGCCCCAGTTCCATGCTGAGCGTGGTGACATCGGCGTCGGAAATGCCGCAGGGCACGATCTGCCCGAAGGCCGCCAGATCCGCATTGCAGTTGAGGGCGAAGCCATGCATGGTCACACCCTTGGCTACGCGCACGCCGATGGCGCACACCTTGCGCTCGCGGTGCAGGCCACTCGCGGGCAGCCACACGCCTGAGCGGTCCTCGACGCGCATGGTCTCCAGGCCCAGCTGCGCGCACACGTCCATGATCGCCTGCTCCAGCTGGCGCACGTAGCGGACCACGTCGATCGGCTCCGCTAGCCGCACCAGGGGGTAGCCGACGAGCTGTCCGGGGCCGTGCCACGTGATCTTGCCGCCGCGATCCACGTCCACCACGGGGGTGCCGTCCACGGGGCGGTCCCAGCTCGCGGTGCGCTTGCCCGCGGTGTAGACGCTCTCGTGCTCGAGCAGCAGCACCCGGTCGCGGCCTCCGGCCACCACTTCGGCATGCTGCCTGCGCTGCTCGTCCCACGCGTCCTGATAGGGGATGAGTCGGGTCCCCAGATCCCAGCGCTGGATGTCCCACGTGGCGTTCATAGGCTTCCAGGCTAACCCCGTGCGCTGGGGCCGGTGACGCGCCGCGACCCTCGCGGTGAAAGTCACCCTGTGGATAACCGTCCCGGGGCGTGCCTGCCGTGACACTCTCGAAGGGTGATGACTTTCGAACCCTCGCTCATCGGAGATGCCCTCATGCGCCGCCTCGGACACGGCGATGCCGCGCTGGCGTGGGCGCGCGACCGCGCGGCCGCACTGGAGGGGCTGTGTCACCCGGCGGTGCTGACGCCCGATGCCGTGGGCACCCTCGCGGATGGCACGGTCGTGGCGGCCATGCCCCGCCTCGATGGAGACAGCCTCGCGTCTGTCATGACGCTGCGGGGAGGCTTGCGGTTGGGGGAGTGCGTGACGCTGGGCATTGCCGTGGCCGATGCCCTGGCGGCGATGCATCGCGCCGGCCTGGCGCACGGCGACGTCGCGCCGGGCAATGTGCTGGTGGGTGGTGACCGTCTCTGGCTGGTGGACACGATGCTGGGCGCCGCACCCGCAGAGCAGGGCACACCCGGATTCGCTGCACCAGAGCGGGCCGCCGGGGCCAGCGCGCCGGGTGACGTGTACGCGCTGGGACGGGTCCTGGAGCAGGCCGTGCGCGCGGCCGATGCGGAGCACCTGGGGCCGTGGATCGCGCCCATGCTGCATGCCGACCCCGCCGTAAGACCCTCCGCCGCCCTGGCGGCACGGGCCTTGGCCGCGTGCGCGCCGCCCGCACCCATCGACCGGCCTGCCGTGGGCGTGGCGGGGGCACTGCGAGCACGTGCCGCGCCCGGCGCAGACCGCACCCTGCGGCGGGACCCGCCGCCGGGGTGGGCGATGCGTCGCTGGCTCGTGCGCCGGGGCCGCATGGCCGCGTGGGTGGGTGCGGGGCTGGCGGCGGCGACCCTCGCGGCGGCATGGTGGGGCCCCATCGTATGGGGCGCGGTGAGCGCAGGGCACACGCCCGAGGCGATGCCTGGGCACATGAGCGGAGGCGTGCCGACACGGCAGGCTCCGGCCCAGGCGGCGGTGGATCTGACCTTCGCCAGATATGGCGCCATCGTGCGCGGCGATGCCGAGGCATTGCGCGCCACCACGGTGGACGGCTCGGTCGCGGGCATGGAGGTGGAGGGGCTCGCACAGGCGCTCTCCGATGCGCAGGTCTCGGTGCGAGGCCTGCGCATCATGCGCGTGGAATCCAGGCAGGTGGCGGCAGGCCCCTCCGGGGCCAGAGTGGAACTGAAGTACGTGCTCGGCCCCCACCTCGTGGTGCAGCAGGGCCTGGTGACCGCGCAGCCCACGGTCGAGCAGACCGTGATGCTGGACCTGCGATGGGGTAGGCAGGGCTGGCAGATTGGGGGCGTCGAGGCGGTGCCGGGCGCGGCCTAGGAACGCGCGGCGACGTGGCGCGCGGCGCCCTCGATCTCCGGGAACTGCCACGTGAAGCCGTCGTTGAGAAGCACCTGCGGCACGCCGCGCTGCGAACTGAGCAGGTCCACCACGGCGTCGCCGATGGCGAGTTTCAGCGCCCATGAGGGCACCTTGATCCCGGGCTTCTTGCCGAAGGCCCGGGCCATCGCGGCGATGAACTCCGCATTGGGGATCGGGTGGGGCGAGATCATGTTGACCGGCCCGTGCACGTCCGAGGCGATGAGGAACCGCAGCGCCGCCACCTGATCCTCAAGCGCGATCCACGAGTGCACGGCGGTTCCCGGTCCCAGCCCGCCGAGCAGGCCCCGGCGCACGAGCGGGATCAGCCGCTGGGCGAACCCTCCGTGGTCGCTCAGCACCAGACCCGTGCGGCTGTACGCGACCCGCACCCCGGCATCGGCCGCGGGCTGGGCGGCGGCCTCCCACTGGGTCACGATGTCCGCGAGAAAGGTCCCACCCGGCCCGGCATCCTCGGGCAGGGGCTCGGTGCCGCGATCCCCGTAGTAGCCCATGGCGGAGCCTTGGATGAGCACGCCTGAGCCCTGGGTGGCCAATGCGCCGGCGATGAGTCGGGTGGAGTCGAGCCGGGACTGCAGCACCACCTTCTTGTACGCAGGGGTGAGCCGCTTGTCGCCGATGGACGCGCCCGCGAGGTTGACCACCGCATCGGCGGCATGCACGGCGTCGACGTCGAGGAGACCGGCCTCGGGGTCCCAGCGGGACTCGTCGGGGCCATGAGCCTCGCGCCGCACGAGGGCGACCACGCGGTGTCCGTCCGCCCGCAAAGACGCCGAGAGCGCCGAGCCGATCAGGCCCGACGCTCCCGACACCAGGACATGCATGTCCTAGAGTCCCAGCTCCTGCTCGAAGGCGCCTTCCTCGATGCGCTTCTTCACGCTCTGCAGGAAGCGGGCCGCGTCCGCACCATCCACCAGGCGGTGGTCGTAGGACAGCGGCAGGTAGCACATGGGGCGCACCGAGATGACGTCCTCGCCCTGGGGGCCACGGACCACCGCGGCGCGCTTGACGATCGCACACGTGGCGAGGATGCCCGCCTGCGGGGCCGGCACCACGGGAGTATCGAAGAGCGTTCCGAGCGATCCCGTGTTGGTCACCGAGAAGGTGCCGCCGGAGATCTCGTCCGCCGTGAGGCCGCCGTTGCGGGCACGGCCCGCGAGATCCGCGATGCCTCGTGCATGATCCGCGAGCGACTTGGCGTCCGCGTCCCGCAGCGTGGGGAGCATGAGGCCCTTGGGGGTGTCCACCGCGAGCGAGAGGTTCACACTGGCGTGGTAGACGATCGAATCGTCCACGATCGAGGCGTTGATGTTGGAGTGCTCCGCGAGCGCCTCCGCGACCGCCTTGGTGAAGAACGGCAGGAAGGACAGCTTGACGCCTTCGCGGGCCTCGAAGGCGTCCTTGGCCTTGGCGCGCAGGTTCCAGATCGCGGAGCAGTCCACCTCGACCACGGAGGTCAGCTGCGCCATACCGTGCAGGGACTCCATCATCTTGTCCGCGGTGACCTTGCGGATGCGGGTCATCTTGACGGTCTGGCCGCGCAGCGGGTTGGCTGCCGCGGGAGCCGATGCCGGGGCGGGCTGCGCCGTGGCGGCTGCCGGGGTGGTGGAATCGGCGGGTGCGGCCGATGCCGGGGTGGGTTGGGCGGCGAGGACGTCCTCCTTGCGGATGCGTCCGCCCACTCCGGTTCCCGTCACGGAAGCGAGGTCGATGCCGCGCTCGGAGGCGAGCTTGCGGACGATCGGCGTGACGTAGCCGCTGGCTCCGCCGGCAGGCACGGCGTCGGCCGCGGGTGCC
>CAZFEH010000062.1:0-7578 GCA_964517615.1 uncultured Demequinaceae bacterium
CGAGATGGGCCTCAAGAACGCGGTGACCTTCCACCACTTCACCACCCCGCAGTGGGCCGCACAGCAGGGCGGCTGGACCAACCCCCACATCGTCGAGTGGTTCGCGCGCTACGTGGACATCGCCACCAAGCACCTGGGTGACCTCATCGACCTCGCCGCGACCTTCAACGAACCCAATGTGGTGGCCCTCAACGGCTACGTCAGTGGCGAGTTCCCTCCCGGTCACAAGGACGACTTCGAGGGGGCCAGCGCGGCCACCACCCACTTCGTCCAGGCGCACCATCGCGCCCGCGAGGTGATCAAGGCAGGTCCCGGCAGCTTCCCTGTGGGCCTCACGCTCGCCATCGTGGACTTCGTGATCCATGAGGACGGCACCCTCGACTCCGAGGGCGTCCACCTCACCGAGGTTCCCGCCGACGGCCCCGCAGCCCAGTTCGCCTACCTCTTTGCCGGTGCCTACCTGGAGGCCGCGCGCGGTGACGACTACATCGGCGTCCAGACCTACAACACCGAGCACATGGACGCGAACTTCCACCCCATCCCCCGGCCCGAGGGCACGCGCGTGACTCAGATGAACTGGACCTTCTCTCCCGAGGCACTGGGTAGCACGGTGCGCGTGGCGGCCAAGCAGGCCGGTGTGCCCATCATCGTCACCGAGAACGGCGTGGCTGCGGCCGACGATGCCGAGCGCATCGAGTACTACTCACGTTCGCTGCGGGCCTTGCGGGCCGCGATGGACGATGGTGTGGATGTGCGCGGCTTCTTCGCCTGGAGCCTGCTGGACAACTTCGAGTGGGCGCACGGCTACGCCCCCGTGTTCGGCCTGGTGGCGGTGGACCCCGTCTCGTTCGCACGCGAGCCCAAGCCGTCGGCGCGGTGGTACGCCGACGTGGTGGCCTCTTCGCGTCGCTAGGTGTCCACGGCCACGTGCCCGGTCATGGAATGATCTGACCATGCGACAGACCTTTCCTTCCGGCGGCAAGTTCGAAGACGTCTACGGCTACTCCCGTGCCGTGCGCGTGGGCAACACCATTGCGGTGTCGGGCTCGTGCTGCCGTGACAGTGCCATTGACGGCGACGCCTACGTGCAGGCCAAGGACGCCCTCGAGGTGATCGAGGCCGCACTGGTCAAGGCCGGTGCCACCTTGTCCGATGTGGTGCGCACCGTCGCGTACGTCGCCGACATGGGCGACCTGGACCTGATCGCCCGCGCGCACCGCGAGGCGTTCGACGCGGTGCGTCCCGCCGCGACCATCGTGCAGGTAGCCGCGATGGCCGACCCCCGCTACAAGGTGGAGATCCAGGTCGACGCAGTCATCGACTAGCCCGGAGCGGGGCGTAACCTGACCAAGCGGACCCTTCATCCGCATACGTACCGCCGGGAGGCGCGACCTCAAGGAGAGCCATGGGAATCACGGACCAGTTGCTGGAGAACAACCGCGAGTATGCGGCGCAGTACATTCCTGATCGACAGCTGCGACCCACCAAGCAGTTGGCGATTGTGGCCTGCATGGACTCGCGTCTGGACACCTTCGCCATGCTGGGTCTGGACATCGGTGATGCGCACATCATCCGCAATGCCGGGGGCGTGGTGACCGACGATGTGATCCGCTCGCTCACCATCTCGCAGCGGATGCTGGGCACGCGGGAGATCATCCTGGTGCACCACAGCAACTGCGGTGCGTTGACGTTCACCGACGACGAGTTGCGCAACCAGCTGCTCCAGGAGACCGGCCTCAAGCCCATGTGGAGCCCCGAGTCCTTTGTGGACCTCGATGCGGATCTGCGTCAGTCGATGGAACGCATCCGTCGCTGCCCCTTCCTGGTGGACACGAGCCAGGTGCGCGGCTTCGTCTTCGATGTGCGCACGGGCGTGCTGCGCGAGGTGCTCTAGACTCAGAAAACAGTCAAAGTTCACCCCATCTTTCGCTGTTTTCTGCGGATTCGCAGAGAACGGTGAGCCGGGAGAGGGCTACCTGCGCTGGATGTCCTCCGGCTCGGTGGCTGCGGAGAGCGGCACCTCGGCCCCACCACGCAGCTTCGCGGCGAATCCCAGGCCGTGGTAGATCACCAGCGCGGCGATCGAGCCCAGCGCGATGCCGTTGAAGACCATCGATCCGGCCTGCGCGGTGTAGTCCGCGATGCCTACGATGAGCGCCACCGAGGCGGTCACCAGGTTGATGGGGTTGGTGAAGTCCACCTTGTTCTCCACCCAGATGCGGGCGCCCAGCATGCCGATCAGGCCGAACAGCAAGGTGGCGAGGCCACCCAGAATGCCGACGGGCAGCACCGCGACGAGCGCACCGAACTTGGGCACCATGGACAGGACGAGAGCCACTACCGCGGCGGCCCAGTAGGCCAGCGTCGAATACACCCGGGTGGCCGCCATCACGCCGATGTTCTCGGCGTACGTGGTGGTGCCCGAACCGCCGCCCACACCGGCGAGCGTGGTGGCCACGCCATCGGCGAAGAGCGCCTTGCCTGTCTGTGCGTCGAGGTTGCGACCGGTCATCGCCGCGACGGACTTCACGTGGCCGATGTTCTCGGCGATGAGGATGAGCACCACGGGCACAAAGGCCACAAGCACCGACCCCTCAAAGGTGGGGGTGTGGAAGGTGGGCACGCCGAACCAGTCGGCCGCGCCGATGACCTCGAGCGCGGACTGGCCGCCAAAGCCTTCCAGCGGGGCACTCCACTCCCCGCGCAGCGCGGAGAAGATCACGCCCACGAGCGCACCCACCAGGATGGCGATGCGCCCCAGGAAGCCCTTGAAGATCACCATGCTCAACAGCACCGCGGTGAGGGTGACGAGCGCCGTCCACGGGCTCGCCGTCCACATGCCCTTGGCCGCGCCGGCCAGGTTGAGGCCGATCAGCGCGACGATGGCGCCGGTGACCACCGGCGGCATGACCACTTCGATCCACTTCACTCCCGCGAAGTTGGCCACGGCACCCACGATGGCGAGCAGCACACCGGCGAGCACCACGCCACCCAGGCCGCGGCCGATGGTCGCCGCGTCAAGGGGTCCGCCTCCTGAGGTGACGCCTGCCGCGGCCAGCGGCGCGATGAAGGCAAAGCTGGAGCCCAGGTAGCTGGGGACCTTGTTGCCCGTGATCAGCAGGAACAGGGCGGTGCCCACGGCGCTGAAGAACAAGGTGGTGGCGGCAGGCAGGCCGGTGATGGCAGGAACCAGCAGGGTGGAGCCCATCATCGCCAGCACGTGCTGGGCGCCGATGCCGAAGGTTCGAGGGTAGGTGAGGCGCTCGTCGGGGGCGACGGCGGCGGTGGCGGCAACCCTCTTGCCGTCGCCATGGAGTTTCCAGGTGAACATGCTCATGCGTGCTCCTTTGCACGGTCGGTGCTATGCGATCCCCGCGCACCCGCGCGATTGTTCGCACTCTAGCGAGAAACGCACCCGAGGGACAGGGAACAGGGTCTCCGTTACGCTGGAGTCTCGGGGTGTATGCCTCGCGCCGATGTTCGGGCGCGAGATAGCGGGAAACGGGAGGTGCAGCATGGGTTGGGGAGCCTTCTTTCGCGCGGTGCGCAGGGGCGAGTACAAGGTGTCCGGGTGGACGTGGCTGACTGCCGTCGCGGCCCTGATCTACACCATCTCGCCGTGGGACTTCATCCCCGAATTCTTCTTCGGTCCCCTCGGGCTCGCGGACGACGCCGGGGTGTGGATTGTCCTCACCACGCTGGTCTTCCGGGAGAAGCATCAGTGGGAGGCGCGCATTGCGGGTGGCGCGCACCAGGCTCCGGGGCATGCTCCTCGGGACACCGACGATGACTCGGACATCATCGACGTCGAGCCCTACTGAGACGCCGGGTGCTGGGGTCTGCCGGGCAGGTCCCTACACCAGTTCCCACGTGACGGTCACGGTAGCGCTGGCCTCCACCGCGTCGGGCGCGACGGGAACGGGAGCCGAGTCGGCCGCCGCGAAGGCGGCCATGCGCACCTTGGGGCTGGGGATCGGCGTGTCCTGCTGGCCCTCGTTGACGCGGAGGACCGCGCCCAGGGTCCTGCCGGCGAGCGCGGCATACTCCTGAGCCACCTCAAGTGCCTGGCCGAAGGCATCCTTCCTGGCCTCCTTGCGGACCGCGGCATCGTCGGCCAGCTCGAACTCCACGCCATACAGGCGCAGCGTGTCGCCCGCGGCGGCCACGACCTCGCCCAGCACCGAGCCCACCTCGTCCACGGCGCTCACGGTGATGGTGATCCGGTGCTCCGCCTGGTAGCCGATGATGCGCGAGACGTTGTTCTCCCACTGCTCCTGCGTGGAGATGGACACGCGCCCCGATGCCGAATCCTTGGCGCCGATGCCACGGGCGTCGAGTGCGGCGCGCACCCGGGTGACGGCTGCAGATGACGTGGCCACGGCATCGGCCACGGTGGGGCGGCTCGCCTGACAGCCGATGCGGATGCGCGCCCGGTCGGGCGTCGCCGAGACCGAGCCGGAGCCGGTGGTGGTGATGGTGGGCGTGATGGCGTCAGCACTCATGCCCCCAGGCTACGTCTGTTTGCTCGGGCGCGGGATGGTTTTCTGCTCGGTCGCCTGGCGTGGGTAGGCCGATAGTGCCTACGTGATCACGGAGAGTGCCACACTCGATGCCATAGCGTTGAGGCCAGCCAGGATGCCAAAGAGCGCCATCACGAACCCGCCCTTGACACGCACGTCCACCATCCCGCCAATGCCCCACAGCACGCTTGCCACGCCCAGCGGAACGGCCACGAACCATAGCCCGCACAGCACGGACCCGACAATGCCGAGGAGCAACGAGAGCGCGGCCTTGTCGTTCCAGGGGCGCGGCTCGGGGGGTTCATCAGGCGAGTCCGTGAAGGGGTCCCCGGTGGTGGAGTCTGCTGATGCGGTGTCACTCACGGCGGCAGGCAGTTGCGGCGGAATCTGTGGTTGGAGGCGCGGTTGAGGCGACGAGGTGGAGTTCTGGCCCAGGACCTTCTCGGCAGCCTTGTAGGCACCGAAGATGGCGAGGCCCCTGATCAGGGGATTGCGCCGGTCATCGCCCATGAGGAGTCCTCCCTTCGGCCGGTGTCGACTTCCTGATCGACGGTCACACGGTCAGGCTAGCCTCGACCGGTGACACAGGGGCGAACTGCCTGGGGGTCAGCGAAGCCAGCGAGTCGCATTGAGGAGCCTCACCAGGCGGCGCAACTGGATCATGTCCAAGCGCCCCTGGGAGGCCATCGAGATCCCGCGCAGGGGCATCTCCCGCAGCATCGCCTCCCAAATGGCGGCTGACTGCTCATCGACGTCATCGCCGAACGCCGAGCCGGCCGCACCCACCACCTTCTTGGCCACAAAGCGCCCCAGCATCGTCTGCTGCAGATCGCCGACGGTCGAGTCGATCGTGAAGGGCAGGAGCGGCCGGGGCGTGGGAATCTCGCGGCCCAGCACAGAGGCGAACTCGGCATCGTTCGCCACGAAGCCCCTGGGGTTGCCTGAAGACTCCATGCCTGCTGCTCTGGCCGGGGCGGAGACGGTCTGCTCCGAGGCGATGGTCACGGCGGCGGTGCCGCGGATATCGACCGAGGAGGACCCGACCAGAACCTCTACCTGGCGGGCCTCGATCACCCAGCCATGCACACCGGTGTCCCACACGGCGAAGGCGCGCGCATCCAGCACGATGCTGACGCGCTGGCTTGCGCCCGGCTCCAGGTGCACCTTGGCGAAGCCTTTGAGTTCCTTGGCAGGCCTGCGCAGCGAGGCCTCGGGGTCGCGCACGTAGACCTGCACCACCTCGGAGCCCGCCCGTGCACCCGTGTTCTTGACCGTCACCGTGACGGTCACGGTGGTGTCCGCACCCGTTCCCGTGACCTTGGCACTCGCCTTGCCGTAGGAGAAGGTGGTGTAGCCCAAGCCGTGGCCAAAGGGGAAGCGGGCGGGGACCTCGGCGCTGTCATGGAAGCGATAGCCGACATACAGGCCCTCGCGGTACTCCACCTGCGTGGGGGTGCCCGGCCAGTTCTCCGCAGCGGCCAACTGGTCGCCCCGCTCGGGGAAGGACTCCGCCAGCCGTCCGCCGGGCTCGACCACGCCGAGCACCATGTCGGCGAGTGCCCCACCGGCTGCCTGTCCACCCAAGTAGGCCTCCAGCAGCGCCGCAGGGCGGTCCGCCCACGGCAGTTCCACGGCGGCGCCATTGCACAGCACCACGGCGGTGCGATTGTTGGCGTCAAGCACGGTCTCCACCAGGAGTCCGTGGCCCTCGGGCAGGGCGAGCGTGGCGCGGTCGTAACCCTCGGATTCCAAGATGGCGGGCAGGCCCACCAGAAGCACCACCACATCGGCGGCGGCAGCCACGTCCCGGGCCACCGCGAGCTGGTCGCTCGACGCCTCGCCCGTCGCCACGTCGTAGCCGGGTGCGTAGGTGACCGTGGCATCGGCACCCACCTGCTCGCGGAAGGACTCCAAGAAGGTGTCCAGGCGCGTCGGCGTCACCTGAGAGGAGCCCGCTCCCTGATAGCGAGGGCTCTCGGCGAACGCGCCGATGACGGCGATGGTGCCGCTGGGGGTGAGCGGAAGCAGTCCGTCGTTGGTGAGGAGCACCGCACCGGCGGCGGCCGCGCGGCGTGCCAGGTCGTGATGCGCGGCGAAGTCCACGATGCCCGCACCGCGTTGGGTGCGTTCGTCCTGGGCGCGCAGGATGAGCTCGGCGACGCGGGTCGCGGCCCGGTCGAGGTCCGCTGGGCTGAGGGTGCCCGCGTCGAGTGCCGCCGCAACCTCCTTGTCCCAGGCGCCCCTGGAGCCCGGCATCTCCAGATCCAGGCCGGCAGGAATGGCCTGGGTGCGATCGAAAGTGGCGAGCCAGTCGGTCATCACCAGGCCGTCGAAGCCCCACTCGTCGCGCAGGATCTCGGTGAGCAGTTCCCGGGACTCGCCCGCGTGGGTGCCGTTGACCTGGTTGTAGGCGGACATGACGGTCCACGGCCGGCCCTCGCGCACCGCGATCTCAAAGCCGGTCAGGTACAGCTCGCGCAGGGTGCGCTCGTCGACTACGGCGTCGACGCGCATCCGCGAAGACTCCTGGTTGTTGACGGCGTAGTGCTTGAGGCAGGCGCCCACCCCCTCTGACTGAATGCCGCGCGTGAGGGCCGCCGCGAGCCTGCCCGACAGGTAGGGGTCTTCCGAGAAGTACTCGAAGGAACGGCCGCCGGCGGGATGGCGCTTGATGTTGAGTCCAGGTCCCAGGAGCACACCCACGTTCTCGGCGCGCGACTCGCGGCCCAGGGCGGCGCCCACCTCCTCGAGCAGGTCTGCGTCCCAGGTGGAACCCAGATTCACCGCAGGCGGGAAGCAGGTCGCAGGGACGGAATCCGCGAGGCCCACATGGTCGGCGGAACCCGCCTGCTTGCGCAGTCCATGCGGGCCGTCGGTGAGCATGATGCCGGTGCCACCGGGCAGAGCCTTCGTGTTCCAGAAGTCCGCCCCGGAGGTCAGGGCGATCTTGTCCTTGGTGGTCATGCCGGCGACGATGCCGGCAGCTCGTTCGCGGTGCTTCGACATGTACTCAGCCTAAGCAGGGTGGTGCCTTCCCGGCGTCACATTGCTGCGGCAA
>CAZFEH010000063.1:0-7251 GCA_964517615.1 uncultured Demequinaceae bacterium
CCGGTAGGCTGGTGTGGTGAGCAACGAGATCGAGATCGGTCGTGGCAAGCGCGGTCGCCGCGCCTATTCCTTCGACGACGTCGCGGTGGTGCCTTCACGGCGCACGCGCGACACCGAGCACGTCTCCCTCGCATGGCAGATCGACGCCTTCCGCTTCGAGCTGCCCGTGATCGCGGCACCCATGGACTCCGTGATGAGCCCCGCCACGGCCATCGCGCTGGGGCAGGCCGGCGGCCTGGGAGTGCTGGACCTCGAGGGCCTGTGGACCCGCTACGAAAACCCCGAGCCGATGCTGGCCGAGATCGCCGCGCTGGAGCCCGCCGCAGCCACCGCGCGCATGCAGGAGATCTACCGCGCGCCCATCCAGGCCGAACTCATCGCCGCCCGGCTGGGCCAGGTGCGCGACGCCGGGGTGACGGTGGCGGGCGCCCTGTCTCCGCACCGCACCCAGGAGTTCTACCAGACCGTGCTCAAGGCGGGTGTGGACCTCTTCGTCATCCGCGGCACCACCGTGAGCGCCGAGCACGTCTCCGGCGACTCCACCGCATCGCTCAACCTCAAGAAGTTCATCTACGAGCTCGACGTGCCGGTCATCGTGGGCGGCGCGTCGACCTACCAGGCCGCGTTGCACCTCATGCGCACGGGCGCCGCGGGCGTGCTCGTGGGCTTCGGAGGCGGTGCCGCGCAGACCACCCGCACCTCGCTGGGCATCCACGCGCCGATGGCCACCGCGGTGGCCGATGCCGCGGCTGCCCGCCGCGACTACCTCGACGAATCGGGTGGCCGCTACGTGCACGTGATCGCCGACGGCGGCCTGGGCCGCTCCGGCGACATGGTCAAGGCCATCGCCTGCGGTGCCGACGCCTTCATGCTGGGCGCGGCTCTGGCGCGCGCCCAGGAGGCTCCCGGCGGTGGCTTCCACTGGGGGCCCGAGGCGCATCACCCCGAGCTGCCGCGCGGCGAGCGGGTGCAGGTGGGCACGGTCGGCACGCTCCAGGAGATCCTGTTCGGCCCCGGTAGCAGGGCGGACGGCACCACCAACCTCATGGGCGCCCTGCGGCGCTCGATGGCGACCACGGGCTATTCGGACCTCAAGGAGTTCCAGCGCGTGGACGTGGTGGTCAGCCCTTACCAGCCGCACTAGAGGCCGCAGTCGGCTTCTGGGCTGCCGGCTTTTGGGCTGCCGGCTTCTTGGCCGCCGATGCCCGTGCCCGCCTGTTCGCCTCCCTGCGGTCCACCTGCCTGCTGAGCAGGCCGCACCCGAGCAGCAGCAGTGCCGTGGCGAGCGGGAACACCATGACGGACGCGGCACCGCGAGACTCGCCGAGGGTGCCCATCGTCGCCGAAGCCAGGGCCTGCCCCACCGTGATCGCCGCCCCCATCATCGTCATCACGGTGGACGTGCGGCCCACGGGGCTCACGTCGGAACCCAGGTGATACTGCGTCACGAGCGTGGGGCCGATGCCCGCTCCCATGACGAGCAGCGCCACCACCAGGGCCGTGTCGGACTCGGCTCGCCAGAACAGGGCGGTGCCCACCGCCAGCAGGCCCGCGAAGGCAAGCCACCGTGCGTGCGGCGTGAAGCGCGTCGAGAACCAGCCGGAGGCGAGCGCCACGATCGCCGAACTGATGCCCATGAATCCATACAGCAGCGCCGCGCGGGCGGGGTCGCCGCGTTCGGTCATGTGCGCGGTGAGGGCGGTGTAGGTGGTGCCGAAGAGCAGCCCCACCAGGAAGACGCCGACCACGGTGACCAGGAGCGCGGGCCGGGCGAGGTCGCGGGCGGGGGCCTGAGCCTGACGTGCGCCGTCGGCATGGTGCGCGGGGGAGGCGCTGCGATGCAGGGCGAAGGCCGTGACGAACACGATCGCGAGCAGGCCCGCGCCCACGAGCGGCGCCTTGGGGCTCAGGACCGCCAGCAGCCCCACCACGAAGGGGCCGAGGATGAAGACGGTCTCGTCGGCTGCGGACTCGTAGGCCATGATTTTGGCGGTGAGGCGCGGGCGGCGCTCGTGGGCGACCCGGTGGTTGATGAGATCCATGAGGCGACCTCGGGACATGGGTGCCACCTGTGGCGCGCTCGCGCCGATGGCCACGGCGACGGCCAGCACGGCGGCATCGGGGGCACCGCTGAAGGCGATCCACGCCATCGCGAAGAGGGCGAGCGCGTTGCCCAGGCCCGCGAGGAGCACCACGGGGCGCTGACCCCAACGGTCGGCCGCGGCGCCGATGAGGGGCCCGCAGGCGGCGGTGGTGAGTCCCACCACGGCGGCGGTCAACCCGCCCAGGTGCAGCGAGCCGCGCGCGGTCACCACGAGCGTCATGACGCCCACCACCATCATCGCGAACGGGAGGCGGGCGATGAGTGCGATGGGGAAGAAACTGGGGCCGGCGAGCGCGACGATGCGGGTTTTGGGCGCGTCTTCAGGCGCATTCTGCTGCGTCATACCTGGTCCTCCTGGCGTTCTGAGACAGTGCCGCCTTGGACGCGGGGCGCCAGGTAGATACACGCAGGCCCACAGGGCCCCGTCCATTGTGCGCGACCGGCGCCGATCAGGCAAGCGAAGGTGCAGGGCAGGGGCCCTAGGCTGGCCCCATGCGCTGTGATGTGATCCGCTTTGTCGCCTTCGAGGACCTGGGGCTGTGGGAGGCCGAGATCGCCGCGCACGGATATGAGGTGCGCTACCTCGATGCCGGGGTGGACGATCTCGCGCCCTTCGCGGATGCCGACCTCGCCGTGGTGCTCGGTGCCCCCATCGACGCCGACGACGAAGAGCACTACCCCGTAGCGGGCGAGGTGCGTCACCTGGTGGGCGAGCGGCTGCGCAGTGGCCGCCCCCTGGTGGGGATCTGCCTAGGTGCGCAGCTCATGGCGCTAGCCCTGGGCGCGAGTCTCAGTCGAGGTGAGCGGGAGGTGGGCTGGGCGCCCGTCACCCTGACCGAGGCGGCAGCCGCCACACCCCTGCGACATCTCGCCGACGCCCCTGTGCTGCACTGGCACCAGGACACGTTCACCCTCCCGGAGGGGGCTGTGCTGCTCGCGTCCACGGAGGCGAATGAGCGCCAGGCCTTCGCTCACGGCCGTTCGCTGGGCTTCCAGTTCCACCCCGAGGCGGATCCCGAGGCGATCGAGCGCTGGCTCATCGGCCATGCAGGCGATCTGGCGCGGTGGGGCTTTGACGTGCGGGACCTGCGCGCGCAGACTCGGGCGGTGGCCGATGCCGCGTCCGTCGCGGGCATTGCGCTCATCCGGGAGTACCTGCGGGGGCTATAGGGGCCGCTCGATCACCGCGAAGGTGCCCGTGTACATGCCCATCCAGCATTCGTACTCGTAGACGCCCACCTCGGTGGGGGTGAAGGTCACGGTCTGTGGTTCCCACAGTGCCTTGACCAGGCCGGCATCGGCCCAGTCGAGGTACAGCATGCCGGCACACGAGACCTCCGCAGGCACGAAGGTCCATTCCACGGGCTCGCCCACGTAGACCACCGTGTCCGCCGGAGAGTAGCCGCGCAGGGTGATCTCGGTGGTCACATGCTGCACGCCATCCACCATGTCCACGTTGTCCGTGGGGGCCGAGGCGAGGGGCGCGTGGGCCGGCCCGGACGAGCCGACCCACGGCTGCACCACGGACACGGCGATTACGCCCGCGAAGCCCAGCGCCAGCACGCCCACGGCACGGGTCGTCATCCCGCGCAGGCGCAGTGCGGAGGCCAGCCCCAGGGCCATGAGCCCGGGTGTGGTGCCGAGTGCGAACACCGCCATCACGAGCGCGGCCTGCGCCGGGCTCGACGTTCCCACCGCATACAGCTGGACGGCCTGGGTGAAGCCGCACGGCAGCACAAAGGTCGCGCCGCCCAGCAGCGCGGCGCGCACGAAACCGGCCTGGCCCGAACGCGGGCTCTGATCCCGTCGCGCCCATCGTCCCCACCGGGCGGGCAGGCTCACCTGCCACTGCGCGATGCGGGGGGACACTCCCGTGAGCCGCACGCCCACGAGCGCCATCACCACGGCGCTCGCGATCAGGGCCACCGCGATCACGGCGGGTTTGAGGGCCAGCGCCGAGCCCACCGCCCCCATCACCGCGCCCAGCACGCCGAAGCCCACCACGCGGCCGATGTTGAACGCGGCCTGGGTGCCCCAGCGTGTGGCGGGAGAGGCGTCGGCGGGCAGGGAGGCGCCCAGCCCCATCGCGACGGCACCCACGACGGCCGCACAGGTGGAGACGGAGGCGACCACGCCGAGCAGCGCGATCATCACGAGGGAACCCGACGAGGCCAGCCCCGTCCACGAGTTCACGGTCTGGGCGGCGCCGGAGGCGACGAGCGCCCATGCGGCCACGCTCACCACCGCGGTGGCGATGGCCACCTGGTGCCACACCCGGCCGTCGCGGGTCAGCCACGGGCTGCGGCCGATGCGGTAGGGGGTCGGCGCGAGTGCCGCCCCCACCTGGGCATCGGAGGGCAAGTCGGGGCCGGCGAGGATCGCGCGGCCGTGGCGGGCCGAGACGCGCGCCTCGTCCACGCCGGGCAGGTCCAGGACCGCGTCGCGGACCGTCTCCTCGCATCCGGCGCAGGTCATGCCGGTGATGGTGACGGTGCGCTCCATGGTGATCCTCCCGTCACAGGGTAGGCACGGTGGCGCGGCCTCACACAGGGACTACAGTCCCGTGCCGGGACCGCCCGGTCCCGTGCTGCGCGCCGGGGTGCGCGGGTCTGATCGATCCGCTCCCTACTCGTTGTCACCGCCCGTGGCGGCGACGGCGGACACTCCCAAGTCCACCTCGCCCCGGGCATCCGGCCACACCCAGTCGTTGACCTCGGGGATGTCCGCGCCGTGCTCGCGGGCATAGCGTTTGGCCTCCAGGCGCTTGTCGAAGAGCTTCTGGCGCAGCGAGGCCACCCGCGTGCCCAGATGCGGCACCCGGTCGATCACGTCCATGACCAGGTGATAGCGGTCGATGTCGTTGAGCATCGCCATGTCGAAAGGCGTGGTGGTGGTGCCCTCCTCCTTGTAGCCGCGCACGTGCAGGTTGTCGTGGCCGTGGCGACGGTAGGTGAGGCGGTGGATGAGCCAGGGGTAGCCGTGGTACGCCATGATGATGGGCTTGTCCGTGGTGAAGAGCTGGTCGAACTCGCGGTCCGGCAGGCCGTGCGGGTGCTCCTCCTGCGGCTGCAGGCGCATGAGGTCCACCACGTTGATCATGCGCACCTTCAGGTCGGGCAGCTCCTCCCGGATGATGTCGATCGCGGCGAGCACCTCGAGCGTGGGCACGTCGCCGACGCCGGCGAGCACCACATCGGGCTCCTCGCCCAACGGCACGGTCGAGGCGAAGTCCCAGATGCCGATGCCGCGGGTGCAGTGGTCGATCGCCTGGTCCATCGTGAGCCACTGGGCCTGCGGCTGCTTGCCGGCGATGACCACGTTGACGTAGTCGCGCGAACGCAGGCAATGGTCATAGGTGGACAGCAGGGTGTTGGCGTCCGGCGGCAGGTACACCCGCACCACCTCCGCCTTCTTGTTGACCACGTGGTCGATGAACCCGGGGTCCTGGTGCGAGAAGCCGTTGTGGTCCTGGCGCCATACGTGGGAGGACAGCAGATAGTTGAGCGAGGCGATGGGGCGGCGCCAGGGCAGTTCGCGGGAGACCTTGAGCCACTTGGCGTGCTGGTTGAACATCGAGTCCACGATGTGGATGAACGCCTCGTAGGACGTGAACAGGCCGTGGCGCCCCGTGAGCAGATATCCCTCCAGCCAGCCCTGGCATTGATGCTCGGACAGCATCTCGATGACCCGGCCGGAGGGTGCGAGGTTGTCGTCGTCGTCCTCGATGCGGGCATTCCAGACCTTGTCGGTGACGTTGAGGACCGCCTGGATGCGGTTGGAGGCGAGCTCATCGGGGGCGAACACCCGGAAGTTGTCGGTGTTGGCGCGCATGACGCCTTCGAGGTAGTCGCCCAGCACGCGGGTGGCCTCTGCGATGGCGGCACCGGGGTGGGGGACCTCCACGGCGTAGTCCGCGAAGTCCGGCAGGCGCAGGTCCTGCAGCAGGAGGCCGCCGTTGGCGTGCGGGGTGGCGGACATGCGCAGGTCTCCCGCGGGTGCCAGGTCGGTGACCGATGCCACGGGTGCCCCGGCCTCGTCGAAGAGTTCCTCCGGGCGGTAGGACCGCAACCAGTCCTCCAGGATGTGCAGGTGCTCCTCGGTGTCGCGGGCGTTCGCCAGCGGCACCTGGTGGGAGCGCCACGAGCCCTCCGTCTTCTTGCCGTCGATCTGGGGAGGGCAGGTCCAGCCCTTGGGGGTGCGCAGCACGATCATGGGCCACGCGGGCCGCGCCATATCCGGGTCCTGCGCCGCCTGGGCCTTGATCGTCGCGATCTGGTCCAGCACCTCATCGAGCAGCGCCGCAAAGCGACGGTGGATCGATTCGGGTGGTTCGTCGTCGAATCCCGCCACGAACACGTGCGGCGTGTGGCCGTAGCCGCGCATCAGGTGGTCGAGTTCATCATCGTCGATGCGCGCCAGCACCGTGGGATTGGCGATCTTGAAGCCGTTCAGATGCAGGATGGGCAGCACCACGCCGTCGGTCGCGGGATTGATGAACTTGTTGGAGTGCCAGGAGGTGGCCAGCGGGCCGGTCTCGGCCTCTCCATCGCCCACCACGGCGGCCACCAGCAGGTCCGGGTTGTCGAAGGCGGCGCCATAGGCGTGGCTCAGCGCGTAGCCCAGTTCTCCGCCCTCGTGGATGGAGCCGGGCGTCTCGGGTGCCACATGCGAGGGGATGCCGCCGGGAAAGGAGAACTGCTTGAACAGGCGCTTGATGCCCGCCTCGTCGTAGGAGATGTCTGGATAGGTCGCGGTGTACGTGCCGTCGAGGAACGATGCCGCCACCAGGCCGGGTCCGCCGTGTCCGGGACCGATGATGTACATCGTGGGCTGCAGTCGAGCCTTGATGGCGCGGTTGAGATGGGCGTAGATGAAGTTCAGTCCGGGGGTGGTGCCCCAGTGGCCCACGAGGCGCGGCTTGACGTGGTCGCGGCTCAGCGGCTCTCGCAGCAGCGGATTGTCCAGCAGGTAGATCTGGCCCACGCTGAGGTAGTTGGATGCGCGCCACCAGCGGTCGATCTGGTCGATCTCCTGGTCCGTGGCGGGCTGGGCGGTGGACGACCAGGGCGTGGCGGCCCAGGGTGCAGTCGTCATGTCTCCTCCTTGAGCTGGGAGCGGCGGTGATGCCTCCAGCATGTCATCTTTGG
>CAZFEH010000064.1:0-7219 GCA_964517615.1 uncultured Demequinaceae bacterium
AGGCCAGCGCGCTCCAACACATCGCGCAGCACCTGCGACTGGGTGGAGACGGCGTCAGGGTCCACCAGGCCGTCCACGGGTGCCGGGGGCTTGGCGGCCGAGGGCACCACCGCCTGCAGCAGCGCGACGTGGAGCAGCTGCTGCGTCGAAGCACCAGCGGGCGGCTCGTAGATCTCACCCGAGAGCTCGTCGGCCAGCGCGGCACGGAACACCGCCTGGTCAGGGTCGTGCCAGGTGGGAGTCAAGGTCACCGTGGTGACGATCTGCGCCCCTGCGGAGTCGACCGCGGCCAGGAGTGCCTCGACATGCTCGGGGGCGAGGTCAGCATCGAGCACGAGCAGCACGGGCAGTGCCTTAAGCCTGCCCGCGATGAGGGCCGGCGTGAGCGCATCCTGATACCGGGCCAGAGCGTCCCGCTCATCCGTCACGGCGGCGATGCGCGCGTCTCGCTCCGCGATCTCCCGGCGCAGCGCATCGGCCTGTGCCCCGGAGTCTCCCAGCACCAGGTCGCGCAGCGGCCCCGACCCCAGGATCAGTCCCAGCGCCAGCGCGAAGACCGCCGCCGCGGCCCCCAGCGCTACGCCTCGTGCGCCTCTCATCCGGCACCCACCGCGCCGTTCCACAGGCTGTCGAACCAGGCGTGCGCATCGGGGTTGAGCCACAGCGCCACCCCGAGCGCCACCACGGCGAGCGAGATCATGAGCGCCACGAGCGCGGCGGGAACGGAGGCCCGATGCCACGCGGCGGCCGTGGGCGCTGCGACCAGCCTGTCACCAGCGAGCAGGCGCACCAGGAATCCCACCGAGGCATCGGGACGCGTGCTGTCGAGGTATCCCTCGAGCGAGCCGGGAATGCCCACGGTCACGATGCTGCGCGCCCCGCTGTGATGAGCCACCAGTATCGCGAGATCCTCGGCGGCCATCTCCAGGTCGGTCACCGCATGGGTGATCCCCAGCGACTGGGCGCGGGACAGCTGCACCCGCTCCACGCCGCCCAGGCTCGCGGGAGCGTGAAGCAGGGTCTGCTTCGCCGCCGTCACCACGGCATCGGGCACCCCTTCGAGGCTTCCCACCAGGAGGTCCACCGCGGTCTTGGATTCATGCACCACAGCGGCAGTGGGGCCCACGGCGATCACCACGGGCCGGCGATCCCGCACGTAGGCACGCAGGCTCGCCCACTGCGCCTCGTGGTCGGCTCCGGGGGCCACCACCACCACATCGCGGCCATTGAGGTCAAGCGCCAGCGGAAAATCCTCGTCGCCGACCAGCTGCGGGCCGAGCCGGTCGAGCACCTCCGCCGTCTGGGCGGCGAAGGCGCTGGCCTGCGGCAGCAGCGCGCGAGACACGGGCTCCAGGGCGGCGGCCACGGCCGCGGCATCCATGAGCGCACCGGTCAGATCCAGTGCGCCCGCCTGGATGCGCACCACGGGGGCCGATGCCGGGGTGAGGGACTCCTCGGCGTCGCGGGTCAGCGACGCGACGGTGCCGTCCAGCAGGCTCGTCACGGCCTGGTCCACCTGGTCCACGAGCACGATCCCCGCATCGAGCAGCGCCTGTGCTCCCCCCGCGGGCACGCGCCCCGACACGGAGGTGCGCAGATTCAGCACGGCGCGCGGCTTCCCGGCTACCAGCGCCTGGGCCGTGGCCGTGTCCAGATCCAGGACATCGATCACGGCGATGTCGCCTGCTTCGAGCCGGCGCGCCACGGTCTGCCCAGGGGCATCGAAGCGCAACGGGCCTGTGATCTCGCCGGAGATCCACGCGGTGGGATGTTGAGGGCTCACGTGAGTCATGGTGCCACGACGGCGGACTCCAGGAGCTCAAGCGCGTGGGCGCGTGCGGTATGCGAGTCCTCTTGGCCGGACAGCAGGCGCGCGATCTCGACCACGCGATCCTCACCCGCGACCTCCCTCACCTCGGAGACAGTCACGGTGCCGTCCGTGGACTTGCGCACCACCACATGCGTGGTCGCGTAGGCCGCCACCTGTGCCAGATGCGTCACCACGATGACCTGGTGGGTGTGTGCGAGGCGCGCCAGACGCGCGCCCACCGAGATGGCCGCGCGTCCACCCACGCCGGCATCCACCTCGTCGAAGACGAAGGTGCGGGTCACGGAGCCGGCACCAGGGTGCTGTGCCTGGACGCCCGCGAGCGACACCTCGATGGCCAGCATGATGCGCGAGAGCTCGCCGCCCGATGCGGCGTCCGAAACGGGTCGAGGCGCGGCTCCCGGATGCGCCGCAAGAAGCATGGACACGGCGTCGCCACCGGAGGGGCCCAGTTCCTGCGGGGCGACCTCCACGCGGAAGTCCGCGTCGGGCATGGCCAGCCCTGCGAGCTCCTCCCTCACGCTCGCCGCGAGACGACGACCGGCCTCGGTGCGGGAGCGGCTCACCTCGTGCGCGAGTGCGGAGAGGCGCTCGCGCAGCGCCTGTTCCTCCTGGGCGCGCTGTGCGAGCTGCGCGTCCCACGTGTCGTCTGCGGCAATGGCCGCCGCGGCGCGCTGCGAGAAGGCGGCGATCTGGTCCAGTCCCACGCCGATGCGCCGGGCAAGGGAGGCCAGCTGGGCGCGCCGCTCGTGCACGGCATCGAGGCGGGCAGGGTCGGCGTCCAGGGCATCGAGATGCCCTGCGATCTCGGTCGCGGCATCGGAGACGCCGTAGGAGAACTCCGCGAGGCGCTCGACGAGCGGTTCGAGCCGGGCATCGTGCCTCGCGGCCTCGGTGAGCGATCGGCGAGTGGCCTCGATGGCGCCGAGCGCCCCCGCATCACCCTCTCCCAGGAGCGCCGCGTGGGCGCCAGCCAGGCCCACGCGCACGGCCTCGACGTTGTCGAGCACCTGTGCCTCGGCCGCGAGCGCGGCGTCCTCGCCCTCGTGTGGGTCCACTGCCTCGATCGCGGCGAGCGCGTCGCGCAGGTGCGCGATCTCCTCGCGGCTGCGCCCCGCCCCCGCCTGCAGCCGTTCCAGGTCGTCGCGGGCCGCCGTCCACTGACGCCACGCCGCCTGATAGTCAAGCAGCAGCGCCCGATGCTCCGGGCCGGCGTAGTCGTCGAGTGTTTCGCGCTGGCGCGCGGAGGTGCGCAGCCGCACCTGGTCGGACTGACCGTGGACGGTCACGGTCTGTGCGGCGACCTCCGCGAGCAGCGACTGCGGCACGGTGCGCCCTCCCAGAATCGACCGCGAGCGAGTGGTGGCGCCCACGGTGCGGGTCACCGTGATGGTGCCGTCCTCGTCGACGCGCGCACCGGCCTCGGCCACGGCCAAGGCCGCGTCGGAATCCGCCGGGAGGTCCAGCACCGCCTCCACCACCGCCTCCTCGGCGCCGGTGCGCACGGCGTCGGCGCTGGCCTTGCCGCCCAGGATGAGGTTGAGGCCGGTGAGCACCATCGTCTTGCCCGCGCCGGTTTCTCCGGTGAGCACCGTGAGCCCGGCGCGCAGGGGCAGGCGGGCGGAATCGATGACTCCCAGTCCGGAGATGGTCAAGTCGTGCAGCATGGCAGGCCCTCAGGAAGCCGACTCGCCGGCGGAGGGCATCTGGGCAGGTGGCGCCTCGCGGCTCGCCCGCCATCCCGCAGTGGGCAGGGCGAACTTGCGCACCAGACGCTCCGTGAAGGGGGCATCGGACATGCGGGCCAGGCGCACCTTGCTCTCCCCCACCCGCACCTCGACTCGACCGCCGCGCTCCACGTTGATGGTGCGAGCACCGTCGAAGACCACGAGCGCGTCCACACCGGAGACGTCCAATACGTCGATCTCCAGACGCGAGCGCGGGCCGAGCACGAGCGGGCGGGCAAAGAGGGCGTGTGCGGCGAGCGGCACCATGAGCAGGGCGTCGACGTCGGGCCAGATGACCGGCCCGCCGGCGGAGAAGGCATGGGCCGTGGAGCCCGTGGCGGTCGCCACGACGATCCCGTCGCAGCCGAAGCTCGACAGTGCGTGACCGTCCACGGCCACCGCGAGGTCCACGGTGCGGCGCAGGTCCGCGCGTTCCACGGTGGCGTCATTGAGCGCCCAACCGGTCTCGGTGGTGCCGTCGGCGTGATACACGGTGGCATCCACCGTGCCGCGCTCCTCGATGTCGTAGTCGCCCGCGACCAGGCGGTCCACGGCGTGAGCCACATCGTCGCGCTCGAACTCCGCCAAGAAGCCCACGTGGCCCAGGTTCACGCCCAGCAGGGGCGCATCCGTGCCGTGCAGCAACTGCGCCGCGTACAGCATGGTGCCGTCGCCGCCGAAGACCAATGCCGCCTCGACCGGGGCACCGCGAGGATCGGTGCATGCCTCCACACCGTGGCGGGCAAGTGCCTCACGGGCCACCTGCGCGGCGGCTTCGGCGTCGGCACGCCGCGGATTGGGCACCAGGAGTATGCGCCGTGCCATCACAGACCTTCCACCAGGTTCGCAAGATGCTCGGAGACGGCGACGTCGTCGAGCACGGGCCGTTGACCCGCGCCACTAGCCTGCCATGACGCACAGCCCCACACGAAGTATTCCCTGTTCCCTGCCGGACCTGGCAAGGCGCTCCGGTCGATCCTGTGGATGAACAGGCCGGCCCGTCGCATGTGCGCAACCACCGCGGCGACGGCATCACGCCGCGCGCCCGGGTCGTGCACCACCCCGTGGCCGTCGAGCCACCGGCGCCCCACCTCGAACTGCGGCTTGACCATGAGCAGAAAATCCGCCGTCGGCGCCGCGAAGGAGACGAGGGGATCGATGACCAGGGTGAGCGAGATGAAGGAGAGGTCGGCCACCACCAGATTCACCTGCGATGCGGGAACGCCGAGGTCCGTGTCGGGACCCAGGTGCCGCAGATTGAAACCCTCCACGGAGGTCACGCGCGGGTCCTCACGCAGGAGCGGAGCGAGCTGGTCATGCCCCACATCCACCGCGAGCACGTGGGCGACGCCACGCTCCAGCAGCACCTGCGTGAAGCCACCGGTCGATGCGCCGGCATCGAGCGCATGCCGACCGGCCACGCTCAGACCGTGGGGGGCGCAGGCGTCGAGGGCCCCCGCAAGCTTGAAGGCGGCCCGCGAGACGTAGTGCGCCCCGGCATCGGCCGAAATCTCGAGGTGTGTGCCCTCTCCCACCGGGGTGGAGGGCTTGAGGCACACCTGCCCGTCCACCCGGACCTGCCCGGCCGCGATCAGGTCCTGTGCGTGGGCCCGAGAGCGCGCCAGACCCCGCGCCGTGACGGCGCGGTCCAGCCGCACGAGGCTACGCCTCGTCGCGCAGTCGGCTCGACAGCGAATCCTGGATCTTGTCGAAGAACTCGGCCTGCTGAGCGAGGTCCTCGGGGACCTCAGAAACAGCCTTGAGTGCCTTCTCCACCTCCGGCGGATAGTGCACTTCACCCAGGTGATCGCGCCACTCTTCGAATTCGCTCATGTCTATGAGATTACCCCCAAGTCAGGGATGCTTCCACCGTCCAAGGACCCACCGTGGTCGACGGCGTCCCATGCGGCCGCGCAGGCCGCCCGCAACCGGTCCAGCTGGCCCGATCCCGCCACCTCGAGTCGCCCGTCGATGACCGTCGCGCTGGCCTCCCCCACGTGCCATGTCTGCCCCTCGCGGCGTGGCGCGGGGTGGCTGTGGGCCAGGCAGGTGAGGTCGGCGCCGATGTAGGTGGGGCGTTCGTCGGGAGCGGCCAGAACGACGTCGCGGGCCTGGGACACACCCGTGAGCACCAGCAGTCCCGGGATCCCCGCCGCCCGCGCACCCTTGAGATCGGTGTCGAGCCTGTCGCCGATGGCGAGGGGGCGAGAGGCGCCGATCTGGGCTGCTGCCTGGTGAAACATCGTGGGTTCGGGTTTGCCGGCAGCGAGGGGACGGATACCCGTGGCCGTGACCACTGTCTGCACGAGTGAGCCGTTGCCCGGAGCGATCCCCCGCTCGTTGGGCAGGGTCAGGTCCAGGTTGGAGGCGAAGTACCGCGCGCCCGCCTGGACGGCATAGGCGGCCTCCGCCAGCTCACGCCAGGACAGGTCGGGGGCGAAGCCCTGCACCACGGCCGCGGGGTTGTCCCGCGCCGAGTGGACCAGGGAGAACCCCTGTTCCGTGAGGGCGGTAGACAGTCCCTTGCCGCCGATCGCCAGCACCGGGGCACCCCCCGGCAGGTGCTCGATGAGCAGCCGTGCGACCGCCTGTGCGGCGGTGAGCACCTCGTGTGTGTCGGTGGGGATGCCCAACTCCGTGAGGTGGTCGGCCACCTCCCCGGGCTCACGGCTCGCGTTGTTGGTGACAAAGACGATGCCCATGCCGGCTTGGCGGGCACGCTCCAGCGCGGGCGGGGCCGTGGGGATCGCGTGCGGGCCGCGATATGCCACGCCGTCGAGATCCACCAGGGCCGCGTCGAAGGCCTCCTGGAGGGGTGCGTCGCTTCCGCGCAGCATCGACTCGCTCATTCGTCCAGCTCCAGGAGCTCCTCATCCGTGAGGTAGTCGGTGAGGCCGGGGTCTGTGTCTGCGCTGGGGTCTGTGTCGGAACTGGCGTCCGTGCCGGACTCGTCCTCAGGGGCCGTGGCATCGGCCTCCTCGACCAGGTCGTAGACCACCACTTCCTCGTCCTCCTCCGGCTCGGACTCCTCCACGGTCGCGAGGGTCGCGCGCAATGCCTCGGCCTCGGCCGTCCTGCCCAGCGCCTCGAGCACATCGGCCCTGGCACTGTCGATGCGCACGCGCTGTTCAGGCGCCACCGGCACGGCGTGTTCGAGGAGCACCAAAGCGGCCTCGTGCTCGCCCAGATCGGTGCGGGCGCCTGCGACCACCAACTGCATCTCGGCCTTGCCATAGCGACCCAGGGCTTCGGCCTCGGGCTCCTGCGAGATGGCGATGGCCCGCTCGGGACGGCCCAACCCGCGCTCACAGTCGGCCATCAGGGGCAGGTGCTCCTGAGTGCCGCTCAGGCGGCGCACGGTGCGAAACTCGCGCAGCGCCTCCGCGTAGCGGCCCGTCGCGTAGGCGGTGATGGCCGCGGCCTCGCGGACCACGTCGACGCGCCCGCCGCGCTCCAGCGCGATCTGCGCATACTGGTACGCGAGCTCGGGGTCGGTGTCCAGCAGCTGACCCGCCATGACCAGGTGCCGGCCCACGTCCTCCGCATTGTCCTTGGACAGTGTGCGCAGGCGCGCTCGTGCGGCCTTGTCCATCATGGACGCCGTGACGTCCTCGGGAATCTCCGGCACCGCAACCTTGGGACCCGTGGGCGTCAAGCCGGGAGT
>CAZFEH010000065.1:0-7169 GCA_964517615.1 uncultured Demequinaceae bacterium
GGTGCCCAAGGCGGAGATCGAGGGCGAGATGGGTGACAGCCACGTGGGTCTGCAGGCGCGCCTCATGTCGCAGGCGCTGCGCAAGATCACCGGTGCCCTCAACAACACCGGCACCACCGCGATCTTCATCAACCAGCTGCGCGAGAAGATCGGCGTGTTCTTCGGCTCGCCGGAGACCACCACGGGTGGCAAGGCGCTCAAGTTCTACGCCTCGGTGCGGCTGGACGTGCGCCGCATCGAGACCCTCAAGGAGGGCACCGAGCCCGTGGGCAACCGCACCCGGGTCAAGGTGGTCAAGAACAAGATGGCGCCGCCCTTCAAGCAGGCGGAGTTCGACATCCTGTACGGCCACGGCATCTCCAAGGAGGGTGGCATCATCGACCTCGGTGTGGAGCACGGTTTCGTCAAGAAGTCCGGCGCCTGGTACACCTACGAGGGCGATCAGCTGGGCCAGGGCAAGGAGAACGCCCGCCAGTTCCTCAAGGACAACCCCATGCTCGCCACCGAGATCGAGGTCAAGATCAAGGACAAGCTGGGTGTGGGGGCCGCCGCCCCGGTGGGCGAGGAGAACCAAGACGTCGACCTGTCCGATCTCACGGACGAGTCGATCGCGGCCGCTCTGGCCAAGGAGGAGTCCCCGTTCTAGGGGCTGCGGCTTGATGACCAGAGGCCCGCGTGTTCGGCCGGAGAAGGCCACGACCCTTCCTCCGGCCGAACACGCACGGGAGATCGCGCTGCGCCTGCTGACGCGGGCACCACGTTCGGTCGGCCAACTGCGGCAGGCGCTCCTGGAGCGCGAGGTGTCACCTGAGGTGGCCGACGAGGTGATCACCCGGTACATCGAGGTGGGATTGCTCGACGATGCCGCCTACGCGGCGCAGATCGCCCGCACGCGCCACGCCGAGCGGGGAGCCTCGGCGCGAGCCATCGGTGAGGAACTGCGGCGCAAGGGTTTTGAGCCGGACGTGATCGCACAGGCCCTCGACCCCATCGACGCCCTCGCGGAACATGACGCCGCCCGCGCCCTGGCCGCCAAGCACTGGGCGCGCACCTCCGACCTTCCACACGAGACCCGCGTACGCCGCCTCATGTCACATTTAGGGCGCAAGGGATACGCGCCCTCGCTCGTCTTCTCACTCGTGAAAGACTTGGATTCTGCCGATACACAGACAGACCACTATCAGGAGTGAGGAGGCGGCATGCAGACGGCCATCACCGTTGCGACGCTTGCTCTGCTCCTGATGGCGCTCATCACCGTGATGCGGGCCCGCAGGGACGCCGCAGAGGAGCGCACCGCCGCGCGGCACGACACCGAGACCATCCGTGACGAGGCCCGCTCGCTCATGTCCGAGGCCCAGCGGCGCGAAGAGCGCGTGGCGCAGCGTGAGAAGGAACTCGCCTCCGACATCCGCAACACCCAGACCTACGCCCGCACGCTCGAAGAACGCGTCGCCGTGGTGGCGCGTGACGAACGGCGCCTGATCGCCGAAAAGGACCACGCGAGGCAGGAGCTTCTCGAGCGCCTCGCCTCCGTGGCGTCCATGACTCCAGCCCAAGCCCGCGCGGAACTCGGCGCCCAGCTGCGCGAGGAGATCGAAGCGGAACTGGCCCGCGAGACCAGGTCCGCCACCCGCAAAGCCAAGGCCGAGGCACGCGAACGCGCTCGCGAGATCCTCATCGAGGCGATGCAGCACCAGGTCTCGGAGGCGGCCGTCCAGGCCGCCATCACGCGCATCGAACTGCCCTCAGACGAGATGAAGGGCCGCGTGATCGGACGCGAGGGACGCAACATCCGCGTCTTCGAGTCCCTCACGGGGGTCAACGTGTTGGTCGAGGAAGGCGTCAACGCCGTGCAGCTGTCGTCCTTCGACGTGGAGCGACGTGAGATCGCCACCGTCACGCTCCAGGCGCTCGTGGACGACGGCCGCATCCAGCCCCACCGCATTGAGACGGCGTATGCCAAGGCGGTCCAGGAAGCCGACCAGCGCTCGCTGGAGGCCGCCCTGGATGCGGTGGAGGCAGCGGGCGTGCATGGCGTGCCCAAGGCGCTGCTGCACGACCTGGGCCGATTGCGCCTGCGGACCTCCTACGGCCAGAACGTGCTGGATCACCTGGTGGAGAGCGCGCAGATCGCCGCGTCGATCGCCGCCCAGGTGGGCGCGGACGTCAATCTGGCCCGCAGAGCCGCCTTCCTGCACGACCTCGGCAAGGCATACCGAGGCGAGCGCGCCGGAACCCATGCCAGCATCGGCGCCGATCTGGCCCGCGACGCGGGCGAGTCCGCCGAGGTGGTCAACGCCATCGCCGCCCACCACGACGAGGTGCCGCAGGACACCCTCGAAGCGGTCATCGTGCAGATCGCCGATGCCCTCTCCGCGTCCCGTCCCGGAGCCAGGCGCGAGGAGGCGGAGGGCTATGTGGACCGCATGACGGCACTGGAGGACCTGGTGGCACAGGAGCCCGGCGTCGACTACGTGTACGCGATGGCGGCGGGCCGTGAACTGCGCGTCGTGGTCAAGCCCCACGAGGTGGACGATCCCGGAGTCGAGGTGCTCGCGCGTAAGATAGCGGCGCACATCGAGAAGGACTTCTCCTACGCGGGAGAGATCAAGGTGACGGTGGTGCGCGAAACGCGTGCCGACTCCGTCGCGGGACAGGCATGACGGAAACCCTCACCCCCACGTATCTGGTCAAGACCCTCGGCTGCCAGATGAACGTGCACGACTCCGAGCACATGGCCGGGCTCCTGGAGGGCGCCGGCTACAGCGCCGCGCCCGCAGGCGCCGACGTCGCGGACGTGGTGGTCATCAACACGTGCGCGGTGCGCGAGAACGCCGCCAACAAGCTCTACGGCAACCTGGGCCAGCTGGCCTCCGTCAAGGCCCAGCGCCCCGGCATGCAGATCGCGGTGGGTGGCTGCCTGGCCCAGAAGGATCGCGGCGAGATTGTGGAGCGCGCGCCCTGGGTGGATGTGGTCTTCGGCACCCACAACATCGACGTGCTGCCCGTGCTGCTGGAGCGCGCCCGCCACAACGCCGCCGCCCAGGTCGAGATCGAGGAATCCCTCAAGGTGTTCCCCTCCACCCTGCCCTCCCGGCGCGACGCCATCGCCTCGGGCTGGGTGTCCATCTCGGTGGGCTGCAACAACACGTGCACCTTCTGCATCGTGCCCAGCCTGCGCGGCAAGGAGCGCGACCGCAGGCCCGGCGAGATCCTGGCCGAGGTCAGCGCCCTCGTGGACCAGGGTGCGGTCGAGGTCACGCTCCTGGGCCAGAACGTCAACTCCTACGGTGTCGAGTTCGGCGACCGCGGCGCCTTCGCCAAGCTGCTGCACGCCTGCGGCCAGATCGACGGCCTCGAACGCGTGCGCTTCACCTCGCCCCACCCGGCGGCCTTCACCGATGACGTGATCGAGGCAATGGCAGCCACCCCCAACGTCATGCCGAGCCTGCACATGCCGCTCCAGTCCGGCTCCGACGCCGTGCTGCGCGCCATGCGCCGCTCCTACCGGTCGGAGAAGTTCCTGGGGATCCTGGAGCGGGTGCGGGCCGCGATGCCCGATGCCGCGATCACCACGGACATCATCGTGGGCTTTCCCGGGGAGACCGAGGAGGACTTCCAGGAGACCCTGCGCGTGGTCGAGGCCTCCCGCTTCACCTCGGCCTTCACGTTCCAGTACAGCCCGCGCCCCGGCACCCCCGCATACGAGTTGGAGCCGCTGCCCAAGGCCGTGGTGCAGGAGCGCTTCGAGCGGCTGCTCGCCCTCCAGGAGCGCATCTCCCTGGAGGACCACCAGGCGCTCGTGGGGCGCACCGTGGAGCTGCTCGTGCTCGACACCTCGGGCAAGGCCACGGGCGGGCGCAAGGACGATGCCACGGCGCGCCTGAGCGGGCGCGAGGCGGGCAACCGCCTGGTGCACTTCACCTTGCCGGCCGCAGACCTGGGCACCGAGCGTGCGCCTCGTCCGGGCGACATGGTCACGGTGGACGTCACCTACGCCGCCCCGCACCACCTGGTGGCGGACTCGGTGCTGGCCGGCGGGACCTATGCGGTGCGCCGCACCCGGGCCGGCGACGTCTGGGCAAGCGTGCAGGCCGGTGAGCACAGCCATGAAGGCGGCGGCTGCGGGGACTCGTGCGGCACGGGCACCGGTGCAGCGGCGGGCCCGGTGAGCCTGGGCCTGCCGAGCCTGCGTCGCGTGGGCGCCGACGCGACGTGAGCCAGGCCGCGCCCTCGACTATGACGGACTCGCCCCTGATCATCGCTCTGGTGGGGGCCACGGCCACAGGCAAGTCGGCCGTCGCCATCGCCTTGGCGCAGCGGCTCGATGCCGAGGTGGTCAACGCGGACTCCATGCAGTTCTATCGCGGCATGGACATCGGCACGGCCAAGGTGCCGGTGGCGCAGCGCGAAAGAGTGCCACACCACCAGCTCGACACCCTCGACGTGCGCGAAGACGCCTCGGTGGCCCGCTACCAGGCCCAGGCCAGGGCGGACATCGCCGCCATCCACGCGCGCGGCAGGCGGGCCATCGTCGCAGGCGGCTCAGGGCTGTATCTGCGGGCGCTCCTGGACCGCTTCGAGTTCCCCGGCACCGATCCCGCGCTGCGTGCCGCACTGGAGGCACGGGCGGAGGCGGAGGGCCCGGGTGTGCTGCATCGGGAACTGGCCGCCGTGGACCCGGAGGCGGCTGCCAAGATTCCCGCGCAGAACACCAAGCGGATAGTGCGTGCTCTGGAGATCCACCGCCTGACCGGCTCGATCTCCAGTTCGCTGCCCCGGCACGCGTATCACGCGCCCACGGTGACCGTGGGCCTTGCCGCCGGATACGACCTGCTCGATGCCCGCATCGACGCCCGCGTGCGGGGCATGTGGGAGGCGGGACTGGTGGACGAGGTGCGCGCGCTCGAGGCGGCAGGCCTGCGCGAAGGGGTGACGGCGCGGCGGGCCGTGGGCTACGCCGAGACGCTGCGACTCCTGGACGGTGAACTCACCGAGGACGAGGCGAGGGCGCTCATCGCGCAGCACACGCGGCGCCTGGCGCGCAAGCAGGCGCAGTGGTTCCGGCCCGACCCCCGGGTCACCTGGGTGGATGCGCCCGTGGACGAGGCGGACGTGCACCGTGCGGCGGACGAGGCACTGGCGGTGGTGCGCGCGGCCGATGCCAGCCACGACGCGGCACGGTCGTAGGCTAGGCGCATGTCATCGCGAGAAGGCGGCCTGCGCTTCGTGAAGGGTCACGGCACCCGCAATGACTTCGTCATGCTCTTCGACGAGCACGGCGACCTCGACCTGACCCCTGACCTGGTGCGCGCCCTGACCGACCGCAGGGGAGGCATCGGCGGCGATGGCGTGATCCGTGCCGTGCGCGCGGGTGCCCTGCCCGCCGGCGCCGACTACGCACCGCAGGTGTGGTTCATGGACTACTGGAACTCCGACGGCACCACCTCGCAGATGTGCGGCAACGGCGCGCGCGTGTTCGGCCTGTTCCTGGAGCGCGAGGCCGGTGAGGACCTCTCGGAGGGGCTGACCTTTGGCACGCGCGGAGGTGAGCGCACGGTGACGTCCCTGGGAGATGGCCGCTACGCCATCGGCATGGGTGCGTGGCGCGTGCCGTTCGCGGACGATGGCGCCGATGCGATGGTCCTTGCGCGCGGGATCGCGCCTCGACCGGGGCTCTCAGTGGATGTGGGCAACCCGCACACGGTCGTGGCCCTCGCCTCGCGCGATGAACTGGACGCGCTGGATCTGACGCAGGCGCCCCAGGTGGACCCGGCTCCGCCGGAGGGTTCCAACGTGGAGTTTGTGGTGCCGCTCGGGGAGTCCGAGGTGGACGGCGTGCTGCGCGGTTCCGTGGTGATGCGGGTGCACGAGCGCGGCTCCGGCGAGACCGAATCCTGCGGCACGGGCGCGGTCGCGGTCGCCCTCGCGGTGCGGACCTGGGCCGGAGACGGCGCGCCCGATGTCTGGGACGTGCAGGTGCCCGGTGGGGTGGTGACCGTCCGGGTGGACGGGGACCGGGCGGTGCTCGAAGGCCCCGCCGTGCTGGTGGCTCAGGGCCTGTATCGGCTCCCTGCATAGGCTCCCCGAGGGAAGAGGCGGGTCAGCCCGCCCGCACCAGCCGCAGCACGCGGAAGCCCTTGGACGTGGCGACCTTGCTCACCTCGCCCCAGCCCTGAGCGGCGATCCACACCGCGAGCGAGTCCGACCCCAGGTTGCGCTGCACCACCAGATGCGCCTCGCCGCCCGGCTTCAGGCGGGGCAGCCACGTGGCGAGGAGGTCATGCAGTGCGGCCTTGCCGATGCGGATGGGCGGGTTGGACCAGATCGCGTCGAAGCGCAGGTCGGCGGGCACGGCCTCGGGTGTGAACGCCTCGATGGCGCCCACCTCGCCGTAGCCGCGCAGCCGTGCGGCGTTGCGGCGCAGCAGGTCGAGCGCGCGCTCGTTGACGTCCACCGCGACCGTGTGCGTGCCGGGGGACAGCAGCGCGGCGGTCAGGGCGATCGGGCCCCAGCCGCAACCCAGGTCCAGCAGGGTGCCTGGTGCAGGCGGAGGGGGGACCTCCTTGAGCAGCACCTGCGTGCCGAGGTCCACGTGCGCGGGGGAGAAGACACCCGAGGCCGTCTCGAGGGTGAGCTCGCGCCCGGCGAGCGTGACGGTGATCTCGCGGCGCTGATCCGCGGAGGCCGGCTGGGCGGTGAAGTAGTGGTCCTCGCTCACGGCACGAGCCTAGTGGCCGTCTCCGGGGCCAGCAGTCGCGCGAGTGACGCTTTAGGGGCGAGGCGGCCCCGGTCCCGATGTCTCCCCTGGGTGAGACAATGAACCCCTGATGGATGAGCCGACCCCGCTGCACCCCGACCAGACGGACCAGAACACGCTCTCACGCGCCGATGCGGTGATCGAGCGCGTGCTGTCGCGCGCCGGCACGGCGGTGGCCGCAGGCGGCACGGCGCACACCGACTACGACGGCGACCAGTTGGAGCGCGAGGAGCGCGCCTCGCTGCGTCGCATCGCGGGACTGTCCACCGAACTCGAGGACGTGAGCGAGGTTGAGTACCGCCAGCTGCGCCTGGAGAAGGTGGTGCTCGTGGGGCAGTGGGCACGCGGTCCCGCGACCGACGCCGAGATCTCGCTGCGCGAGCTCGCGGCGCTCGCCGAGACCGCGGGC
>CAZFEH010000066.1:0-7005 GCA_964517615.1 uncultured Demequinaceae bacterium
CGGCCCCCACCCCGCAGGCGGCCGATGCGGTGGAGTCGACCCCTCCCTGTCCGCACAGAACAGTCAAAGTTCAGCCGAACTTTCACTGTTTTCTGCGAATCCGCAGAAAACGGCGAGGGGGCGGCGGCGGCGGGGTTCGGCTAGCGTGAGCGCATGATCACCGTGCGCATCATCGGGTTGTTCGTGTTGGCCGCCTTCGCCGAGATCGGCGGCGCCTGGCTGGTGTGGCAGGGGCTGCGGGAGCATCGGGGTGCCGTGTTCGTGGGTCTTGGCGTGCTCGCCCTGGGAATCTACGGGGTGCTGGCCACCTTCCAGCCTGATCCTCACTTCGGGCGCATCCTCGCGGCCTACGGGGGCATCTTCGTGGCGGGCTCCCTGGCATGGGGCATCGTGGTGGATCGCTTCCGGCCCGATGTGTGGGATTGGGTGGGCGCCACCTTGTGCCTCGTGGGGGCCGGCGTCATCATGCTGGCGCCCCGCGCGATGGTCGCCTAGTGGCCATGCCGCGCGTGGTGCGTGACGCGCGGGACCTTTCCGGCGTGTCTGAACCGGTTTCTTGTCTTTTCTGTTCACGCACGGGGTGCACATCCGGCATGATGGGGGAGAGATTTCTTGGAGAGGGAGGCCTCAATGCGCGTTAGCGCGGCTGGAGTAGGGCGTCGACTGGGTGCGCTCGTCGTCGACTCTGTGGTGCTTGCGCTCTTGGCGACCCCGGCGACCATTGCCGGCGGGAGCCTTGGCGGTGCGTACTCGCAGGGGTTCCTGGCGACCGATGCGGGCTTCGCGGTGTCGGTCGCCGTGGCCGTGCTCGGTGCGTTGGCGCTGTGGTCCATGAAGGGTACCGCGATGGGTTCCCCCGGCTACCGGGTGGCCAAGGTGCGTGCCGTGGACGCGCTCAGCGGTGCGCCGGTGGGTCCCGCGCGTGCGGTGGGACGCATGGTGCTGGCCTCGGTGATCCCCCTCGTGGCGCTGTCGGTGCTCTTCGACGGCAAGCGGCGCGGCTGGCATGACAAGATCTGCCGCAGCGTGGTGGTGGACATCTCTCAGCTTGAAGCCCCGTTTGCCGTGGCCGGCATCGGTGCCGATGCGGTGCGCCACGTGCTCGGCGACGTCGTGGACACCGACCCCGTGCCTGTGGTCGCCGCCGCGCCTGCGGAGCCGGACGCCCCGGCATCGGCCCGGGCCTCAGTGGCGAGCCCGGCCCCGGCGCCGGCCGAGAGCCCCGCTGCGCCGGTGGCCAAGGCCGATCTGAAGGAGCCCACCCTCCATGTCGAGGAGGATCGCGACCTCACGGTGTGGAAGGACCCGACGCTGCCCGTGGCTCAGCTGAAGTGGGACGACGGGACCGTGAGCGTCATCGACGGCCCGGCCCATGTGGGGCGCAACCCCGACCTGGTCGAGGGCTACGACACCATTCCCGTGGCGGATACCACCCGGTCGCTCTCGCGCAGTCACATCTCGGTGGAGACGGACATCAATTCGATTCTGGTGGCGGACCTGGGCTCCACGAATGGCACCGACGTGATCTACGCCAACGGCGACGTGGTGCGCCTGGAGCCCTTCCGGCCCGCACGGGTGCGCTCGGGCGACGTGCTGCGCTTCGCCGACCGCAGCTGCACGGTGACGCTGCTGTAGCCACGGCGGGCATGCCCCCCTGGGCGTGACAGGGGTCCCGGTGCGCGCGGTGCGGGGCGCCGAGGGCGCGGTGCTAGATTGTTCGGTGTGCCGAACAATGTGCCGCCGATGCCTGCCGAGGGTGCCGCGGCACGCCCCCGGGTCGAGGCGAAGTTGTGGCGCCTCCTGGGGCCGGCCTTTGTGGCGGCGGTCGCCTACGTGGACCCCGGCAATGTGGCGGCCAACCTCACCGCGGGAGCCCAGTACGGCTACCTGCTGGTGTGGGTGCTCGTCGCGGCCAACGCCATGGCCGTGCTCATCCAGTACCTGAGCGCCAAGCTGGGACTCGTCACCGGCACCTCGCTGCCGGAGCTGCTGGGAACGCGCCTGAGCCGTCCCTCGCGCTGGGCCTACTGGGGCCAAGCTGAGGTGACCGCCATCGCCACCGACGTGGCGGAGATCCTCGGCGGCGCCATCGCCCTCAACCTGCTGTTCGGCCTGCCGCTGCTGCTGGGCGGGGTCATCACCGGGGTCATCTCCATGGCGCTCCTGGCCATTCATACGCGCCGGGGCCAGCAGCCCTTCGAGTTCGTCATCATCGGCTTTCTCGCGATCATCGCCGTGGGGTTCCTCGCAGGGCTCTTCGTCAGCCCGCTCGACTGGTCCGAGGCGGCCGGAGGGCTCGTCCCTCGCTTCGAGGGTTCCGGCACGGTGCTGCTCGCGGCCTCCATGCTGGGTGCCACGGTGATGCCGCATGCGATCTACCTGCACTCCGCGCTGTCCCGCGATCGTCATCTGCCTCAGATGAACAACGACGGGCCCCGGCAGGAGGACCCGATGCGCCGGCTCGTCACCGCGGACAGCCACCAGGCGCGCCTGCCGCGCCTGCTGCGTGCCACCAAGGTGGACGTCCTGTGGTCGCTGTTCGTGGCGGGATCGGTCAACATCGCGATGCTGCTCCTGGCGGCCTCCTCGCTGCGGGGCGTGGGCGGCACCGACACCATTGCGGGTGCTCACGCCGCGATCGAGGCCAATCTGGGCACCGTGATCGCGGTGATCTTCGCCGTGGGGCTGCTGGCCTCGGGCCTGGCCGCGACCTCGGTGGGCGCCTATGCCGGCGCGGTCATCATGGGCGGGCTGGTGCGCAAGCGGGTGCCGCTCTTGACGCGGCGGCTCGTCACCCTGGTGCCCGCCCTGCTGGTCGTGGCGCTCGGCACAGACCCCACCTATGCGCTCGTGCTGTCTCAGGTGGTGCTGAGCCTGGGCATCCCGTTCGCGCTGGTCCCGCTGGTGCGGCTCACCTCGGACAGGGTGATCATGGGGCGCTACGTCAACGGCGGCGTGGTCAAGGGCCTGGCGTGGACCGCTACGGTGCTCATCATGGCGCTCAATGTGGCGCTCGTGGTCATCACCCTCAACGGCGGTTGAGCCCCACGAGCCAGATGGCGGCGGCGTCCGCGGGGGAGAGCGGGATCGTGGCCGATGCCGTGGTCACCTGCCCGTCCCGCCCCACCGTGACCACCGCATCGGGCACGAGCCCCCGATCCGCGAACGCGCGCAGGCGGGCGGGGTCGGCGTCCGAGATGCGCGCGATGACGTAGTCGCCGGGGGCGGCCCGAGTCAGGACCACGGCATCGGGCCTGTGCTCGGCGCCGGAGGCCGAGGGGATGGGGTCGCCGTGCGGGTCCCGGTCGGGGTGGCCCAGGCGGGCGTCGATCGCGGCGATGAGCCGGTCGCTCACGGCATGTTCGAGGATCTCGGCCTCGTCGTGGACCTCGTCCCAGTCATAGCCGAGCTCCTGCACCAGGTAGGTCTCCAGGAGGCGATGGCGGCGCACCATGACCACGGCATGGGCGCGCCCCGTGGCGGTCAGCGTGATCCCGCCGTAGTGCTCGTGCTCCACCAGGCCCTGCTCGGCGAGCTTCTTGACGGCATCGGAGACGGTGGAGGTGCGCACCCCGAGTCGTTCGGCCAGTGCGGTCACCGAGACGGGGCCCTCCGCCCACTCCTGCAGGGTCCAGATGCCCTTGAGGTAGTCCTGGGTGGCGCTGGAGAGGTCGGAGACGGCCATGACGCCAGTCTAGGTGCGGGCTGTCTCCACTGAACGGGGTTCCCCGCCGCGCGGGCTAGAGGTACATCGGCGTGAGCGCGGCGTAGTCCTCGACGGTGCCGCCGGCCAGAAAGGTCTCGATGATCTCGCGGCCCGCGGGGTCGAGCTCGTCGGTGAGGAACTGGCGCAGCTCGGAGGCGAAGAAGTCAGTGAGAATCTTGGCGCCGGCGTCGTAGGCCTCGATGCCCACCTGCGACTGCGTCTCGGGCATGAGCAGCGTGCGGCGCACGGGCTGACCGTCGAGGGTCACCTGGGCGGGCGCGTAGCCGAACAGCGGGCAGCGCGCGGGGACCAGGTCCGTGGCGCGCATGCGGCCCGCGCCCTTGCGGGCAAGCCATTCGCGCGTGAGCCATTCGGCGGAGAAGCCCACGCGGTAGGCGCCGATGTGCTGGTTGGGGGTGAGCACCCAGCGGGTGTGGTCGAAGGACAGGATCTGCTCCAGGAGCAGGTTGGCTGCGGCCACCTTGGTGCCGGTCGAGAAGGGCCAGTAGGAGCCCACGCCCTCGGCCACCATGCCGCCGTGCTCGAGCTTCTTCACGGCATCGGCGGATTCGCCGATCGACGGGTTCTTGTCGCCGCGCGGGGCGATGAGCCGCCACATCCACGCGATGGCGGGCGGGACGAAGTGGGTGAGCCCCATGATCCCGTAGGTGGGGTTGTCGCGGGTGCAGGCCGGCATGCGCACGCCGAAGGTGCGCACGTCCACGGCCTGGGGCTCGTCGACGATGTCCCGCATATGGGAACGGGCGATGACCACGCGGGGGTTGGGGCAGGGCTTGCCCGTGGAGTCGAGCGTGTGCTCCCACGGCAGGGCCGTGGCATCGGGCACCCCCACGATGTTGAAGAACACGAGGGGATCGCGCGGGTGGATGCACGCGCGCTCGAAGTCCACGTTCTCGCCGTACGCCGTCATGTTGTCGACGCGGACGAACCAGCCGGCCTCGGCATCGGCCACGACCATGCGGCCCGAGCCGTCCTGCACCGCGGGGTGGCACAGGGTCATGTCGTCGGTGACGGGCTCCAGGTGACAGGTCTCGGACAGGGTGATGAAGTAGGGCTCGTCGGTCACGACGTTGGTGCCCAGCAGGATGCGGCCGTCGTCTTCGCGGCGCAGGTCCTGGCACATCTCGGACTTGCCGCCGCCGGAGGCGCCCTCGTGCATCACCACGGTCTCGTTGTCGTAGGGCGTGGTGACGCGCACGGAGGAGGCGTGGGCGGTGATCCAGCCTTCCTGCTCGCCGATGTCGAGCAGCACCGAGAAGACGCCCTTCTTGGCGCTCGGGCCGGGGTAGAGGTTGTAGGCGAAGATCTCGTGGAGCGACTCCGTGCGGTCGTGGACCACCACCTGCTTGCCTGCGAAGTGGGTGTGGCGGAACGGCGGCGCCACATAGAGGATGGAGCGCGGCGTGAACGGGCCGAGGTTCTCGAAGGTCACCCAGCCCTGGAGGTCCACGAGGGTGAGGGCAAAAAATGCGGCGTTGAGCGGCATCACGGCTACGGAGGGGTAGCCGTAGGTGGGGCCGCCTGCCTTGAACGGCACGACGACGAGCTCCTGGCCGGCGAGCCAGTCCAGGGTCTGCTGCTTGACGGGGGCGAACTCGGTGCCGAAGCCGTCGCGGTAGCGCTTCTTGTCCGTGGGGCGGGAGTCGGCGATGTGCATGCAGCCGGGGTCGCGCCGGCGCATGTAGTCCTCGGGATAGTTGACGGCGATGCCGTTGCGGCAGCGCGTGACCGTCGCCTCGGTGACGGTCGTGTCGCCCGCGAGGTAGTCCACCGAGAACTCGGGCCCGCCGTCGGGGCCCAGGGCCAGCGTGTAGAGCTCGGCGCGGGTCGTGGGGACCACCACTCGTGGGGCGGCGTCGATGGCGGCGCGCACGGCGGCGGGCAGGGTCACCGCGCTCAAGGCTGCGGTGGCAGGGGTCACGGTCATCACGGCTCCTGAGGGTTGGTGGCGCCCACACGGGCGCTTTACCGGAGTTTTACGTACCTGGGCAGTCTAGGACCGGGACGTTGGGCCCGCACGCTGAGCGAGGGCGTCTGCCCCCAATGGTGCTGGACTCTTTCGGTGTTTTCAGAAAGTGCTTCCTATGGTGCTCGAAACTGTGGGTCGCATCTCTCTCACCGTCGCGTTCTGGCAAAGGCCCGGGGGGTGTGGTCGAACACGCACCGACAGTTTCTGACGCTATAGGAGGCAAAACACGAAAACACCGAAAGAATCCAGCACCATTGGGGGTTGGGGGTTGGGGGTTGGGGGTTGGGGGTTGGGGGCTGGGGGCTGGGGGCTGGGGGCTGGGGGCTGGGGGCTGGGGGCGCGTGGATGGGACGCCACCAGATGCCGCGTGACCGCCAAGAATCTGCGCGCAGAACAACGGCCGCGGACCCTGCTGAGGGAGGGGGTTCGCGGCCGTTGTGGTATTGCAGTCAGCGGCTGTGCCCCCAGCGGCGCCTCGGCTGAACTTTCGCTGACGAGAGTCCAGCGGGAGACGCCGCTGGGAGATCAGGTCCGGCTTAGGATGGCACGTTCCACCGCTGGTTGGCACCGGAGTTGCAGTCCCACATCTGCAACTGCGTTCCGCTGGCGGAGTTGTTCCCTGTGACGTCCACGCAGCGGCCGGAGACGGGCGACTTGATCTGGTTGCCCTGGACCACAAACCGCTGCGCATCGGTGCCGTTGCACGTCCACAGCTGCAGCTTGGTGCCGTTGTTCATGTTGGCCGCCGCGATGTCGAGGCACTTGCCCTGATTGCGGATGGTGCCGTCGGCGTGGAAGGACCACGTCTGCGCGACCGTGCCGTTGCACGTCCACAACTGCACCTTGGTGCCGTCCGCGGTCGTGGTGGAGCCGTTGGCGACGTCGATGCACTTGTCTGCAAGGCCCGTCACCTGGCCGGTGGGCACCGCGCTGGCGCCGCTGAGGGTCCATTGCTGTGCGGCACCGCCGTGGCAGTCCCAGATGATCAGCAGCTGACCATCGTGCAGCGGGCTGCCTCCGGCCATGTCGAGGCAGCGGCCCGACTGCGGGTTCACCAGGGCCTTGGTGGTGGCGTTGTACTTCCACACCTGGGCGGCCGTGCCGTTGCAGTCGTAGATCTGCACCGGGGTGCCCGCGGCGACGGCGGCGCCCCGCACATCCAGGCACTTCCCGAGCGCGCGGATCGTGTCGCCGGAGCGGGTCCACTTCTGGGCGTCACCGCCGTTGCAGTTCGCGACCTGCACCTGGGTGGAGTTGGCGGGGTTGGCCCACGGGACGTCCACGCAGAGGTTCGATGCCGCGGTGGCGG
>CAZFEH010000067.1:0-6897 GCA_964517615.1 uncultured Demequinaceae bacterium
CGGCGAGCTACCGAGCTGCTCCACCCCGCGTCGGCAAGTGTCTACTCTACCCGAGCCCCGGTAGTCGGCAAAATCCACTCCTTCCGGGCCTGCACAATCCGCCCCGCCCGGCTAGGGTGAAAACATGACCACTCCACAGGACCCCTTTGCCCCGCCGCCTCCGGGCAGCACTCCCCCCGCACCCGGCGTCGTTCAGCCCGGCGTCGTTCAGCCTGGCGTCGTTCAGCCCTCCACGACCCAGCCCTATCCCGGCCAGCCGTTCCCCACGCAGCAGTACGGGCAGCCCGAGCCTCCCAAGACCATCGCCCGGTGGGCCGTCATCCTCACCGGCGCTGTCACACTTCTGACCATTGCGACGAGCGTTCCCCTGCTGCTGGACTTCGAGAAGTACAAGCAGGACCTCCTTGACACACTCGTGAACCCGAACATGACCCCCACGGTGACGGCCGCCGACGCGATATCGCTCATCCTCACTCCCGTGTTGGTCGCGTCGTACGTGCTGCTCGCGCTGTGGATGCACAAGATCCGTGGCAACCTCACCGCGATCGGCAAGGCCCCCGGCGGCATTCCGGCAGTGGAGTGGTGGGGCTGGTTCGTCCCGCTTGCCAACTTCATCCTGCCCGCACTGGGCATGCGTGCCATCACTCGACGCAGCGTGAGCGCTGGCCTGGTCCTGGGCTGGTGGGTCGGTTTCTGCGCCTACTGGATCGCCATGGGCTACGCCTCCACGGTGAGCCTGTCCCTCATCGACTTCTCCACCGGCGAGTTCAGCGGCAACACGGCGGCGCTCGACACCATGTTCCCCATGACCATCGTCCAGGTGGTGGGCATCGCGATCTCGTGGGTCTTCCTGACCCTCATCATCCGCACCGCGACCGCCAAGCACCTGGAGGCGTAGACGCCGCCAGCAACCGTGACAGCAAAGGAGGGCCGACCCGCGAGGGTCGGCCCTCCTTGCCGTTCAACCGGATCCGATCAGGAAGCACCCAACGCCTTGTCGAGTGCCTCCTGCGCGGCGATGGCCTGAGTCAGTGCGGCCGTGAGCCGCTCCTGCGCCGCACCATATGCCGCGAAGTCACCCTTGGCGAGCGCGGCGTTGCCGTCCTCGATCGCCACACGCGCCGCGTCAAGCGCTGCCTTGAGATCAGCCCGTGCGACATCCACCGCAGTGCCCGGCGACGTACCGGGGTCACCGGGCTCGGAAGGCTCCGCCGGGTCAGCAGGATCACCAGGCTCCCCGGGGTCACCAGGCTCCTCGGGAAGGTCGGTGGCGCCCTCTCCGAACAACTGATCAAGCGCCTCGCTCAGCGTGTTGGCAAAACCCACCTCGTCACCAAAGGACACGAACACCTTCTGCAGCAGCGGGAACTTGGTGCCCTGCGACGAATGCACGTACACCGGCTGCACGTACAGCAGCCCACCTCCCACCGGCAAGGTGAGCAGATTGCCGTTGATGACCTCCGTCTCCCCCTGGCGCAGCAGGTTGAGGACGTTCTGGGCCTCGGGGTCGGAGTTGAACTGATTCTGCACCTGACCGGGCCCGGACACGGTGGCATCGCGCGGAAGCTCCAGCAACCGCAGCTTCCCATAGCCCTCGCGAGGCTTGCCCGGGGTGCTGCCCGTCTCGGAGTCCACGGCGAGGAAGCCCGTGAGCACATTCCTGTCGGTGTTGCCGCCGGGGATGTAACTCGACGTCAGCGAAAAGGTCGGCTCGTCCTGCCCCGGCATCTGCAGCGTGAGGTAGTACGGCGGCTGCAACTGCGTCGGCTTGGTGGGGTCGGTGGGCCGAGCCCAGAAGTCCTGGCCCGAATAGAACTCGGCGGCATCGCTCACGTGGTAGCTCGCGAGCTGCTGACGCTGGATCGCGAACAGGCCCTCGGGGTAGCGCAGGTGGCTCATGAGTTCGCCGGAGATCTCCGAGATGGGCCGGATCGTGGTGGGGAACACGTCGCTCCAGACCTTGAGGATCGGGTCCTCCTCATCCCAGGCATACAGCGTGATGGTGCCGTCATAGGCATCCACCGTGGCCTTGACGGAGTTACGCACATAGTTGAGGACGGTCGGCTGGAGCGGGTCCGGGTTGGCGAACAGCGCACCGCTCACCGCGCCCGAGTAGGGGAAGTTCGCCGTGGTCGTGTAGCCGTCGACCACCCACACCAGGCGGTTGTCCACCACCGCCGGGTAGGTGGTCGCGTCGAGTTCCAGGTACGGCGCCACCCGTGCGACGCGCTCGACCGGGTCGCGGTAGTAGAGGATCTGCGATTCGCTCGTCACGCGCGAGGAGAACAGGATCTGCGTCTCCCCGTAGCGGATGGCGAACAGCAGCTTGGCGAGCGGGCTGCCGATGCTGGGGCCGCCATCGCCCGAATAGGTCGTGTTGACCTGGCCGCCTGCGGCATCGTCGGGGTAGTCCAGCTCCCACGGGGAGGTGCCCGAGGGGGCGCCCACGATGGAGTAGGCGGGCAGGGTCTTGCCGAAGTACACGCGAGGCTCGTACTCGCCCAGCGCGCCCGTGGACGGAATGCCGGACTGGAAGAACCGGGGCCGGCCATCCACAGCCACCTCGTTGCCGTAGGCGGCCACCACTCCGAAGCCATGAGTGAACACCGTGTGGTCATTGACCCACGTGCGGTTCTCCGCGCCCAGCCCATCCAGGTTGAGTTCGCGCACCGCGATCACGGTGTCCTGCAACTGTCCGTTCACCTCATAGCGGTCCACATTCAGACGGCTCGCAAAGGTGTAGTACTGCTTGTTCTGCTGGAGCTGCTGAAACGTGGGCGAGATGATGTTGGGGTCCAGCAGGCGGATCTGCGCGGTGGTGTCCGCGTCGGCACGCAATGCGGCGGCATCGGCCTCGGTACGCGCCCGATACGGCGTCACCTCGATGTCGTCCAGGCCGTAGGCGTAGAGCGTGGCGTCGATGTGGCGCTGGATGTAGTCGGCCTCGTACTCCTGCTCATTGGGTGTCACCTGGAAGCGCTGCACGAGCGCCGGGTAGATGCCGCCCACCACCACGGCGGCGAGGACCATGAGTGAGACGCCCACTGTGGGGATGCGCCAGTCGGGCCGCCAGATGACCACCAGGAACAGCGCCGCCACGAGCACCGCGATCCCCACGAGGATGCCGCGCGCGGGCAGGATCGCGTTGACGTCGGTGTACATCGCGCCCGCGTACCTGTCCTCCTGCTTGACCACGAGCGAGTAGCGGTCCAGCCAGTAGTTCACGGCGATGACCAGCATGAGCAGGGCGCCGAGCGAGGCCAATTGCACGCGTGCCCCGGTGGAGGCCACAAACTTGCGTCCGCCGCCCGAGACACCGCCGTACAGGAGGTGGACAAAGGCCGCGAGGATGAGGCAGATCACCACGATCGCGGCCACAAAACCCGCCACCGAACGCAGCACGGGCAGGGTGAAGACATAGAAGGAGGCATCCAGCCCGAACTCCGGGTCCACGATGCCGAAGTCGTGGCGGTGCAGGAACGCCTGCCACATGTCCCACCTGCCCGCCATCGAGGCGCCGGCGATGAGCCCCACCAGAAGAGGCAGCACCACCGTCACCACCCGCTCCACGGGACGCACCTGCTCGCGGAACTGGTCGAGCGGGGTGTTGCGGGTGGCACTCAGCGCGGGGCGCGCCTTGCGCGCCCACAGCAGGCTGCCGGCCACCGCGGCCGCAGCCACGGAGCCGAACACCAGGAACAACACGCCACGGGTGATCCACTCGGTGAGCCACACCTGCCCGTAGCCGGCGTGGTCGTACCAGGTCCATTCGGTCCAGACTCCCGCCACGATCACACTGACCACCACGATTGCGGCGATGACGGCAACGGTGATGGCCATCGGAGACGGGCGGCGCGGCACGTTCAGCGGCCTGGCCGAGGGGCGACGGGCGTCGTCGTGGGTCACAGGTGATCCTTAACTGTTGGAGCAGGTCGCAAGACCCGCGGTGTCCTGGCGGCCGATGGCCACAATGGCTTCGTACGCTTCGGCGAGGTTCTTCACCGCGTAAACGCTGAGACCGGGCGGAATGTGCCCGACCACCTCGCCACAGTTGGCGACGGGCACCAGGAAGTGCTCCGCGCCGGCGTTCTTGGCGCCCACCATCTTGAGCCGGACGCCGCCGATGGCTCCCACCTCGCCCCTGACATCGATGGTTCCCGTGCCGGCCACATGCGCCCCCTGCAGCTCATCCTCCTCGGTGAGCATGTCCATGATGGCCAGCGCGAACATCGTCCCCGCGCTGGGTCCCCCCACCGTCTCGATGGCCACGGTGACGTCGATGGGGAGGTCGAACTCCGGGTCCACCAGAATCCCGATGAGGGGGGTGCCATCGCCTCCCGCCGACAGTTCCACCTGCGTCTCCACGAGTGCACCGTTGCGCCGCACCGCGACGGGGAGCATGTCGCCGGGCCGGTAGGTCTCGATCATCGCGAACAGATCCGAGTAGCCCACGATCTGCTTGCCCCCCACGGACACGATCACGTCGCCCTCCTGCAGCACCCCCTGGGCATGGGAGGTGTCGCCGATGCCCGCCACCGTGAGCGTGGCCGGCACCTGCGTGCCCAGCGCCTCGAGCGCGGAGACCGTGGCCTTCTCCTGCGACGTGATCCACTGCTGGGCGCTCAGTTCCTGCCGCTGCTCACGTTCGTCGGGGGCGCCGAAGATGACCTCCTGGGGCAGCACCGTGTGGGACCGCGAGAAGTAGGCGCCGATGACCTCGCCGAGCGTGAACACCTGCGACCCCGCGCGCGATTCGGAGACGGTCGTCAGGCGCAGTTCGCCGGTGGTGGGAAAGGTGGGTGCCCCTGTGATGGAGACCACCGGGGTGCCGTCGAGCGTGCCCAAGGTGTCGATGGTGGGTCCCGGATTGCCGATCGCATATGGCGAGGGGATCACCGTCAGGGCCGCGAACAGGGCGGAGGCGACCAGACCCGAGAACGACAGCACCGTGGAGCGGCGCGAGGCGGGTCGCTCCGCCCACGACAGGGACTCCTGCGAGGTCTCGCGCTCGTGTGGCTGGCCGTGTACGGCCTCGCCGTCGGTGGTGATCACCGCCCCATCATTGCCCACAGCGAACGCCGCACCCAAATGCGACCCTCATTCGTTAGCGTGGGTGTAGTGGGCGCACATGCACCCCACAAGCCCGACGAGGGAGACACCGTGAGCGACAACTCCGAGCCCTGGCTGGAACTGCTGCGCGAGTTGTTCGGCACCGACGCCGACGCCGCACTCGAACAGCTCCAGCACATGGGAATGGATCCTGCCGCGTTGGCGCAGGCCAGCGGCATGGCCGCGAGCCCCGGCATGATGGACCACGTCCTCAACCAGATCCGTGCCCTCGTCTCCCAGTCGCAGGGCGAGGATGTGAACTGGTCGCTGGCCCACGACGTGGCCCGCGGGGTGGCCGCCCAGGGTGGGGACCCGTTCGTCAGCGCCGCCGCGGCATCGGCGCACCACAAGGCGGTCACGACGGCCGAACTGTGGCTCGACGCCGCCACCGACTTCAACCCCTCCACCTTGGAGCCCCACGTGTGGAGCCGCGCCGAATGGGTCGAGGCGACGCTGCCCACGTGGCGTCACCTGGCCGGCCCCGTGGCATCCTCCGTGTCCCAGGCTCTGACGGGGGTGCTGCGGCAGGAGCAGGCCGCCGAGACCGATGCCTGGGAGGAGGCGGCACAGGGGGGCGCCCTCATGGGCGCGGTGAGTCCCACCGTGTGCGGGATGCACATGGGTGAGGCCGCGGGGGCGCTCGCCCGCGAGGCCTTCGGTGCCACCGATCTGGGCTTCCCGCTCCTCGACGAGGCGCGCGTGGTGCTCGTGCCGCGCAATGTCGAGGACTTCGCGCAGGGCCTGGAGATCGACGCCGCCGATGTGCGCGCCTATGCCGCGCTGCGTGAGGCCGCGCATGTGCGACTGTTCGCCGCCGCACCGTGGCTCGCCGGGCAGCTGCGCACGAGCATCGAGCGCTACGCCGCGGGCATCCGCATCGACCTGGAGGCCTTGGACCGGGCCGTGCGCGAGGCGGGCATGGGCGATCCGCAGCAGTTGCAGCGCGCCCTGTCCACGGGGATCTTCACCCCCACTCGCTCCGAGGAGCAGCAGGCCACGCTCGAGGCGATCGAGACGTGGCTGGCACTCATCGAGGGCTGGGTCGATGAGGTCACCACGCGGGCGGCGGCACCCCACCTGACATCGCTGGGGCACCTCGGCGAGATGATGCGCCGACGCCGTGCCGCAGGGGGTCCAGCGGAAGACACCTTCGCACGCCTGCTGGGACTGGACCTGCGTCCGCGGCGGCTGCGAGACGCGTCGGCGCTGTGGGGGGCGCTCACCGTCGCCGTGGGGCCGGAGCGTCGCGACGCCTTCTGGAGCACGCCCGATGTGCTGCCCACCACGGCCGAACTGCCGCAGTGGCGCGGCTGGTTGGATCGGGTCACGGGGGCCGCGGAGCCCGACGACATGGACCGCGAACTGGAGCGGCTGCTGTCGGACGAAGGCGAGTGACGCGGGCGTGACGCGACACGTTTTTGCGGTTGCTGACGCCGATTGCGGGTCCTCGCGTCTACGCTTGACACGTTGGGCCCGCGATTTGGGTCTTCCTGCGGTCCTCAGCCGCAGACCGAGATAAAGGAGAAACCACATGGCGGAGAAGTACTCTGGCGAGTTCTACTGTGTGAAGTGCAAGGACAAGCGCACCACCGAGGGCGACGTGGTCGTCTCGGAGAATGGCCGTCGCATGGCCAAGGCGCAGTGCCCCGAGTGCGGCACCAAGCTGAACCGCATCCTGGGCAAGGCCTAAGCCTTCAGCCTTCACGGGCCGGGTCGTCATTCGTGACGGCCCGGCCCTTTGCTGTCTCAGGGCTCCCTCCCCGGCCGCCGTGCCCTCCCCGGCCGCCG
>CAZFEH010000068.1:0-6815 GCA_964517615.1 uncultured Demequinaceae bacterium
CTAGGACGCCGCCCTTTCACGGCGGTAGCACGGGTTCGAATCCCGTTGGGGGTACTTGTGTTGGTCATGGCCCCCCATGGTCTACACTTGTCAAGCCTTGCAGTTGCGAGGCACTGGCCCTGTAGCGCAGTTGGTTAGCGCGCCGCCCTGTCACGGCGGAGGTCGCGGGTTCAAGTCCCGTCAGGGTCGCGTTGCGACTGCCCCTTCTGCGTAAGGGGCTTTCGTTTCAGTGGGTGGTTGTTGGATTGACGGCCCACACGGCTCTGTAGCTCAGTTGGTAGAGCGCACGACTGAAAATCGTGAGGTCACGGGATCGACGCCCGTCGGAGCCACCAGTAGCCCCGCCTTGGTGCGGGGCTTTTTTTGTGGCCGATGCCGGTACCGGCGGAGCGAACCCCCTACGCTGCGGACGAGCGAGATTCGCGCCCAAAACAGGAATTCATCTTGGAATCTCACATCCAAGGCGTTAGAATCTCAGCATGAAGTCTCGGGAGGTGCTCAAGGTGCTGGCCGAAGTGACCGAGTCCCAATGGGGAATGGTCACCTCGGCCCAGGCTAGCGCGCGCGGCGTGAGCCACATGAACCTCACGCGCCTGGCGGAGTCCGGGGCGCTGATCCGGCTCTCGCACGGTGTGTATAGGGACGCGGGAGCGCCAAGTGGCGAACACGAGGAACTACGTGTGGCATGGCTTGCGTCCGAGCCAACAAGACTGGCCTGGGAGCGACTGAAGCGAGATATCGGCAAGGTTGTCGTGTCAGGAGAGTCGGCAAGTCGCCTGCACAACATCGGAGAGTTCAGGGCATCACGAAGTGAGCTCACTACCTCCATACGGAAACAGACTCAGCGGCCAGACATTCGCTATCGGACACGCAAGCTCACGCGCGAAGACGTGACCGTGCGCGAGGGGCTTCCGGTGACCACCAGAGAACGCACAATCGCCGACCTGGTCGAGGACCGGCAAGACCTCAGCCTTGTGGGCCACGCGCTGCGGGACGCCGCCCGTACCTCTCGGCTTGATATTGACCGGATTGTGGATCTGCTCTCGCCGCTCGCCGAGCGGAATGGATACCGCAAGGGCGACGGCGCCGCAGTTCTAGATCACCTCATGGAACTCGCCGGAATCGACTCCGTGTCGGTTGCCACACAACTGGCGAACATCCCCTCCGTGGGGAGTCTTGTTGCCGAGAAGCATCTGGCGAATCTTCTCGCCACGGGTGACTTCGACTCGCCGGCTCTCCGATCCGTTCAGGGATCCCTCGCGGCGATACTCACCGATGTGCGGAAGAACATCCCTCAGCAGTTCGTTGCGGCCGAGTGGGCCGCGATCGCGCAGGCAACACGGCCAGCCTGGAAGGCGGCATACGATGACAATGCTTGAGCCGTACGGCAGTCCGACAGCGGCTGAGGCCGCCATAGCGGCCGCCGCGCGCCATGCGTATGCCCATGACTCTTCGCTATCTGTCAATCAACGCATCCGGCTCGAATACTTTCACCGATTCCTGAGCCGCATTTTCTCCGACGCCGATGACTCCGACTGGATGCTCAAGGGCGGCACGAACATGCTGGCCCGCGTTGCGACCGCACGAAGCACCATCGATGTCGACCTCTTCCGACGCAACCGATCCCTGGATGTAGCCCTCGATGACCTTCGACGCCTCGCAACGATCGACCTTGGAGACCACTTCCGGTTCGACTACACGGGCCACATCGACGCGATTTCCGGTGACCAGCAGGTGTATGCCGAGGGCTACAAGGTGAACTTCGACATCTACATCGGCGCCAAGAAGAAGGGCGGGTTTCATGTCGACCTCGTCACCGGTGTCTCGACTACCGACGAACCACAAGTAGCCGACCCTGCGAATGCTTTGATTCTGCCAAGGTTCCCGAGCAACCCGTATCGGCTGTACCCCATCGTTGATCAAGCCGCAGACAAGGTATGTGCGACCCTGGCCTTGTACCGCGGCAAGCCTTCAGGCCGCGAAAAGGATCTCGTTGACCTCGTGGTGATCGCTATGACACAGCACATGACGGCCGATAAGTTCCGCACAGCCCTAGAGGTCGAAGCCAATGCCCGCAACCTCACGTTGCCGGACGCGTTCATACTGCCAGCGAGTTGGGGGCAGGCATATGCGAGGCTCGCAAAGCCGATCCCCGCTTGTGCAGCGCACCTGACCATCGACGCAGCGAAAACCTTGATGGAGCGTTTCGTCGACCCAGTGCTGTCCGGCACCACGGCGGGCAAGAACTGGAGCAACGAACAACTCGACTGGGTGTGACACCAACGCCCACCGCTCCCGACTCGCCCCTCAAGCCCATCACGCGTATTGTCGATACCAGAGGCACCCCACCCCAACCCTGGAGGATCCATGTTCGGCGGAATCGCAAAGAACCTCGTTGAGGCGTTGGTGGGTGCGCTCGCAGGTCGCGTACTCACCATGCTCAAGGTCGAGGTGGAGCACGCCAAGGCCGAGGTCCAGGAGAAGGCTCAGGGTCTAGCCACCGGACTGGCCGTGCTGGCCGTGGGAGCCGTCTTCGCCTTCTTCGCCGTGGGCGTCCTGCTCGTGGCCGCCGTGGTGGGCCTGTCCTACCTGGTGCCACTGTGGGCCGCAGCGCTCATCGTGGGCGGCGCGCTGGCCCTCATCTCCCTCATCCTGTCGCTCGCCGGCAAGGCCAAGGTGAACGCCAACAAGAACCTCATGCCGGACAAGGCCATCGCCAACATCAAGGGCCTGCTGGGCCGCTAAGCCCTCCCGGCCCCGGCATCGGCCGATGCCTCACCCGCCACCGCGGCAGGCCTCGCCTTGCGCTGGGCGAGCCACACGCCGGCCAGCACGACGACGGCTCCCACCGGCTCGTACCAGTGCAGCTGTTCTCCGAGCACCATCACCCCCAGCACCGTGGCCACGAGCGGTGAGATGTACGTGACCGAGGACGCCGTGGTGGGACCCTTGACGCGCACCACCTTCCAGAACATCACGTAGCTCACGGACGTGCCCAGCACGCCCAGGCCGATCAGCGCCCACATCGCGCGCGAGTCCCACGCCCAGACGGACGCCTCCGGCGCTCCATCGGCGAAGGCGAACGGCAGCAGCCACGGAATGGACAGACCGATCTGGGCGGTCACCAAAGCCAGGGTGGAGTCCGTGGTGTTGCGCAGCAGCAGGCGGGACATCACGGCGCCGATGCCGTAGAACGCGGTCGCGGCCAGGATCAGCACCGCACCCAGCGCGGAGAACTCGTGCACATTCCACGCTCCCAGCAGCACGGCGATACCCATCACGCCGATGCCCAGCCCCACCACCTGGATGCGAGTGGCTCGCTCCAGCGGGATGAACAGCGCCACAAAGAATGCGGTCCACAGCGGGGTGGCCGCATTGAGCAGGCTCGCCAGGATGGACGTCACATGCTGCTGGGCCAGGGGGAACAGGATGAAGGGGGCACCCGACATGCACAGCGCCACCACAAAGAGCGCACCCGTGCGCCTCCAGGTCAGGCGCGGCCAGTCACGGGTGATCGCACACCATGCGGCGAGCACCGCGAAGCCCACCACCACCCGCCCCAGGCCCACCTGTGCGGGCGAGAACCCCTCAAGCCCCACCTTGATGAACAGGAACGAGGACCCCCATGCGACCGCGGCGATCAGCAGGGCCGGAAGCCAAGACAGCAGCGCGGGCTCCGGCCGGGGGCCGTCGGTCACCGACTCACCTGCGCGAGAAACCCCGTGGCTCCTTCAAGGGCGAGCATCTGCGCCTTCATGGCCGGCCCGCCGAAGCCATAGGCCCCCAACTTCCCGCCGGTATTGATGACCCGATGACACGGCACGAAGGGGGCCAACCGGTTCTGCGCGCAGGCCTGACCGGCCGCGCGCATCGCGAGCGGACTGCCCGCCATCTCGGCAAGCTCCTGGTAACTGACCACTGCACCGCTCGGCACCTCACGCAGCGCCGCCCAGGCGGCCTGAGTAAACGGCCCACCCTCCTGCTGCGCCGGCACCTCACCCAGCAGCGAGCCGTCGCCCGCGAGCCAGGCCGCCACGGCATCGGCGACGGCCGGAACCTCAGCCGACTCCAACCGGCGGCCCTGCAGGCCACGCGGCAACAGGCGGATCACCTCGTTGAGGGAGCGGAAACCCGAGCCGCGCACCACGCCGTCTTCGGCACCGACGACCACCGCGAGCACACCGAAGGGCGTGGCGTATTCACCTGTCAGAAGGGTAGACATGGGGACAGGCTACGCCTCGGGACGGACAGTCGAGGTCCACCGGCCCCGGGGTGCGCTACACCGTGCGTGGACTCTGCGCGTCGGCGAGCAGCTGACGCACTTCGCTCTCCGGGAAGCGCCGGTGACCGCCGAGGGTACGCACCGAGGACAGGCGACCGATCTTGGCCCACCGAGTCACCGTCTTGGGGTCCACACGGAAGATCGCCGCCACCTCGCTGGGGGTGAGCAGCTTCTCCGGTTCATACACAACGTCAGCCATGATCGTTCTTTCCCTCTAGCTCTGTTTCTGTGCGTTCAAGGCCCTGTAGGCCTTCACCCGATGAGACAAGCCCGGTGCCCCGCTATGACGCGCAAACCCGACTTTTGTCCGTTTACCTCGCGGCAGCGCACCACCAGGCCCGCCACGTCCACCCCGGGAGGTGATAGCGGTCACCCCTGAGGCGATGTAAAGTACAACAGGACCCGGAGGAGAGGACCGCGCACCTTGGCGCGACCTCAGTAAAGTGAGTCGGAAGGGACGGGCGACCATGGGGCGCGGCCGTCAGAAGGCGAAAGACGCGAAGATCGCGCGTCAGTTGAAGTACACCAACCACGGCAGTGACCTGCGCGCGCTCGAGCGCGAGCTGCTGCACACGGGCGCCGAGACACCCGCCGCAGTGGACACGGTCGACTCCGACGAGGACGACGACCTGTACGACCGTTGGGCCGACGACTTCGACGACGAGGACGACGAGTAGCCGTCAGTCCTGCGGCAGTGGCTATGCGGTCTGATACGCGCCGCTGAGATACACCGCGCCACCCTGCACGCCCTTGGCACCCCGGATCACATCCGGCGACTCCGACCGCCCGTCGTCCACCCCCACCACACCCAGCACCCATGCGTCCACACCGGCGGCGCGTGAGGCGCCGATCACGGCATCCACATCGGCGGCGGCCACCACGGCCACCATGCCCACGCCCATGTTGAGCGTGGACTCCAGGTCATGCCACGGCACACCGCCGGCCGCCTGCACCGCGGAGAACACCGGTGGCAGCGTCCATTCGGAACGGCCCACGGTCGCGGCGAGTCCGGCGGGAAGCACCCGGGCAAGGTTCGCGGCCAGACCGCCGCCGGTCACATGCGACAGCGCATGCAGGCCCGGCACGGTCTGCGCGAGCGAGACGCACAGGCGGGCGTAGATGCGCGTGGGCTCCAGTAGCTCCTCGCCCACGGATCGCCCCACACCCGGCATGGGGGTGTCCAGGTCCCACCCGGCATGCGCGACCACGCGCCGCACCAGGGAGTAGCCGTTCGAATGCAGCCCCGACGATGCCAGGGCGACCACCACGTCGCCCGACGCCACCTTCTCCGGCCCCAGCAGGGCATCGGCCTCCACCACGCCGATGGCGGCACCGGCCACGTCGTAGTCCTCGGGCTCCATCACGCCGGGGTGCTCGGCGGTCTCGCCGCCCACGAGCGCCACACCCGCCATCTCGCAGCCCACGGCGATGCCGCGCACGATGTCCGCGATGCGCTCGGGCACCACCTTGCCGCAGGCGATGTAGTCGGTCATGAGGAGGGGCTTGGCGCCGCACACCACGATGTCGTCCACGACCATCGCCACCAGGTCCTGGCCGATGGTGTCGTGAACTCCCAGCGCGCGCGCCACCACGATCTTGGTTCCCACCCCATCGGTCGAGGACGCCAGCAGGGGCCGCTTGTAACTCAGCAGTGCGGAGGCGTCGAAGAGTCCGGCGAAGGCCCCCACGCCGCCCAGCACCTCGGGGCCGTGGGTGCGCGCCACGGCCTCCTTCATCAGTTCGACGGCCTTGTCGCCGGCGTGGATGTCCACCCCCGCGTCGGCGTAGGTGATGCGGGCGGGTTCGGTCATCGGGTCACCTCGGCGTCGGGGGTGGCAAAACTCGGGGAAGCCGATGCGTCGGGGACGTGATCCACGGCGTGGATCACACCACTGGGCACCACGGCCTGAGCCAGCAGGTGCCGCGCATCGATGGGCGGTTCGATGGGGTAGACACCGGTGAAGCAGGCGGTGCACAGCCGGTCCTCGGCAATGGTGGTGGCGGCGATCATGCCCTCGGGCGAGATGTGCCCCAGGGTGTCGGCGCCGATCTGCTCGCGCACCTCGTCGAGGCTGTGCCCCACGGCCGCGAGTTCATCGCGCGTGGGGAAGTCGATGCCGTAGAAGCAGGGCCACTGCACGGGCGGGGAGGAGATGCGCACGTGCACCTCGGCGGCCCCGGCCTCGCGGAGCATGGCCACGATGGCGCGCTGGGTGTTGCCGCGCACGATCGAGTCGTCCACCACCACCAGACGCTTGCCCTCGATCACCTCGCGCAGCGGGTTGAGCTTGAGGCGGATGCCCAGCTTGCGCAGCGTCTGGGACGGCTGAATGAAGGTGCGGCCCACGTAGGCGTTCTTGACGAGTCCCTGGGCAAAGGGGATGCCGGACTCCTGGGCGTAGCCCACGGCGGCGGGGGTCCCAGATTCGGGAACGGGGATCACCAGGTCGGCCTCGACGGCATGCTCGCGGGCCAGCGTGCGTCCCATCTCCATGCGCGCGGCCTGGACGGAGCGCCCCGAGATCGAGGTGTC
>CAZFEH010000069.1:0-6780 GCA_964517615.1 uncultured Demequinaceae bacterium
CCACCCCCGACCACCCACACCAACCACCGACCTACAGCCCCATCTGCGAAGAGCCCCTTAAGGTACAAGTTGTGACCGCCAATCCCATGCCACGCAGCGTTGTGGTACTCGCCCACAACAGCAACGTCTTTCTGCAAGACGATCTCGATGCACTCAGTGACGAGTTCGATGAGGTGTATGTCCTGGGGTGGGAGGTTGCTGGCCCGGAACTGCGGGCGCGGGAGAACGTCACCATTCTGGGCATCCTCGACTTGGAGGAACTGCCCAGCAAGTGGAACCAAGTTCGGGTGGGACTCAACCCCCGGTTCTTCATCCCGTTCGTCTCGGTAGCGCTCTCCGAGATGCGCGATGGTCGGTTCTTCAAGAACTTCTGGTCGCTGTGGGGTTTCTCGATCATGGCGTGGGAGCTCGCCAAGGTCCCCGGGTTTCGGGAGGCGATGGGGGCCAAAGACCGGCGGGTCACGCTGTACAGCCACTGGGCCATCGGGCCTGTCGAGGCACTCCCGTGGCTTCCCAAACCCAACGCCGGGTTTGTGCTGCGGCTACACAGTGCCGACCTCTACGAGTACCTCACGGGATACCTTCCGATGCGCCGTTGGCTCTATCGACGGGCGGATGTGATGATCTTCGACTCACAGCATGGCCGGGACTATGTGCTTGACCTGTATCCCTCCTGGGGCCTCAAGAGCAAGACTTCGGTGCAGGTGGTGGGAGCGCGTGACTATGGACCGGGGCCATTGCCGGTCAGGGGCGAGACGCCTGTTTTGGTGACGTGTTCTAGTTTGGTGCCTGGGAAACGCGTGGGCTTGCTGGCCGAAGCGTTGCGCGACTGGGCGGACCCCCGCCCGCTGCGATGGGTTCACTTTGGTGGCGGTGAACTTGAGGCGGAGGTGCAGGCGATTGTGGCTCAGGCGCCGCATGTCCAGGCCGATTTTCGCGGTGCCACCGACCACGACGAGATCATGGAGTACTACCGCAACAACCCGGTGGGAGTCTTCGTCAATGTCAGTGATCGTGAAGGTGCGGCCGTGAGCATCAGTGAGGCGTTGTCGTTCGGCATCCCCGTGGTGGCATCGGCAGTGGGGGCGAGCGTTCAGTTGATCGGCTTGGTGCAGGGTACGGGCGTGCTCATCGCTGCTACTCCTTCCAAGGTGGAGATCGTGGATGCCATTGCGCGGGTGTTGGATACGCCGCGGGAGGAGTTCGACCCACGCAAGGTGTGGGACCGCTGGTGCAATGCAGGCAAGATTTCCACCCACATCGCGCGAGACATCGTGGGCGCCATCAACAACGGCGCCAACCCGGATCTGGCGGGCTAAGTCTCACTCCGGTGAAGGCTTGCCAGCGCCTACTCGCCGTAGGCCCACGCTGGCCCCTATACCGCGAGGGGTACCTGGCAGACCCATGCGGGTTCTCCGCGGGCTAGGACCCTTGGAAGAAGCACAGCCGCCCGATCTTCATGCCTGGCCGTACATGTGTCAGGCGTTCGGTTGCGGTGGCGGGTTGCTTGTGCACCGTGGTACGTTTCGACCTGCAATGGTGCATTTGACCGGAGGTGGGCTGTGAAGGCGCGTAACTGGTTGGCGGCTGTGGTCGTGTTGTCCGGTGGAATTCTCGTGTCCGTGGCCCCCCGACGGCGACCGCGGCCGATTCGCGAGACGCCACGCTGATATCGGCAGGGATTCTTCCAAGTGGGAGTAGTTGGTCTTGTGGTGGCTACGGAGTGGCTGGTAGATCTTCCTGCCTAGGAGTTTTCGGATATTCAGTTGCATGGGGGGATGATTTCCGTTGGGGAAATGCCACGTTCCCCAACGGAAACGGGAACTGCACTCACTATGCGGCGTGGCGAGCCTCCAGCGACGGTCAGATGGCCATTTTTGATAGTGGTGACGGCTTATCGTCCAGGAATGCAAAGTACTGGGATGATGCCGCATTGCGTGGGTCGTTACGGGCGACTGTGTCATCGGATCCCGTACGCGGCGCTATCGCGCAATGGGAATCATATCCAAGTGAACTGGGGCACGTTGCGTACGTGGAATACGTCCAGCGCGACGCCCAGGGAAAAGTCTTGTGGATCGCGACGTCTGAGTCCGGATGGCAAGGCGGGACGGGGTATTCATCTCGCAAGTACTACAATTCTACAGACTCGCTCTATAAATCGGCTCGGTTCATATTGCCAGCCGGGGTGGTCCCCACACCGAACCCTGCTGGCACGTCGTCGGAGCCGCAGTTTGCCACCTCGGGTCAAATCGCTGTGTACTGGTCTTCAGGTGCCAATGCCGTGACCTTGGGCCGTCCCGTGGCTTCTCAGGTGACGTGGAACGCGGGTGGTGTGAGTGGCCTTTACCAGAATTTTGAAGGTGGGATGGTGATGTCTTCGACTGCCACCGGGACCTATGCGGTGCTACACGGACCTATCCGTGATCAGTGGGGCAGTGCTGGCGGTTCTGGTGGGACGTATGGCTGGCCGATTGCTGATCAGGTGGTTGTTGATGGGGTGGTGAGTCAGCAGTTCCAGCATGGAACACTCGTCGTACCTTGACCGGCGGATGCTTCCGCTATGCCGGGGTGGTCTCGGATTCGTTGAGGTCCCCTAGATCTCACTCCGGTGGAAGTTCTGGAAGCTCCGGCTCGCCGTGGGCCCACGCTGGCCCCGGTACCGCGACGCGTACTTCGCGGACCCATACGGGTTCTCCGCGGGTGAGGACAGCTGGAAGAAGCACAGCTGCCCGATCTTCATGCCCGGCCACAGGTTGATGGGAAGTGTCGCAGTATTCGACAGCTCCAGCGTCACATTCCCCTCAAAGCCGGGGTCGATGAAGCCGGCTGTGGAGTGCGTCAGCAGCCCCAGGCGTCCCAGCGAGGACTTCCCCTCCAGCCGGGCCGCCACGTCATCGGGCAGCGCCACCGACTCATAGGTGGAGCCCAGCACGAACTCTCCCGGATGCAGCACAAAGGGCCGGTCCGGCTCCACCTCGACCAGACGCGTCAGGTCGGGCTGCTCCACTGCCGGGTCGATGGCGGCGTACTTGTGGTTGTCGAACACCCGGAAGTACTTGTCTAGGCGCACGTCGATGGAGGAGGGCTGGATCATGCCCGGCTCGTACGGGTCCAGGGCCACGCGGCCCGCCTCGATCTGGGCCAGGATGTCGCGGTCAGACAGCAGCATGGCGTCAAACCTATCGCGATCTGCGCGTCGCCGCGCGTGCAGCCGCCGGGGGGCTCCGCCGAGATCTTCACCACACGAACCGATCCATGAACCGCTTCGCCTGCCCGCCCGCCCCAAAATCCCCTGTACCAGGCGGGAACACTCGCTAGGCTGACATGTGGATGCGCTCGCACATCAGCGTCGCTGGGTTGGCGCATCCGCTCACCCAGGAAGGCTCTCACCATGCAGTTCGGCCACTTCGACGACGAAGCACGCGAATACGTCATCACCACCCCACACACCCCATACCCCTGGATCAACTATCTGGGGGCGCAGGACTTCTTTGGCCTGGTCTCTCACACCGCCGGCGGCTACTGCTTCTACCGCGACGCCAAGATGCGCCGCCTCACCCGCTACCGCTACAACAACATCCCCGTGGACGACGGCGGCCGCTACTTCTCCATCAACGACGACGGCGACGTGTGGAGCCCTTCTCACCGTCCCTACAAGAAGGACCTGGACTTCTTCGAGACCCGTCACGGCATGGGCTACACCCGCATCACGGGTGAGCGCGGCGGCCTGCGGGCGTCGGTGCTGCTCTTCGTCCCCGTGGACGTCAACGCCGAGATCCACCAGGTGACGCTCACCAACACCACGGGCGCGCCCAAGTCCGTGAGCCTGTTCAGCTTCATCGAGTTCTGTCTGTGGAACGCGGAGGACGACCAGACCAACTACCAGCGCAACCTGTCCATCGGCGAGGTGGAGATCGAGAACGGGGCGATCTACCACAAGACGGAGTACCGGGAGCGGCGCGACCACTACGCGGTGTACGGCGTCAACGCGCCCATCGCGGGCTTCGACACGGACCGCGACGCCTACCTGGGCTTCGGCAACGGCTTTGCCGAGGCCGCCGTCCCGCACGCGGGCAAGGCCACCAACTCGGTCGCCTCGGGCTGGTATCCCATCGCCTCGCATCAGCTCGACGTGGCGCTCGCGCCCGGCGAGACCAAGCAGTTCACCTTTGTCCTGGGTTACCTGGAGAATGCCGCCGATGCCAAGTGGGAGGCCCCGGGCATCGTCAACAAGGCAGGGGCCAGGGAGCTGCTGGCGCGTTTCGCGACCACGGAAGCCACCGATGCCGAGTTCGCCCGGCTCAATGCCTACTGGGACAACCTGCTCGGCTCCTACACGGTCGAGACGAGCGACGACAAGCTGGGCCGGATGGTCAACATCTGGAACCAGTACCAGTGCATGGTGACCTACAACATGTCCCGCTCGGCCTCGTACTTCGAGACGGGCATCGGCCGCGGCATGGGCTTCCGCGACTCCAACCAGGACCTGCTGGGCTTCGTCCACCTGGTGCCTGAGCGCGCCCGCGAGCGCATCATCGACATCGCCTCGACCCAGTTCGAGGATGGCAGCGCGTACCACCAGTACCAGCCGCTCACCAAGCGCGGCAACAACGCGATCGGCTCGGGCTTCAACGACGACCCCCTCTGGCTCATCGCGGGGGTGGCCGGCTACATCAAGGAGACCGGCGACTGGGCGATCCTCGACGAACTCGTCCCCTTCGACAACGACGAGTCCACGGCCACCTCGCTCATGGACCACCTGCGTCGTTCCTTCGACCATCCGCTTCGCACCATGGGCCCTCACGGTCTGCCTCTCATCGGCCGTGCCGACTGGAACGACTGCCTCAATCTCAACTGCTTCTCCACCACCCCCGGGGAGTCCTTCCAGACCACCGAGAACCAGTCCGGTGGAGTCGCGGAGTCCGTCTTCATCGCGGGCATGTTCTGCGCCATCGGCCCCGACTACGCGGCCATGGCAAGGTTCCGCGGAGACGACGCAGAGGCCCAGCGTGCCGAAGCCGCGGTGGCGGCGATGCGTCAGGCCGTGCTCGACCACGGCTGGGACGGCGCCTGGTTCCGGCGCGCCTACGACTACTACGGCAACGTGGTGGGCGGTGCCGAAAACGAGGACGGCCAGATCTGGATCGAGCCGCAGGGCTACTGCGTCATGGGCGGCATCGGGCTCGATGACGGCAAGGCCGTCGCGGCGCTCGACTCGGTGCGCGAACGCCTCAACACCCCTCACGGCATCGTGCTGCTCAACCCCGCGTTCCAGGAGTACCACGTCGAACTGGGCGAGGTCACCAGCTACCCGCCGGGCTACAAGGAGAACGCGGGCATCTTCTGCCACAACAACCCCTGGATCATCATCGCTGAGACCATCGTGGGCCGCGCCGAATATGCCTGGGAGTACTACAAGCAGATCACTCCCGCCTACCGCGAGGAGATCTCCGAGGTGCACCGCCTGGAGCCCTACGTCTACGCCCAGATGATCGCCGGCAAGGATGCGCAGCGCCACGGCGAGGCCAAGAACTCCTGGCTCACCGGCACCGCCTCATGGAACTTCGTCGCCGTGTCCCAGTACCTGCTGGGCGTGCGACCCGACTGGGACGGCCTGGTGGTGGACCCGTGCATCGGCGCCGAGGTGGGCGAATACACCGTGCGTCGCACCGTGCGCGGGGCGCAGTACGTCATCCGCGTGACATCCACGGGTGCCAAGGGCGCGCGCCTGACCGTCAACGGCGAGGCCATCGACGGCAACGTGGTGCCGTACGCGGCACCGGGATCGGTGGTCAATGTGGTGGCGAGCCTCTAGCATCGGACCTAGTTGTCCGGAATCCCCGCACCAGGACCCCAGGGACCACATCCCGGGCACGCAAGCGGGGTAGGGTGGGTCTTTGGTCTGAGACCCTGTCAAAGGAGCCTGAAGTCATGTCTGCGGATGTCGTGTGGATGACCCCTGCCGCGCACCAGCGCCTGCAGGACGAGTTGGCGACCCTGACCGCCCTCACCCGGGACCTGGACGAAGCCGAGCGGGTGCGCCTCACCGAACTCAAGGATGTGCTGAGCCGCGCCCAGGTGGAGACCAAGCCCGACGACGGCCTGGTGGAGCAGGGCATGAGGGTCACCGTGCGCTTCGAGGACGGCGTGGAGCGCGAGTTCATCTTCGGCTCCCGCGCCATGCTGGGCCTCGATGACTCGCTCGACGTGGACGTCTACTCGCCGGAATCGCCCCTGGGCGCCGCCATCGACGGCCTCACGGTGGGCCAGTCCGCCACCGTGGAGACCCCCAAGGGTCCCCGTCGACTCGTCATCACCGCGGCGCATCCCGTCGCCTGACCCCCAGCGTCTGGGGCAGGCCCCCGGAGCACGGGGACCTGCCCGGACCATAACCCCGAGGAGATCCATGCCCGTGCTGCACGAACGTCTCGTTCCCGTGTTCGAGGAGGTCACGCGCCGCAATCCTGGAGAGGTCGAGTTCCACCAGGCCGTGCGCGAGGTGCTCGAGAGCCTGGGCCCGGTGGTGGCCAAGCACCCCCAATACGCCGATGCCGAGGTGATCCGGCGCGTCTGCGAGCCCGAGCGCCAGATCATCTTCCGGGTGCCGTGGGTGGACGACCGCGGCCAGGTGCAGCTCAACCGCGGATTCCGTGTGGAGTTCAACTCGGCGCTGGGTCCCTACAAGGGCGGCCTGCGCTTCCACCCGAGCGTCTACCTGGGCATCATCAAGTTCCTGGGCTTCGAGCAGATCTTCAAGAACTCGCTGACCGGCATGCCGAT
>CAZFEH010000070.1:0-6702 GCA_964517615.1 uncultured Demequinaceae bacterium
CATGTTCTTGAAGTCCATGTTGCCGCCCACGTTGAGCTGGTAGGTGCGGTCCAGGCGCACGCCGCGGTCCTCGAACAGCTTGGCGAGCACGCGGTGCGTGATGGTCGCGCCCACCTGCGACTTGATGTCGTCGCCCACGATCGGCACGCCGGCGGCCTCGAACTTCGCGGCCCACTCGGGGTCGGAGGCGATGAACACGGGCAGCGCGTTCACGAAGGCCACCTTGGCGTCGATCGCGCACTGGGCGTAGAACTTCGCGGCGTCCTCGGAGCCCACGGGCAGGTAGCACACGAGCACGTCGGCCTCGGTGTCCTTGAGCACCTGCACGATGTCCACGGGGGCCTCGTCGGATTCCATGACGGTCTCGCGGTAGTACTTGCCCAGGCCGTCGTAGGTGTGCCCGCGCTGCACCTGGACGTCGGTCTTGGGGACGTCGCAGATCTTGATGGTGTTGTTCTCGGAGGACTGAGTGGCCTCGACCAGTTCCTTGCCCACCTTGAGAGAGTCGACGTCGAATGCGGCCACGAACTCGATGTCGGAGATGTGGTAGTCCCCGAACTGCACGTGCATGAGCCCGGGAACGGTGTCCCCCGGCGTCGCATTCTTGTAGAACTCCACGCCCTGGATCAAGGACGTGGCACAGTTGCCGACGCCCACGATGGCAACGCGCAACTTGGCCATAGCATTCTCCTTCAGTTGTCGCCCGCGGATGCGGTCTTGGCGGCACCGCGGGTAGCGGACCGTTCGTTCTCGATGAGCTGGTCCAGCCACTCGACCTCGCGCTCGACGCGCTCCAGTCCGTGCCGTTGCAGCTCGGCGGTGTATTGGTCGTGGCGGTCACGGACCGCCTTGAGACCTTGGGAAATCTCTTCGAGCCGCTCCGCCAGGCGGCCGCGGCGTCCTTCGAGGATGCGCAGGCGGGTGGCGGAGTCGGTCTTGGCGAACATGGAGAAGCGCACGTCGAAGGTGTCGTCGTCCCAGGACGAGGCGCCGGCGTGGGCGAGTTCCTCGGCGAGGCGGTCCTTGCCCGCGGTGGTCAGGCCGTAGGCGATGCGGGAGCGCCGGGCCGATGCCGGGGCGAGGGGCTTGGCGGAGCGCCCCTTGCGGGGTTCGTCGGCATCGGCGCTGACCTCGATGAGGCCGTCGGCCACCATGCGCTTGAGGCACGGGTACAGGGAGCCGTAGGACAGGGCGCGGAAGGGGCCGAGCTCCAGTCCCAGGCGCTTGCGGATCTCGTAGCCGTGGAGCGGTCGCTCGGCGAGGGTGCCCAGGATGGCGAGGGTCAGGACGTCGGTCTTGGCCATGTCCATCCTCTCTGGCGGGTCACCGGGGGCGTCGTGTGCGCGCCGGGTGGCGCGTTCGGGCGAGATGTCGCACTGCCGCTATATCGCGGCGGTGTAGCACTGAAATGTATCGTGTCGATACATCGTGCGCAAGTCCCGGTAGGGGACCAGGTCCCGGCATCGGGGAGTCAGGGACGGCCGGGCCAGCGGCCCAGAGCCTCCAGGAACGCGTCGTTCTCCTGTGCGGTGCCTATGCTGACCCGCACCCCCTCACCGACAAACGGCCGGACCAGAACCGGGGTGGGCAGTGCGGCCAGGTGGGCGGCGGCATCGGCGGTGCGCTCGCCCAGGGCGAGCCAGAAGAAGTTGCCCTGGGCGTCCGGCACCACCCAGCCGCCGTCCCGGAGCGCGCCAAGGACGCGAGCGCGTTCCTGGACGATCTGCGCGCAGCGTGCGAGCAGCTCGGCCTCGGCGTCGAGCGAAGCGAGGGCGGCTTCCTGAGCGGTGTGGGACACGGAGAACGGTGTCACGCAGGCGCGCACGGGGGCGAGCACCTCGGGGTCGCCCACGGCATAGCCCACCCGCAGGCCGGCCAGACCGTAGGCCTTGGAGAACGTGCGGGCCACCACCAGGTTGTCCCAGCGGCCCAGCACGTCCTCGCCGCGCACTGAGGCGGGATCGGTCACGAACTCGGCGTACGCCTCGTCCAGCACCACGAGCACGTGGCCGGGGACGGCATCCATGAAGCGCTCGAACTCCGCGGCGCCGACGGCCGGCCCCGTGGGGTTGTTCGGCGAGCAGACGATCACCACTCGGGTGCGCTCCGTCACCGCGGCGGCCATCGCCACGAGGTCGTGACGGGACTGGGCGTCGAGCGCCACCGCCACCGCCGCGGCCCCCACGGTCGCGGTGAGAATGGGATACGCCTCGAAGCTGCGCCAGGCGTACACCACCTCGTCGCCGGGGCCTGCATAGGCCTGGAGCAGGTGGGCGAGCACCGCCACCGAGCCGCCGCCGACCACCACGCGATCCGCGCTCACACCCCGCGCCGCCGCAAGGCGAGAGGTCAGTTCCGTGGCGAACATGTCCGGGTAGCGGTGGATGCTCTCGCCGGCACGCGCCACGGCTTCGACCACCGAGGGCAGGGGCGGCAGCGGATTCTCGTTGGAAGACAGCTTGATGGGAGGAGCGCCTGCCGAGGCGCCGCGAGCGCCGGGCACGTAGCGAGGCAGCCCGGCGATATGGGGCAACGGAACGGGTCGCGTCATGGTCCCAGCATGCCAGGGTGTGACATGATCGAAGGGTGAGATTCTTCATCAAACTCGTGGCCACGGGATTCGGACTGTGGATCGCCACGCTGTTGCCGCTGCAACTGAGCGTGACGGGCGGCACCGAGTGGTGGGAGCGGGTGCTGGTCTTCGGGCTGGTCGCGCTCGTCGTCGTGGTGCTCAACGAGGCCATCAAGCCCATTGTGAAGATCCTGTCCATACCGCTGCTGATCCTCACCCTGGGCCTGTTCTACATCGTCATCGTGTGGTTCATGCTCTTCCTGGCCAGTTGGATCACCACCTTCCTGCCGTTCGGCACCCTCACCCTGGGCGGCTTCTGGCTCACCCTGCTCGCGGCCATCGTGGTCTCGATCGTGGCGTCGATCGCCGAGGCGATGCTCGCCAAGGCCACGCACACCAAGCGACGCTGACCGACCTGCCTAGCGCCACCCCGGCACGTACATCACGCCGGTGACCGTGGCGTGGGGATCGAGGAACTCCGCGGCAGACTCCATGAAGGCATCGACCGAACCCGAGACCCCGGATTCGGCAAGTGCGGCCGTGGCGAGATAGCCCTCGTAGCAGTGCGCCCCCGCGATGGTCTGTGACAGCTCCACGATCCGGGGGTCGGACGAGTGCGACATGTCGTGGGAGAAGACGGTGCGGTGGGCGGTGGGCGTCACGGGGGTGCCGTCGGTGCCTGGCACGATGTCCTCCGGATGCTCCAGGTGCAGCGCCTTGACTCCCGGCTGGAGGAAGAACGTTCCCGTGGGAGAGCCCGTGGTCACCACATGCGTGACCCGGTACTTCTCGGTGAAGGCCGGCGAGGAGGCCAGGGTGGAGGCGACGATCCCGCCCTGGCTGTGACCCACCAGCATGACGTTGGCTCCCGCGGGGATCCCGGCCAATGCCATCGCGGCGGCCACGTGGGCCAAGGGGTCCGCCGTGCCGTTGGCGTAGTGGTCGTCCGGCCCGGCCAGCGGGCCGCGCATCATCTCGAGGTTGGACCGGCCATCGAAGATGTTGTCCTCGAGGCCCCAGTCCTGCGTGCCGGGAATGGTCACGATGTAACTCGCCGCGCCATCCCCACCCACCACCGTCTGAATGCCCACGGCGCTGTCGCCGCGTTGCTCCGTGACCCAGTCGTTCCAGATCAGGTCGTAGAGGTGGTGAGGCGCGCGAAGCTCGTCCCCGCCGGGGGCTGGCCGGGCGTAGGCCCAGGCCCGCTCCCGCCCCAGGTGCTCGCCCAGGGTCTGGGCGCAGATGGCGGCGCGCAGCAGGGCGTCGCGCATGGCGGGCGCCATCGCGCCCACGGCGAACTCCACGGTGTCGCGGTCGAGCCACGCGGTGGTGGAGAGCGTTCCGGGGTCGGGAAGGGGCAGGCTGAGATGGGGCCACGGCACCTTCTGCTCCATGCCGCGATACGCCGACGCCCCGGCCCACCACATGGCACCCCACAACCCGGTCTGTCTCTCCCACATGCCTTGGATCATCCCGACGCTGCGCTGGGCGTCGGCCTCGGCCTGCTCCATGGCTCGCACGGTGGTGGCCAACCGCGCGGCGATGTCTCCCAGATGATCGGCCACGCGACGCGATCCCCGGGGCCCGTGCATCACGTCGTCGAGCCGGTCGAGCACCTCGCCCCGGAACCAGTTCTCTTGCACCTCTGTCTGGGCGCGTGCGGACGCGCCCGTCACGCTGTCCATGAGCGCGGCCGCATCCGTCAACGCCCGCACCGCCCGCATGAGATCCTCCGTCAGCGCGATGGAACTCGCGGCGCCGCCGGTCACCGTGAAGTATTCGCCGTCAGTCATGGCCGCCTCCCTGGAACTGGTGGTAGCGCGCGTAGGCCGTGCTCATCGCGCGGCCGATGGCGTCCTGGACCGATCTCACCATCGCGGCCGCCGCGGCGAGTTCGTCGCGCATGACATCGGCAGCGACCGAGACCCATGGGACCGTGGACGCCTCGTCGAGGAGCGCCGCCGCGGCCGCCGCCGCATCGAGCGCCTGGCGGTACTGCGGCGGGGGAGCGTAGGGGATGCGGCGTGCGAGCGAGGCCAAGAAGTCCTCAAACTCGGCGACGTCGGGTTCACTGTTTCTCATGGGACGACGCTAGGGCGACTCCCGGCATCGGCGCCGGAGAGGTGCCACATCTGTGGATAACTGCCCGGCATGAAAGAATGCCGCATGTGACCACCGCGCCTTTCTCCCACTGGGCCAGCCTCGCCCAGCACGACATCGCCCTCGGACCCCTCGATGGCCGCTACCGCGGTGCCGTCAAGCCCTTGGTCGACTACCTCTCCGAGCCCGCGCTCAACCGCATGCGTCTGCACGTGGAGGTCGAGTGGTTCATCCATCTGTGCGAGACGGCGGCGGTTCCGGGCACCCGCGCCCTCACCGCCGACGAGGTCGCGCTGCTGCGCGCCATCCCCGCGACCTGGGGCCCCGAGGGCATCGCCGAGCACGCCGAGATCGAGCGCGAGACCGTCCACGACGTCAAGGCCATCGAGTACTACATCAAGAACCGTCTCATCGGCACGTCGCTCGAAGGCCTGAGCGAACTCACGCACTTCGCCTGCACCTCGGAGGACATCAACAACCTCTCTTATGCGCTCATGATTCAGGGTGCCGTGCGTGAGGTGTGGCTCCCCGCGGCCCACGGCGTGGTCGGGGACCTCGCTCAGATGGCTCGCGCGGCCAAGGACCAGCCGATGCTGTCGCGTACCCACGGCCAGCCCGCCACGCCGACGACGCTGGGCAAGGAGCTGGCGGTGCTCGCCCACCGCCTGGGTCGCCAGGTGCGGCGCATCGAGGGCCAGGAGTACCTGGGCAAGATCAACGGCGCGACCGGCACGTTCGGTGCCCACTCCGTCGCCGTGCCGGGAACGGACTGGGTGACGGTGTCGCGCACCTTCGTGGAGGGGCTGGGCCTGACGTGGAACCCGCTCACCACGCAGATCGAGAGCCACGACTGGCAGGCCGAGCTCTATGCCGACGTGGCCCGCTTCGGCCGCATTCTGCACAACCTCGCCACCGATGTGTGGACCTACATCTCGCTGGGCTTCTTCGCGCAGGTGCGCGGCCAGGGCACCATCGGCTCCTCCGCGATGCCGCATAAGGTCAACCCCATCCGCTTCGAGAACGCCGAGGCCAACCTCGAGATCTCCGGGGCACTCCTGGACACCCTTGCCGCCACGCTCGTGACCTCGCGCATGCAGCGCGACCTGACGGACTCCACCTCCCAGCGCAACATCGGCGTGGCGCTGGGGCACTCGCTCCTGGCGATCGATAACGTGCGCCGGGGCCTGGCCGGCCTGGACGTCAACCCGGCCGCGCTCGCGGCGGACCTGGACGCCAACTGGGAGGTGCTCGCCGAGCCCATTCAGTCGGCCATGCGCGCCGCCGGCATCGCGGGCGTGCCCGGCATGGACAATCCTTACGAGACGCTGCGCAACCTCACCCGCGGACGGCGCGTGGCCGGTCCCGAGGTGCGCGAGTTCGTGGAGGGTCTGGGCCTGCCGCAGGACGTCAAGGAGCGCCTGCTCGCACTCACCCCCGCCGCGTATGTGGGCCTCGCCGAGCGCCTCGTGGACGAGTATCTGGCCTAGGCGCCTGCGGGCATTCGGCCCGCTCTCGTCGCACACGTCTCGCCGCACCGGACCCTCTCCGGGCGAGAGCGGTTCGGCGTTCTTCCAGGGTGTCCCCACCCATCGAACTTTGTAATGCCTAGTGATTCGATAGGGTTTGTCTTCTTGATAGGTGTTTGGTAGTCTCATCTGCGGCTCGGGTGGCAAGGCCCGAGCCAACTCACCTCACCAGGCATCAAGCGACCCCGGAAAGGACGTCCGATGGACATCTCCAACCTTGTGGTGCTCGTTGCCGTGGTCGCGGCGGGAATCGTCATCTTCAGCGCCGGCAAGCGCGGCGCGAACTTCTCCATCCTCGCGCTCATCGCGCTCACGCTGGGCGTGCCGATCGGCCTGCTCGGCGAGGGCCACGCCGGCTACATCGAGCCCATCGGCCGCATCTACCTCAACCTGCTCATGGTGTGCGTGGCGCCGCTCATCGTGATCTCGATCATCGCCGCGATCGTCTCGCTCGGCTCGATCCAGCAGTTGCGCACCATTGGCCTGCGCTCCACCGGCTGGCTG
>CAZFEH010000071.1:0-6664 GCA_964517615.1 uncultured Demequinaceae bacterium
GGCCACCTGAATCGCATTGAGCGCGGCACCCTTGCGCAGGTTGTCGCCCACGATGAACAGGGCGAGGCCGCGCCCGCCCTCCACGGACACATCCTGGCGGATGCGCCCCACATAGGTCGGGTCCTGGCCCGCGCCGGCAAGCGGCGTGGGCACCTCGGTGAGCACGACGCCGGGGGCGCCGGCAAGCACCTCGCGGGCACGCTCGGGGGACAGGGGACGCTCGAACTCGGCATTGATGGCCAGGGAGTGCCCGGTGAACACCGGGACGCGCACGCAGGTGCCGCTCACGCGCAGGCCCGGCAGGCCCAGGATCTTGCGCGACTCGTCGACCAGCTTGCGCTCCTCGACGGTCTCGTTGGAGCCGTCGTCCACGAGGTCGCCGGCGAGCGGCACCACGTTGAACGCAATGGGCGCCACATACTGCGCGGGCGCGGGCAGCTCCACGGCGGCGCCGTCGAGCGCCAGCGCCGACAAATCCTGACCCGTGGTGGCCTCCACCATGCGGCGCAGTTCGTTCACCCCGGCAAGGCCCGAGCCGGACACGGCCTGGTAGGTCGAGATCACGAGACGCACCAGCCCGGCCTCCTCATGCAGCGCCTTGAGGGCGGGCATGGCGGCCATCGTGGTGCAGTTGGGGTTGGCGATGATGCCCTTGGACGCCTTCGCCACCTCGTCGCCATTGACCTCGGACACGATGAGCGGCACGTCGGGGTCCATGCGCCAGGCCGAGGAGTTGTCCACCACCACGGCACCCGCCGCAGCGAACAGCGGAGCGTACTTCGTGGAGGTGCCGCCACCGGCGGAGAAGATCGCGATGTCGATGCCCGCATAGTCGGCACCCTCCACGTCCTCCACGGTGACGTCCGCACCCAGGTGCTCCAGCGTCGTGCCCGCGGAGCGCGACGACGCGAAGAAGCGCACGTTCGCCTCGGGGAAGTGCTGCGCCACCAGGTCGCGCATGACCGAGCCCACCATGCCGGTGGCGCCCACTACTGCCAGGGTGATGCTCATCGTCCACTGCCTCCGTACACCACGGCCTCGCCGTCGGCGCTGTCCAGGCCAAAGGCGCTGTGCACGGCGCGCACCGCGTCGTCGAGCACCTCGGCGCGAGTCACCACGGAGATGCGAATATCCGAGGTGGTGATCATCTCGATGTTGACGCCCGCGTCGCGCAGCGCACCGAAGAGCTTGGCGGACACTCCCGAGGAGGAGCGCATGCCCGCACCCACGAGCGACAGCTTGCCGATCGATTCGTCGACCACGAGCTCGGCGTAGCCGATCGCGCCACGGTCGGCCTCGATGGCCTCGCGCGCGGCGCTCACCGCCGTGGCGGGCAGGGTGAAGGAGATGTCCGTGACGCCCGTCACCACGGCGGAGACGTTCTGCACGATCATGTCGATGTTGACGTCGGCGCGCGCGACCGCTTCGAACAGGCGGGCGGCCGAGCCGGGCACGTCAGGCACGCCGACGGCCGTGATCTTGGCCTCCGTGCGGTCGTGTGCCACGCCGGCGATGATGGGCTCTTCCATGGTGTCTCCTTGCGTTTCGCCCACCACCCATGTTCCCTCAAGTCCCGAGAAGGACGAGCGGACATGGAGGGGAACAGTGAAGCGGCGCGCATACTCGACGCAGCGAGGCATGAGCACCTTGGCGCCGGAGGCGGCCAGGTCCATCATCTCCTCGTAGGTGAGCGACGCGAGTTTGCGGGCACTGGGGACGATGCGGGGGTCGGCGGTGAAGACGCCGTCCACATCGGTGTAGATCTCGCAGACGTCGGCGGAGAGCGCCGCGGCGAGCGCGACCGCGGTGGTGTCAGAGCCGCCGCGCCCGAGGGTCTGGATGTCCTGGCTTTCGGCGTTGTAGCCCTGGAAGCCCGCCACGATCGCGACGTGGCCGGAGTCGAGCGCCTCGCGCAGGCGGCCGGGACTCACGTCGATGATGCGCGCGCGCCCATAGGAACCGGTGGTGACCAGGCCGGCTTGCGGACCGGTGAAGGACTGCGCGGGGACCCCGAGGTCGCGCACCGCCATCGCCAGCAGCGACATGGAGATGCGCTCGCCCGCGGTCAGCAGGATGTCCATCTCGCGCGGGTGGTCGGCACCGGAGACGGCGGTGGCGAGATCGATGAGCTCATCGGTCGTGTCGCCCATGGCAGAAACGGTCACCACCACGTCGTGGCCCTCGCGGCGCGTGGCGGCAACCCGAGCGGCGACGCGCTTGATCGCGTCGGCGTCGGCCACGGAGGAACCGCCGTACTTCTGCACCACCAAAGACATGGAAGAGTCTCCAAAGGGAATGTATCTGAGCGCATCACGGCACCGTGAGCGCAGGTGCGCGCTCGCGCGCGCGAGGCACCAGTCTAGCGGCGAGTGGGCGGGGGCCCCTCGCATCGGGGGAAACCCTGATCTTTGGCGCAAACACCCTGAACTCCGGGGAAACCTCCCTCACGGGCCGCGAAGCGCGCGTAGCCTCGCCTTATGACAACACTCACCCCCACGGCGCTGGCAATCTCCGCCCAGGGCGTGCGACGCAGCTTCGGCAACGTCCACGCCGTGGTGGACGCCTCGCTCGACGTCCCTGCCGGTTCGGTGACGGCACTCATCGGCCCCAACGGCTGCGGCAAGACCACGCTCATGCTCATGCTCGCGGGACTGCTGCAGCCCGATGCCGGGCACATTCGCGTTGCCGACCACGACCCCGCGGTGGACGGCATCGCGGTGCGCACCGCGATCGGCTGGATGCCCGACCAGCTGGGAGTGTGGGACAACCTCACCTGCCTGCAGTCGCTCACGCTCTTTGGTGAGGCGCACTTCCGCAGCAAGGCCGAGGCGCGCGAGCGCGGCAGGGAACTCCTGAACACCGTGCACCTGGGCGAGTTCGCTGACCGTCCCGCACGCGTGCTGAGCCGGGGACAGAAGCAGCGCCTGTCGCTGGCTCGCGCCCTGGTCAACGACCCCGCCGTGCTGCTTCTCGACGAGCCCGCCAACGGCCTCGACCCGCGCTCGCGCGTGGAGCTGCGCCAGTTGGTGCGAGGCTTCGCGGCCGAGGGCCGTGCCGTGCTGGTCTCCTCCCACGTCCTGAGCGAGCTGGACGAGATGGTGGACCACGCGGTGTTCATGTCCAAGGGCCGCACCCTGGGAGCGGAGGCCGACGCCTTGGTGGCCCAGGCCCGCACCCGCTACCGGGTCTCGGCGCTCGACAATGCCGCGCTGGCCGCGGCGCTCACCGCACAGGGCCTGGAATACGAGGCGATCCACGACGACGGCTCGCTGGGCGTGTCCATCACCGACCGTGCCCATGCGGCGCAGGTGCTCGCGGCCCTGGTGCAGGCGGGAGTCCAGGTGGACTCCTTCGCCTCGGCGGGCTCCGCGCTGGAACAGACGTACATGGCGATGAACGAGGAGCGGCGATGACCCCCACGACCCCCAAGGGGAACCCCTGGCTGCCCAGCTTCCGTGGCATCGGCCTGGCGACCAAGATCGAGCTGTTCCGCCGCCGCCCCACGGCCAAGGGGTGGATCTTCTACGGCATCACGTTCGGTGTGGTGATCCTGATCTCGGTGCTGGTCTCCGTGATCGCGGGGGACAACAAGACCGATGTCCCTATGGAGCTCAACGTCCTCATGGTGCTGGGGCTCGGAATCCTCATCAGCACGTCGCTCGCCGCCACGTCCGTCAACGGAGACTCGAGCGAGGGCGTGCTCGCTCCGTTGCAGATGACACGCCTCACGGCGGGCGATATCGCGCTGGGCAAGCTCATCGCATCGTGGGCCGTGTCCGTGGTGGCGCTTGTCACCTTGATGCCGTTCCTGATCTACTCCTTCACCAAGTCCACCTGGAGTTTGGGTGCGCTGCTCATCGTGGTGGGAGCGATCCTGTTCGTGGTGCTCGCCGCGACCGCCATCGGCCTGGCCTGGTCGTCCATCAACGCGCGAGCCATCGCCTCGGTGGCGATGGCGCATATGACGCTGGGCTTCTTCATGATCGGCACGCTCATGCTGTTCGGCCTGCTCATGCCGCTCGTCGCGGAGAAGGTGACGGTGACCAGCCGCTACTTCGACTGGGACAACGTCACCGAGGAGCAGTGGAGCGACCCGAACTTTGACTACACCACCCTCCCGTGTGTGGAGTCCACCTATGAGACCACGGTGTTCCACCAGGACCGTCTGGCCTGGCTGGTGCTGGTGAACCCCTTTGTGGCGGTCGCGGAGACGGCGCCGCTGGCAGACCCGGACGATGTCGCCCAGAACGGTGTGGGCACGGGGATCTTCAGCAACATCCACATGCTTGCCGCACAGGCGCAGATGCCCACGAACGCCGACGACTACAGCTATGACGAATGCGCCTCCGCCGGAGGCAACCCCTGGATCGACGATGCGGTGGAGCAGTCCCAGTTCGATCGCCAGCCGTGGGTGGGCCTGGGCGCCTTCGCCGCGCTGCTCATCGGCTCGATGGTGCTCGTGGTGGCCCGGCTGCGGGTCCCCTACAAGAAGCTGCGTGGAGGCACGCGCGTCGCGTAGCGCGCTCCGTTCAGAGGGCCGGCGTCCGTCAGTTCACGCGGCGTCGGCCCTCGAACGCCCGGCCCAGGGTGACCTCGTCGGCGTACTCGAGGTCGCCGCCCACGGGCAGGCCCGAGGCCAGGCGTGTCACGGAGATCTCCAGCGGCGCGAGCATGCGGGTGAGGTAGGTCGCGGTCGCCTCGCCCTCGATGTTGGGGTCGGTCGCGATGATGACCTCGGTCACCCGGCCATCGGACAGGCGGCCCAGCAGTTCGCGGATGCGCAGATCGTCGGGCCCCACGCCGTTCATCGGATCGATGGCGCCCCCCAGCACGTGATAGCGCCCCCGGAACTCGCGGGTGCGCTCAATGGCCACCACGTCCTTAGGCTCCTCGACCACGCAGATGACGTCCTCGGCGCGGCGGGGGTCGGCGCAGACGCGGCACGTCTCGGATTCGGCGACATTGCCGCATGTGGCGCAGAAGCGCACGCGCTCCTTGACGGTGGTGATGGCGGCGGCGAGGCGCTGCACGTCCACCGCGTCCGCGCCGAGGATGTGGAAGGCGATGCGCTGGGCGCTCTTGGGACCAATGCCGGGAAGATGTCCCAGCTCGTCGATGAGGTCCTGCACCGCGCCGTCGTACATGGGCTCTAGCGTAGGCGGGCGGGCGCGTGCCGGGCCTCAGGCACGCTCAACCCCGGGGGTCGACCGGTGGCCGACGCAGGCGAGGCTGTCCGTGGCCGGTCCTGCTCGCACTAGTCATCGATGACGGTGCCGCCGAGCATCTTGGCCACCACCTCGGCGCCGCTGAGTTGAGAGTCGGGAGCGGGTGCGTCGTCCTCGCTGATCTCGTGTTCGTCGTCGTAGGCGGGTTCCGGTTCCGCCGCCACCGGCGCCGATGCCGGTCGGGCCGCGGGAGTCTGCTGCGCCGCGGCAACGGGAATGGCGCCGGTGGGCGGCGGTGTGCCCGGACCGGTGGCCGCCTCGACGCGCACCTGCAGCCCGAGCGTCTCGCGCACCGCGAGAGCCACGTTCTCGGCGTGATCGCTGCCGTTGAAGCGCTGCACCAGGGCGCCGTTGTCGAACGCGAGGGTGAGCACGCCGGCCTCGACGCCGGCCACCTGGGCCGACTGGCTCACCATCGCCCAGGTCACGCGTCGGCGCTCCAGGGTGCCGAGCACCTCGGGCCAGCGGCGTCGCACCAGCTCCGAGTCTCCGGCGCCGCCTGCGGCGCCACCCTCCGGGGCGTGGACCGGGGCGGGCACCGCGGGTTCCGTGGGCGCCTCCGGTTCGGGTGCGTCAGGCTCCGGCGAGGCGGACTCGCGCCGCGACGGCGTGGGCTTGGAGGAGGCCGCCGGTGCCGGGTCGGGTCGTGCGGGTGCGGCGGCCACGGCCGATGCCGGCGCTGACACGGCAGGAGCGGTCGCCACGGGAGAGGCCACCACCGGGGGCGTCGCCACGGAGGATGCTGCCACCGCGCCGCCCGTGCCGGCGGCACCCAGCCCAGATGAACCCGTACCGGAGTCGGCGGCGATCAGGCGCGCGCACAGCAACTCCAGATGCAGTCGCGGCGAGGTCGCCCCGACCATCGCGGTGAGCGCCTCGTTCACGATGTCGGCCGCCCGGGATGCCCGGCCAAGCCCCAGGTGCCGCGCCTGATCCTGCATGCGCTGCATCTGGTCCGCGGGCAGCTCGCCCAGCGCGCGTGCCCCCGCCTCGCCGGAGGCGATGAGCAGCAGCAGGTCGCGCAGGCGTTCGAGCAGGTCCTCCACGAAGCGGCGCGGCTCATGCCCGGTCTCGATCACGCGCGCGACCACGGAGAACAGCGACGCGCCGTCCACGGCGGCCAGGGCATCGACGGCATCATCCAGCAGGGTCGCGTCGGTGAAGCCCAAGAGCGCGATGGCGCGCTCGTACGTGACCCCCTCGGCATCGGACCCGGCCATGAGCTGGTCGAGCACGGACAGCGAGTCGCGCACGGAGCCGCCGCCCGCCCGCACCACGAGCGGCAGCACACCCGAGGCGACCGAGACGCCCTCTGCCTCGCACAGCTGCTGCAGGTATCCCGTGAGCACCCCGGGCGGCACCAGGCGGAACGGATAGTGGTGAGTGCGGGAGCGGATGGTGCCGATCACCTTGTCCGGCTCCGTGGTGGCGAAGATGAA
>CAZFEH010000072.1:0-6610 GCA_964517615.1 uncultured Demequinaceae bacterium
TTGGCGGCGGCGGAACGCTCACCGCAGCGGTTGTAGGCGGCATAGACCGTGGAGGGCGGGCAGGTCTCGTCGCACAGCGCGACCGACCACAGCGACGGTGCGGTGATGCGTGTGGCGAAGTTCACGCCGTCGACATAGGCCAGCGTGGCGAACACCTGCTCGTCGCGGTCCCGATGGACCGACATGTAGCGTCGGATCTCCCCATAGGGATCGGCGTCGGTGATCCGGACCGCTCGGTCGAAGTGGCACAGGAAGGGCACATCCGGCATCACTGCCCACAGGTCCGGCACGAGTCCGGCCACCGCCAATGTCACTCCCCCGCCTTGCGATGCGCCCGCCACCGCGACCCGGGACGGGTCTACGCCGGGCAACTGGCGGGCCGCGTCCACGGCGAGCACGGCATCGGCCATGAGCCGACGGTAGAAGTACGTCTCCGGCGACTCGATGCCTCGGGTCATGAAGCCGGGGATGCCTGCGCCGGCGTGACCCTCGTCCGGGGTGTCGCCGCCGCTGCCCCAGCTCGAACCCTGGCCGCGGTTGTCCACCATGACATGGGCGTATCCCGCGGCGGGCCACAGTGTGTGCTCGATGGGCAGCATGCGCCCGCCGCCGTAGCCGTGGAACTGGATCACCACTGGCAGGTTCTCCGTCACCCCCGCGGGCCGGGAGTACCAGGCCTTGACGGGCTGGCCGTCAAAGCCGGAGAACGTGACGTCGGCGACCTCCACGTGCCGCAGGCCCGCCCCGGCATCGGCCAGCACGGGGGCCTGTGCGAGCGCACGCGATGCGGCGAGGGTGCGCGCCCAGAACTCATCGAAATCCGCGGGTTCGCGCACCTCGGGCCGGTAGGAGCGCAACTGCTCCAGGGGCATATCGAACTGGGCCATCGCTCCTCCTCGGGGTGGGCGGTGAGACTGCTGGCGCGGGTCAGCGCCTGAGGTAGGACAGCAGGCGCAGCATCTCCAGGTAGATCCAGATGATGGCGAAAACCAGGCCGTACGCGGCGGTCCACTCCCACTTCGCGGGCAGCAGGTTGCGCACGCCGTGATCCACGGAGTCGAAGTCGGAGATGAGCATGAAGGCACCTACGCCGATGGCGAAGATCGACAGGATCAGGCCCAGCGGGATGCCCGTGCCGGGGATGAGCGCGTCACGGATGTTGGGGCCTCCGGTCCACACCATCGCCACGTTGACGAGCGAGAAGATCACATAGGCGGGGACGGCGACGGCCAGGAAGCGGCGCACCTTGGCCATGTTGCGGATGCGGCCCGAACGGTACACCGCGAGCGCCACCGCGAACAGCACGGCCGTGGCGATGAGCGCCTGGAAGATGATGCCGCCCCAGGTGGCTTCGTAGAACTTCGACAGGCCGCCCGCCGCACCGCCATAGAACACGATGGTCACCGCGTACAGCGCCGGCTTGGGCTCCTTGCGCGCGGTGAAGGACACCACGAGGCTCAGAATGAAGGCGACGGCAAAGATGGGCAGGGTGAGTTGCCACAGGAACATGCCCACGCTCACGGCCGATGCCACGCCGAGCACGAAGAACGCGGCGGCACGAGTGATGACACCCTCGTAGGTCATGCGGTCCTCGGCAGGGTTCACACCCTGTCGCACCATTCGGGCCGGAGGTGCCCCCGACGGGGTTCGAACCCGTACTGGGTCGATTTTAAGTCGACTGCCTCTGCCGGTTGGGCTACGGGGGCGCTCCATCTTCCCACGGCAGGAGCGGGCGCGGGCGGCTCACCTGGCGTGACGCACGCTCAAATCATGGAGGCGGCGGGGGGAACCACGACGTGCGGGTGTCCCTGCGGCTCACGGCGCAGGGACACCCGCATCAGCCCTCTGGGGACTCAGCTCACCTCTTCGATGCGCCTGCGCAGCACCAGCGTGGTACCCGCCACTCCGAGCACCATGGCCAGGAGCAGGAGCACCATCAACGCCTGGGAGACACCGGTGTCTCCCATCACGCCACCACCGGGGCCAGTGCCGCCCGCAGTCGCCACCGGCGTGGCCGCGGTCACGAGGCTGAGCACCTGGATGCTGTCGAAGGCCACGGGACCCACCGCGCTCGCCGCAGCCATCGGCACCGAGAACCTCGGCACGATGCCGCCGTTGGACAGGGTGCTCGCACCGGTGACGGTCACCGAGAACGCCGCGATCTTGTCCAGATCGAGACCATCCCCCGGCGCGCCTTCCACCTGCTGGGCCGAGGGCGTGAAGCCGTCGAACGGCAGTTGCACAAAGCGCCAGCCGTCGGTGTCATCCACGAAGGTGTACTGGTAGGTGTCCCCGATCTCCGCGGGACGGTACACCCGCACGTAGTCGATCTTGAACTCCTGCGGGTACGTGATGCCCGGCGCGGGGGTCTCGCCGAAGTTGCCGCCGATCGCGAAGTTCATGATCAGGAAGAACGGCTCGTCGAACACCCATGCACCGCCCTTGTTCTGGGCGTCGGCCGGGGTGGCAGAGTGGTACTGAATCCACTCGCCGTCCTCGGCGCCTTCCGAACTGTCCAGAGCCACGTACCAGCGGATCTCAGTGGGCTCCCACTCGATGGCGAAGCGCATCCACTTGTTGCCCAGGCTGTCGCCGGGCTCAAGGTCACCGGTGAAGTCGTGGATGTTGTGGATCGCGTTGCCGCCGTTGTAGACGGGGCCATGGAGCGTGCCGAAGATCTCGTTGGGCAGTTTGCCCACGTACTCCATGATGTCGATCTCACCCGAGTCGGGCCAATCGGTGCCCTCGAAGAAGTTCGCACCGAGCGTCCAGATGGCGGGCCACAGGCCCTTCTCGCCGGCGGGCAGCTGAGCACGCGACTCGACGCGGCCGTACTGGAACTCCACCTTGTCGTAGCTGTTGAGGCGTGCGGAGGTGAAGAGGCAGTCGCCGTAGTGGCAGGTCTCCGGGTAGCCCTTGTCGGCCTGCTCGGCCTTGAAGGCCGCCTGGTCGGTGATCTCCCGCAGGGTGATGACCAGGTGACCGTCGCCGTCGTGAGCGGAGTTGTCACGGGAATCCGTGTAGTACTGCAGCTCCTGGTTGCCCCAGCCGTGGCCGTTGATCTCGTTGGTCCAGTTGGCGGGGTTGGGGGCGCTGCCCGCCGCCCCACTGAACTCATCGGACCAGGCGAGTTCCCAGTCCCCGTCACCTAGGCCGGTGGAGGCGGCGTCACGCAGGAAGGTGGTCACCATCTGGCCATTGCCGGTTCCCTGGTACCAGAAGCCCAGGCCGTCGTTGCCGGACCAATCCTGGGGAACGACATACTGCCGCGAGATGCCCGCCACCCCATCGATGCCCGGCGAGACGTCGAGCACGTGGTTGTAGCCACTTTGGCCGGGAAGGGCGTCCGCATCGGAAGAACCGACCTCGCGCACGTTCAGCAGGCTGGTGCCGATGCCATGCACCTGCCCCAGGCCGTACTCGAAGTCCTCCAGGCCCAGCGGGTTGGCGGTGTCGTCGTCGATGATCGTCACGGTGGCTTCGGCCGTGTTGACCAGCAGTTCCGTTCCACCCAGGCTCACCAGCTTCACCCGGAACACCTCGTCCACCTCGGGCTTGTCGTCATCGATCGTGGGGATGGTGATGACGGCCGTGCGCTGACCCGCGAGGAACGTGATGGTGCCCGTGGTCTCCACATAGTCGCGCCCGGGCACGGCGAATCGCGCAGTGGTGTCCGTGGCCTGCGACAGGGTGGTGAAGCCCACGGAGAAGTCGGCTTCGGGCACACGGTTGAGCTTCACCGCCACCTGGGCGTCATCGCCCTCGGTGACCAAGAACTGCTGGCCGTCGAAGCCCACGCGCATCTTGGCGCGCTCGGCGTTGTTGAGCAGGGTGACGTCGTCCACCACGAACGTGGTCGCGGTCACCGCACCGCCGTGTGCAAAGCCGAAGCCGTGGACCTCGGTCCTGCCGAAGCCATCGTTGGGCGCACCATTGCCGATGTCCTTCCTGGTGAAAGCCGAGAAGGGCAGTTCGATGAACCTCCAGCCCACGGCGTCATCCGTGAAGCTGGCGGTGAAGCGCTCGGCATCGTCACCAGTGGAACCGGACGTGCGGTTGTCCAGGATGTCGAAGTCGTAGACGTTGCCCGTGTTCTCGCCCTGGAACCAGAAGCCGATGCTGGTGTACTCGGACCAGTCCTGCGGAGTCCACGTGGTGCCGGTACCAAAGGTGCGGACCACCGCGCCCCACTCGGACGAGTTCACCGGCACCTCGAGAACGTGGTTGCCGTCTTCGCCCGCCGGCGCGGTCTCGTCGACCACGCGCTGGTAGCCGATGCCGCCACCATAGGAGGCCCAGCCCACGGGCGGGGTGCCTGCGGCTGCGGGAAGCACGAGCTCGAAGTCCTCCACCTTGTCCTGGAACCTGATGACCACGAAGTCATCGAAGCGCAGGTTGATGGTGCCGGTGCCGGCCTCATTTCCGATGGCGAAGCCGTGGATCTCATTCAAGGTGAAGCCGTCGTTGGGCGCGCCGTTGCCCACGTCCTTGCGAGCAAAGGAGTCGAGCGGCAACTCGATGAACTTCCAGCCGAAGAAGTCATCCTCGAACGTGCTGGTGAAACGCTCCGCATCGTCCACGGCAGAACCCGAGCTGCGGTTGTCCAGCACATCCATGAAGAGGCGGGTGCCGGAGTTGCTGCCCTTCATCCAGAAGCCGATGCTGCGGTACTGCGACCAGTCCTGGGTGGTCCAGGAGGCGCCGTCCTCGCTGAAGCGGTAGATGAGCGCGGTCCAGCTGGAGGTGTTGAGGTTCACCTCCAGCACGTGGTTGGTGGGCAGCGTGCCCGGCACGGTGTCGTCTTCCACGCGCTCAAGGGTGGGAACGTTGCCGGCTCCAAAGACGTCGGTCCAGCCCAGCGGGGCCGTGTTCTCGCTCGTGGTGGGGTTGTACACGAGCGGCAACTCGAAGTCCTCGCTGGTCTGGCTCAGAAGCTTGAGCGTGCTCGCAGGAGCGGCGTCGTTGTCACGGATCGTGATGGTGGCCGTGGAGGTGCCCAGCGAGGCGCCCGAGGGGTTGCTCAAGTGGAACGTGAAGGTGAGGTTGGGGTTGGGCGTCGCGTCGTCCGCCGTGGGGATGGTGACGGTCTTGGACGTCTCCCCCGGGCTGAACGTGACGGTGCCGGAGGCGGCCGTATAGTGCGTGCCCGCGATGGCCGTGCCGTCCTCGGTGTGGTACTCGACCGTCACAGGGCCGGAAGCGGCCTTGTTGAGGACGATCGGCACGGAGACCGTGTCACCTTCGAAGGGGTTGGCGATGGTGCCGATGCGCACGTTCGGAGGCACCACGCCTCCCGCATAGAACGCGATGTTGTCAATCTTGACCGTGGCAGTGGCGCTATTGCCCGCCGGCAACGCCACAGCGCGGATGGCATCGAGATCCAACTGGCCGTTGTGCCCGCCGGGGGTGGGCTGGTAGTCCGTAGCCAGCGTGATGTCGGCGAAGGGGATCTTCACCAGGCGCCACTCTGCTGCACCCACCGGAATGTTGATGTCGAACAGTTCGGGGCTTGCGGGGCCTGCAGCCAGGTCCTGGAGTTCGATCTGGAAGTCTGCGCCGCTGCCGTCGCCGTACACCCACATCTGAATTCCGTCATACATCGAGAAGTCCCACAGCGTGGTCGGTGACGGGGAGAACCACTGGATGCCACCGTAGTAAGGAGCCTGCGTGGTGTCGAAGCCATACGAAAGTACGTACTGGTTCGGCTCGGCGCCATAGGCCGGGAGTTCAGAAGCCGGCTGGAGCCCGGCACCCGCCTGCTCGTAGCTCTCGTAGCCGTCGCCAAGATCCCCTTCAAAGTCGCGCCACATGTCCACGGTCTCGGTGGGGGACGCGTAGAGCGCGACGTTGTCGACCGCCGCAGTAGAGTCGCCGACGCCCTTGAAGACGATCGCCATGATCCTGTCGAGGTCCAGAACGCCATTGTCGGGACCGGGGTTGTAGCCCGCGACATTGAAGTCTGCGAACGGAATCCTGACAAGCCTCCAGCCGTCCACATTCAGCAACACGTCCACGTCGAAGTTCTCAGATGTCCCCGTGCCTGCGTGGTTGTCCTGCAGCTCGATCTGGAACATGTTGGCCGTGCCATTGCCATAGACCCACAACTGGATGCCGTCGTAGGCCGAGAAGTCCCAGCCAATTCCGGGTGCGTTCCAGCCCACGCCGCCGAAGAAGGGATCGACTGTCGTGTTGAAGCCGAAGTGGAGTGCGTGCGCGTTGGCAGACGCATCGAACCCGCCGAGAGCATCTCCCACCCCACCGCCTGCATTGGCGTAGGAGAAGAAGCCCGCGCCGTCCGTGCCATCCTCGAAGTCGAAGAGCATATCCACGACGGTGGGCTCGGCGGCCCGCGCGGTGGTGGAGAGCGCTGCGGGCACGATCACCGCGAGCGAGAGAACGAAGGCCAGAACGGCCGCGAGGCGGCGCTCGCCTGCCGCAGACCTATTGACACGATTCACTGTCAACACGAGGACTTCCTTGTCGTCGAGATTCATGGAAACGCGACAGCTCATGGATACGTGTCACTAGTCAGCGTGACGGCGAGGGTGAGAGCTGTCCCACTGGGTACGGTAGGGGCTGGCGGCTGGCCTGTCAACACGGTCAGCAACCT
>CAZFEH010000073.1:0-6407 GCA_964517615.1 uncultured Demequinaceae bacterium
GACGGCGCGGCAAAGGCCACCACCCTGCCGTCGGGAAGAGCGAGCCCGGCGGCGTGAATCATGATGAGCTCGCCGGCGCGGGCGTCGATGGCGCGCACCGTGATGAGCGAGGACAGCGCATGCATGGCTTCGGCCACGTTCGCATAGGCCAGATGGCCGCGGGAGCGGGCCTCGGCCAGTTCCGCGGGGTCGTCGTGGATCACCACGTTCAGCGTCGCATCGCCGATGCCGACGCGCCGCACGCAACGGCGCCAGGCTGCCATGAGCGCCCGCGCCAGAGCCGTGCCTCCCTGCCCGGAGCACTCGACATCCACCGCGGTCTCCAGCGCGTTGAGGCGCACGGTGACCACCGTCTCGGCGGGAATGTACTGGGGGACGATCCGGGCATCGGCCGGAGCAATGGGCACCCAGAGGGTGACCAGTTCCGTGACAAGCCGCGCCAGGCGCGTCGCCGTCTGCACCACGCTGTCGGGATTGTCGCGCTGGGCAGGCAGCAGGTTCTCGGGAATGACGCCCCCGGTGGACTCCCGGTAGAGCGCGAGAGCGAGAGGCTGCTCCGCGAGCGGGGCCACCACGTCGGCCTTCTCAGCGAGGCGCAGGTACTCGTCCAGGGTGAAGGTGTGGCGGATCATGCGGGGATAGTCCTGCATGATGCGATCGCGTTCGGGCACCGACATGGTGAGGATCACGTCCGCATCCGTTGCCGTCTCGGCATCCAGCAGGTGCGGCTTGAAACCGCCCACGCTGCCGCCCAAGGAGGCGACGGTGTCCACGACCACCTCAGGCAGTGGCTCGTCGCTGCCCGGGGTGAGGCCCGCGGAGGTCACGCGGATGGCGTGGCGCTCGAAGCCCTGGGCGGCAAGCGCCGGTCGCAACAGCCGCTCGGCCACGAGCGAGCAACCGGCGTGCTGGGTCGAGACGATGAGCACCCGGAAGGGGGGATGTGCACCGAGGGGCATGACTCAGCCCCTCGCGGCCTTGTTCCGCGCCTTGGATTCGTGCGAGTCGTAGCGGTACTCGTAGCCGTAGTACGACTCCTTGCGGGCGTCTCGTGTGGTGCAGTTGAGGATCACCCCGAGCGCACGGCCCTTCACTCGATCCAGGTTGAGCAGCGCCTTGTCCAACTGGTCGATCGTGGTACGGCCGGCCCGAGTCACGACCAGGGCCCCGTCGGTGCGCGCGGTGAGGATCGCGGCATCGGTGACGGGAATGAGCGGCGGGGTGTCAACCAGCACGAAGGTGTCCTCAGGAAGACTGTGGAGCACGGCCCGCATGGTCTCCGAGCCGAGCAGCTCCGAAGGATTGGGCGGGATGGACCCGGCGGCCATGACCCACATGCATCCGGTGTCCCCGTAGGGCTGAAGCATCTCGGTGACGCCGGCACGGCCCACGAGCACATCCGTGAGGCCGGCACCGGCTGGAAGACCCAGGTACTGGGCAAGCGACGGGCGGCGCAGATCCGCATCCACGAGCACCACGCGCTGCCCGGATTCCGCGATGGCATTCGCCAGCTGGATGGCCAGGGTGGACTTCCCGTCGCCGGGCAGGCACGAGGTGACGACCACCACTCGCGGCGGCTTGTCCACGTCCATGAAGCGCAGGTTGGTGCGCAGCTGCCGCACCGACTCGGCCGTATGGAAGTCGGGCTGGACCACCGCCACACCCTTCTTGGCGATGGCGGCGTCGAGCGGAATGGACCCCAGCACTGCGGTGTCGAACTCCCGCTCGATGCCCGCGGCGGAACGCAGGCGGCGATCCAGGGTAGACCGGATCAGGGAGTAGGCGATCCCCGCCGCGAAGCCCACCATCAGACCCAGCATGAGGGCGAGCCTGAGGTTGGGGCTCGACGGCGAGCCGGGAAGCACCGCGTTGTCGAGGGTGCGCAACTGCATGATGCTCTCGCCCGCGCTGGCGTTGGAGTTCTCCAGGTCGTTGACCACCACGGTCATGCCGGCGATCCACGCCTCGACCAGCTCCTTGGCCTCCTGCGGCGTCGGGGCATCGGCGCTGACGCGGAGGATGGCCGTGTCCACGGGATTGGACACGCGCACCCGGCCGATCAATGCATCGGGCGAGGTGCTGACGCCCAACTGCTCCCGGGCGAAGTCGGCCACCAGACGCGACCTCGCAATGTCGAGGTACGACTTGGCGCGCGCACGGGCCACGTTGTCACCCAGCATCGCGTCGGTGATGGTGGCGCTCGACCCGGCGGAGATGATGGCCGAGCCATTGGCGGTGTAGACCTTGGGCTGCATCGCGGTCCAGCCGTAGGCCGCCGCCGCGCCGATCAGCGTCGCAAGGACGATGGCGATCCAGTGGGCACGGAATATACGCAGGTAGTCCTGCAGCTCCATAGGAACCTCCGCGAGTGGTCGCGCAATCCCTGGACGCGACCGATTGGTAAGTCAATCGTAGTGGGTGAGTCGTGGGTTGGGGGTGTGAGTGGGAGGTGGAGGCTCAACCACACTCGGTAGACGTCTCCACCAGCGCCTTGACCATTGCCGCGTTCTCGTATGCCACCCGCCATATCCATTCCAGGGCGTTGAGGTCTGGTTCCGAGTAGATCAGTTCCACGTCCAGGCCGGGTGTGAGGCACCGGTCCATGATGAATTGCGTTCGGTATGCGTGGTACCTGCTGGTCACCACGGTGACTGTGCTCCAGTCCCCCTGGGAGGCTAGGCGGTTGATGGCCAACACCTCGCCCAGGGTGGTACTGGGTTCCGGCCTAAGGCACGTTACGTCATGCGCGGTGGTCGAGGTACACAGCCGGTACTCCAACTGATCGGTCGTGAAGAGCGGGTCAGTGCCGTCATATCGCGACTGCTCCCAGGAGATCACCAACTGGTCGGCCGCTCCTTCGTGGAAGAGGGCGTATGACACGGGGAGCCTGTCGAAGTACGGGGCGAGCGAGACAATGGCATCGGCCTTGCGCACTTCGCCCTGAGGGGGGTTGGCGGCATGCCACGAGATGAAGCCCACCGGCACCAGTAGGGCGACGGCGGTCACTATGGCGTAGGCCCGCAGGGCCTTCCCGTGGCGCCAACTGAGGCGCGCCTTCTCCGGGCTACTCCGCACCTTGGTCTCCACGGGAGCGGGCTCGCATGGAGGCGATACGCATGCCGCCGATGCGCCAGGCAAGGAGCGGTCTCCTGTGCCAGGGCACGGCATCTAGCAGGCTCAACATGTAGCCGAGCTTGCTCGAGTTGCCCCGCCACTTCCAGTCTGGTGGAGGTTCGGCAGGCCCCACCCCAGCATCCGGGTACACCCGGGCGAGGTTCTCGCCCAATGCGCCGATGGCCCCCACCTGGTGCGCAAACTCGGCGGTCCCTGGGCCACCTGCACGGAGCACCTCGTCTACTGCATCGGTGCGGTCGCTGGCGTTCTTGCGCACTATGCGGTCGGGTCGCGCCAGAGTGAGCGCTTGGATGACCGCGTGTGCTGGCACCTTGGGTACGCGGACCTCTACGCCCGCGTACACCCGATTCTCCGACATGGCCCACAGCGCCTCAAATGCGGCCGCCGGCTCTCGAGCCACCCCTGGGTAACGCACGTGGATGTCTACCTCACAACCCCAGCCCTCAGGGCGCACCGTGTAGGAGTGGATGAGTTGGGGGAACTCCCGGAACGGATCGTGGGCAATCTCCCATCCCCACGGCGCCATCGCCGCGGCAAGCACGGGAGCGCCGCCGGGCTCCACCCAGATGTCCACATCCCCCGAATGCTGGCGAGAGCGCAGCCCTTGGGCATGGAGAGCGGGGCCCTTGATGATCACCGCCCTGATGCCCAAGTCCCGCGCCAGGCCGTAAACCAGCGAGTTGACCAGCTCATGGGGATACGACGAAAGCCGAGGTGCACCCACGTGGCTGAGGGCCTTTGGGCTATGGGGGTCGCTGGACGCGATACCCACAGCCTCAAATTCACGGGCCAACGCTCGGTCCTTGTCGCCCAGCTGGCCGTCATCCACCGGCCCAGCCAGCAACTTCCCCCACAAGTCTGCCGCGTCACCACCAAAGGCAATGGGCTCGTTGGGGTGCTGGGGCAACACCGCGTACTGCATGGGAGGCGCCACCGTCTGGGGCAAGCCGGAGATGTCCACCGCGCCACAACCCACAGCCACCCACTGAGCCATGCGGCGATTCTGCCACTTCTGGGTTCTGATGAGCACGCCCATGTCCGCTACGGTGGACACGTCTAGCAAACCCAATGGGGGATTGGATTCCGATAAGCATGACTACGCACCACGTTGAAGCCGCCCGAGTTGCGGTGATTGGCCTCGGTTACGTGGGCCTCCCCTTGGCGGTCGCGTTTGCCAAGCAACTCCCCGTGGTGGGATTCGACATCAACGCCTCGCGCATTGCCGAGCTGAAGGCCGGGCACGATCGCACACTTGAGGTGGCTACCGAAGATCTTGCGGCCGCGCACCACCTGCAATTCAGTCACGATACGAGGGACCTCCGCCAGGCCAACGTCTACATCGTCACCACACCCACTCCCATCGATGAGTACAAGAAGCCAGACCTCGCAGCCATTCTTGCCGCCTCCCGCACGGTGGGCGCGGTGCTATCGCCCGGCGACGTGGTGATCTACGAATCCACGGTGTACCCCGGAGTGACTGAGGACGAGTGTGTCCCGGTTGTGGAGGAGGTCAGCGGGCTGACGTTCAACGTGGACTTCTTTGCCGGCTACAGCCCAGAGCGCATCAATCCCGGTGACAAGGTTCACCGGGTAGAGAACATCGTCAAGGTCACGTCAGGATCCACGCCGGAGACCGCAGCCTATGTGGACCAGCTGTATCGCCTCATCATTGCGGCGGGCACCCACCTGGCGCCCAGCATCAAGGTAGCTGAAGCCGCCAAGGTCATTGAAAACACCCAGCGTGATGTCAACATCGCGCTGATGAACGAGCTCGCAGTGCTATTCAACAAGATGGGTATCGACACCGAAGCCGTGCTCGAAGCCGCCGGCACCAAGTGGAACTTTCTTCCGTTCCGTCCGGGCCTTGTTGGGGGGCATTGCATTGGCGTAGACCCTTACTACCTCACCCACAAGGCACAATCATTGGGCCACAATCCGGAGATCATTCTGGTCGGCCGACGCCTCAATGATTCGATGGGGCAGTATGTCGCCAGTCAACTAGTGAAGGAGATGCTGCACCAGTCCCTTGACCTCAAGGTGTCCAGGGTCCTGGTGCTAGGGTTCACGTTCAAGGAGAACACCCCGGACGTGCGCAATACACGAGTGGTTGACGTCGTCAGGGAACTCGAAGACTACGGCCTCGCGGTGGACGTTCACGACCCCTGGGTGGACCCCCGCGAGGTACTCGACGAGTACAGCATTGCCATCGTGGAACGTCCTCAGAATAGCTCCTACGATGCGATTGTGGTCGCGGTGGCGCATGAGCAGTTTGTGGCCATGGGCGCCAATGGCGTCCGGGCCTTTGGTAAGCCGGGCGCGCTCGTATATGACCTCAAGTACGTCCTGCCGCGAGACGCCGCAGATCTGCGTCTCTAGACACTGTCACGACCACCTAAGGAAGAGCCTGTGAAGATCCTCATCACCGGTGGCGCTGGATTCATCGGCTCCAACCTGATCAAGCGCCTGCAAGCAGACGGCGTTTCGCACGTCGCAGTGATTGATGACCTGTCTACCGGATACCGGGACAACCTGAAGGGCCTGGACGTAGAGTTCTTCGAAGGCTCGATTCTGGACCGGGACCTCCTCGACTGCGCAGCAGCTAACTGCCACGCAGTGGTCCACCTTGCAGCACGCCCGTCGGTGCCACGCTCTATACGGGACCCTCTGGCATCGCACCACGCCAACGCAACGGGCACGCTCCATGTACTTGAGGTTGCCCGGAAGTACAACGCGCACGTGACGCTCGCGTCGTCGTCTTCGGTCTATGGGGCAAACCCCCAGCTTCCCAAGTCGGAGGACTTGCGGCCCATGCCCATCAGCCCTTACGCCGTGAGCAAGTTGGCCACGGAGGCATACGCGCTAGCGTTCCAGGCGGTCTACGGCCTTCCAGTGCTGCCGTTCCGGTTCTTCAACGTCTACGGGCCGGGCCAGGCGGCAGGCCATGCCTATGCCGCAGTGGTCCCGACATTCCTCGACGCCGCCCTCAATGGCCGCCCCCTCCCCATCCACGGTGACGGGCTCCAGACACGCGACTTCACCTTTGTCGACACCGTGACGCAGACGCTGTCGCGAGCCGCTCGCGATCGGGTCTCCTCGCCCGACTCCGTGAACTTGGCCTTTGGAACCCGGCACTCGCTGCTTCACCTTGTGGGTGAACTCGAGACCATTCTTGGTCGTGAACTCGAACGCGAGCATCTGGCTCCTCGTTCTGGAGACGTACGCGATTCCCAGGCATCGGGCGAACGCGTGACCCACCTGTTCCCCGGAACGGA
>CAZFEH010000074.1:0-1689 GCA_964517615.1 uncultured Demequinaceae bacterium
ACTTGGAGCGCAAGGTGAGGTCGCTGCCGATGGTGGAGCGCACGGCGGACTGACCACAACTGCATGCTGAGGACATGAGTGCTGATAATCGGGTGAACTTCGGCACTCATGTCCTCAACCGTGGCGGACACGGCAGCACAGCGGACATGACAGAACAGGGGACAGGACAGCACAGCGGAGACGGCCCCACACTCACCCACTAGGCTGACCCCTGTGACCGTGCAGCGCCCTGACCCTCACCCCAGCGGCGCCACCCCGCCCGACCTGCCCGCCACTGCAATCCCCAAACACGTGGCCGTGGTGATGGACGGCAACGGCCGCTGGGCCAAGCAGAGGGGCCTGCCGCGCACCGAAGGTCACATCAGGGGCGAGGCGGCCCTGCTGGACGTGGTCGCCGGCGCCATCGAGGCGGGCGTGACCCATGTCTCCGCCTACGCGTTCTCCACCGAGAACTGGAAGCGTAGCCCCGACGAGGTGCGCTTCCTCATGGGCTTCAACCGTGACGTGCTGCGCCGTCGCCGCGACCAGATGCACCAGTGGGGGGTGCGGGTGCGCTGGGCGGGCCGCCGTCCCAAGCTGTGGAAGTCCGTCATCGCGGAGCTGGAGGAGGCGGAGCGTCTCACCCGCCACAACTCGGTGCTGACGCTCACCATGTGCGTCAACTATGGCGGGCGCGCGGAGATCGCCGATGCCGCTCGTGAGATCGCGCGCAGGGTAGCCGCGGGCGAGTTGGATCCCGAGAAGATCACGGAACGCACCGTCGCCGCGCACCTCGATGAGCCCGACATGCCGGATGTGGACTTGTTCTGGCGCTCCAGCGGCGAGCAGCGCTCCAGTAACTTCCTCCCGTGGCAGGCGGCCTACGCGGAGTATGTCTTCTCCGACGTGCTGTGGCCGGACGTGGACCGACGGCACCTGTGGGCGGCCATCGAGGAGTACGCGCGCCGCAATCGCCGCTTCGGGAGCGCCTAGTCCGGCCGACGCCCGCGTGTGAAGCGGCCATCCCTGGCAGAAGTCGTACCCAGGCACTAGCGTGGTGCTCACCACCTTCGCTAAGGAGACCTACATGTCCGAGACACCGCAGAAGTCCTTTGTCGCCACCTGGCTGCTCGCCTGGTTCTTCGGGCTGCTGGGCATCGACCGCTTCTACCTGGGCAAGGTGGGCACGGCCATCCTCAAGCTCATCACCTTTGGCGGCTTCGGCCTGTGGGCGCTCATCGACCTGATCCTGGTCCTCACCGGCGCGCAGCGCGACAAGCAGGGCCGTGCGCTCGCGGGCTATGAGGAGAACAAGAAGGTCGCCTGGATCGTGACCCTCGTGGCCATCGTGTTGAGTGCGGGTGGCTACGGCGGCTTCAACGCCCTCGGAAACTAGACCTCGTCGGTGGTGGGGCGCGCCCTGCGCCTCACCACGGTGAGCACGCCCGCCAGGGCGACGATGCCGAGCGCGGCGGCAAAGACCCAGGGGGAACGCTTCCATGCCTCGCTGAGTCCCACCGCCACGCCGGTCCACACCGCGGCCCACATGAGGCAGCCGGGCAGCATGGCCAGCGTGTAGAGGTCCCAGCGCATGCGCAGGAACCCGGCGGCGCCGTTGACCATGGTCTGGAAGCCGATGGTCAGGAACGACAGCGGGATGCCGACAAAGCCCCAGCGGTCCAGGAAGGCCTGCGCCCGCTGCCACGACGG
>CAZFEH010000074.1:1789-6339 GCA_964517615.1 uncultured Demequinaceae bacterium
CCCAGCCAGTAGGTGCCCTGCGCCCGTGCAAAGACGATGCACAGCAGGTACACGTACACCCACCACCACGGGCCGCCGGCAACGGTGTCGGGAATGCCGGGCATCAGCGGGAGGCGGCCTGGCAGGCGGCGCAGACCCCCGTCAGCTCCACGGTGTGCTCGATGTGCGCGTAGCCATGTGCAGCGCCCAGGCGCACGGCGAGGGCCTCGAACTCGGGCACCTCGATGTCCTGGGCCGCGCCGCAGATGCGGCAGCGCAGGTGATGATGGTGCTCCTCGGTGGCCCCGCAGCGGCGGTAGAGGGTCTCGCCGCTCGCGGTCACCACGGCGTCCACCTCGCCGCCCTCGGCGAGCGCCTGGAGGGTGCGATACACCGTCGCGAGGCCGATGCTGGAGCCCTCGTGGCGCAGGGCGTCATGCCAGGCCTGGGCTGAGCGGAAGTCGCCCGCCACGAGCACGTCGAGCACGGCCTGGCGCTGGCGGGTCATGCGCGGCCGGGGGGATTCCGTGGGGTTGGCCTCAGCGGGGATCATGGCACCTCCTTGCGGCTGCGCAGATGGGTCACGGCGCTCACCACCACATAGGCTCCCACGCCCAGCACCACGATGAGGGCACCGGGCTGCAGATCATGCTCCAGCGTGATCCCGATGCCCGTGAGAGTGAGGGCCGCGCCGAGCCCCATGGCGACCACCATGGTGCGGCGGAAGGAGTGGGTCAACTGCTGCGCGATGGCCACGGGCAGGATCATCAGGGCGCTCACCAGCAGCACGCCCACGACGCGCATCGCCACGGTGATGGTGACGGCCGCGAGGATGGCCACGAGCATGGTGAGCACCTGCACGGGAAGGCCCGATGCCCGGGCGAACTCGCCATCGTGCGTCACCGCGAACAGCGCGGCCCGCAGGCCCAGGCCCACCACCACGATGGCGGTCGCGAGCACCACGGTGACCCAGACATCGGCCCAGGTGACGGTGGAGATGGAACCGAACAGATATCCCAGCAGGTTGGCGTTCGAGCCGCCCGCGAGAGAGATGAGCAGCACGCCGCTGGCGATGCCGCCGTAGAACAGGATGGCCATGACCACATCGGCGGCGGTGCCGCGGGCGCGCATGCGCTCGATCAGCACGGCGGCCGCGATGGCGAAGATCACGGCGCCGGGGATGGCGAGGGCATCGCGCTGGGCCAGCCCCGCCGCAGAGCCTGCGAGCCAGCCGGAGGCGACGCCGGCCAGGGCGACGTGGCCGATGCCGTCGCCGAGCAGTGCCATGCGGCGCTGCACCAGGTAGGTGCCCACCACGGGCGCGGCGAGACCCACCAGCAGGCCCACCAGGAGCATGCGCTGAACGAGCGGATCGGACAGAAGCGTCACTGCGGTCCCTCCCATTCGATGGTGGAGGGGTGAGGCGTGGGGGCGCTCTCGTGCGGATGGTCGTGGTCGTGACCGGGCAGGGCGTGGACGCCCAGATCCTGCGGCGGCGGGCCCACATGGGAGACGCAGCCGGCATCGAGCACCACGGCGCGGTCGATGTGCCGGGTGAGCGAACCCAGTTCGTGCAGCACGATGAGGATGCCCACCCCGTTGCCCTTGAGGTGGCCCAGGGCATGAGCGAAGGCGATCTGCGATTGCAGGTCTACGCCCGCCATCGGCTCGTCCATGATGAGCAGCTCCGGTTCGCGCACCAGGGCGCGGGCGATAAGCACGCGTTGCTGCTGCCCGCCCGAGAGGCGGCCGACGTTGCGGTGGAGCAGGTCGTCGACGCCGAGTTCGGCCAGGGCGTGCGTCACCCGCGCCCGCCAGTCGCGTGGAGGGCGCAGGCTGCCGGGACTGAACAGACCACCGTGGTTCAGCAGGCCGGAGGCGACCACCTCCTCCACGGTGGCGGCCACACCGCCGCTCGCGGTGAGCCGCTGCGGGACGTAACCCAGGCGTCGGCGTCCCTGGGCGGTGGCGGGGGAGCCGAAGAGCCTCACCGTGCCCGCGTCGAGCGGGAGTGCGCCCACGATGGCGCGCACCAGCGTGGACTTGCCGGAACCGTTGCCGCCCATGAGGGCGACCACCTCGCCCGCGTGAACGGCGGCATCGACGCCGTGAAGAATCGGGGTGCCCTGCAAAGACACACGAATGTCCCGCGCCTCAAGCAGGAGCGGGACATCGTGTGCGGAGGCGCTACCCACAGGCGAGCGCGGTGCGCAACGTGGCGAGGTTGGAGGTCATGACTGAAATGTAGTCCTCTCCGGAGGCAACGGTCTCAAGAGGAGACAGCACGGCGGTCTGGACGCCGGCGTCGCGGGCGAGTGCGTTGACCACGGTGGCGCTCACCGCGTCCTCGGTGAAGATGGTGGTGGCGCCGTGCTCGGCGATCAGGTCGCGGATCTCCCGCAGGCGGGCCGGAGAGGGCTCCGTGTCGGGATCGATGCCCGCGACGCTGATCTGGGTGAGGTCGTAGGACTCGGCCAGGTAGGCGAAGGCGGCGTGACTCACCACGATCTCGCGGCGCTCGCACTGGGCCAGACCCGCCGTGTAGGCGCTGTCCACCTCGGTGAGGTCGGCCACCAGGGCCGCGGCGTTAGCGGTGTAGGTCTGGGCGTGGTCGGGGTCGAGCGCGGCCAGCTCTGCGCCTACTGCCTGGGCGTATTCGGCCAGCAGCAGGGGGTCGAGCCAGAAGTGCGGGTCGTGGTCGCCGTGGCCGTGTTCGTCTTCGTCCTCGTGGTCGGCCTCGTCGGCGTCATGGTCGTCGGCCTCGTCCTCGTGCTCGTCTTCGTCTTCGTCCTCGTGATCGTGATCCGAGTCGTGGAGCGCGACGACCGTCGCGACGTCGAGGCCGTGAGCGCCGGTGGTGGCGATGGCGGCATCGACCGCTGCCTGGAACTCGCCGATGTACAGCACCAGGTCGGCGGCGCCCAGGTTGCGGACGGCGGCGGGGGAGAGCTCCACGTCGTGCGGCTCCACGCCAGGGCTGACCAGCGGCGTGATCGTGGCGAGGTCGCCGGCGACGCGCTCGGCGACAAACTGGAGCGGGTAGACGGCGGTGACGACGGTCAGGCCGGGCTCAGGGTCGGTGGTCGCGGGGGTGGTGCAGGCGGAGAGGGCGAGGGTGGTGGCGGCGGCGAGTCCCACCGCCGAGATCGACGTGTGCTTCACGGTGAACCTTTCATGTAATGAGAATCATTCTACATAGACTTCCAAGGGTGAATGTCCAGTTTTGGCACCGCTAGGCACGGAAACCGTGTCACACGGGTCACATCCTTCACATCCACCCTTGGAAGTCACCGGCGTGGGGGGCCGTTAGCATCGACACATGGCCGATGCCCCGTCCGTGACCGTGTCCAAGCCCGGTTGGGTCTACTTCTTTGGGCGCGCCGTGCTGCGCCCGCTGTTCTGGGTGCTCTTCCGCACCCGCCGCAGCGGACAGGAGAACATCCCCGCGGACGGGCCGGTGCTACTGGCCTCCAACCACCTCTCGGGTTGGGACACGGTGCTCATCCCGGTGGCGAGTTCACGTCCCGTGCAGTTCCTGTCCAAGCAGTCGCTCTTCACCCGCACGGGTGCACTCGGTGCCTCTCTGCGCTGGTTCTTCACCGGCATCGGCGGCGTGCCGGTGCACCGCTCCGCCGGCCGCGACGCCCAGGCCGCGCTCGAGGCCGGTAGCGCGATCCTGCGGGCGGGAAGCGTGTTCGCGGTGTTCCCGGAGGGCACGCGCTCGCGTGACGGGCGCCTGTACAAGGGGCGCGGCGGTGCCGCCTGGATGGCGCTCGATACGGGGGCCACGGTGGTGCCGGTGGGGCTGATCGGCACGGCGGACATGAAGGCGTTCCGGTGGCTGGTGCGCGGCGCCCCTCGTCCCGAGGTGCGCTTTGGCACCCCCCTGGACCTGAGCGACCTCACCGGGCTGGCCGCCGGTCCGGCTCGTCGAGTTGCCACGGAGCGCATCATGGACGCCATCGCGGACCTGACCGGCCAGGAGCGCGCCGACCACGCCAACGCCGCGTCGACGGACGCAGCGCAGGGGAGTGCGGCGGGGTAGTGCCGTAAACGTGGTCGACAACGGCCTCTATGCCACCTGAAGCGCCTTCCTGTACACGACAAACCCATCGACGTCATCGAACACACGTGAAAAGCCCCGCTGAGTGACCACGTGGTCCGCCCGTCGTGTAGACGGGAGGGCAATGAACACCTCGGCCAGACCTGCGGCAGCAGCCCGCAGCATCAACTCGTCTGCTACGGCCGCTCCGATGCCCCAGGCCCACGGCGCCAGGACCACTGCGAGATCCGGCCCATAATCTTCAGGCTGAATCCCGGCCCAGCCCGCCAGGCGTCCGTCCATCCATACGGCCTGGGGCCCAAGTCCCTCTCCGGCCGAGTGGTGTGTCTTGATGCGCACCCACTTCGCCACGCTGTCGGGCGTGAAGGTGCCCCACAGGGGCATGTGCCGTGCGATTCGTGCGTCATTGAGGACGGTGAGCAGCAACTCGGCGGGGACGTCGGCCAACGGACGCAACTGCCAGGTCATGGTGCCATCGTATTGCTGGCTTCTCACGGTGGTGAGTTGC
>CAZFEH010000075.1:0-3876 GCA_964517615.1 uncultured Demequinaceae bacterium
GCATCGGCCGACTCCACTGCTTGCACTATCAGGCACCCCTGCTCGGAGTTGAGGACTTCAGTGCTGAAAACCACCAGGTTCTCCGCAACCATGTCCTGAACTCTCCTCCCCCAAGGCCCACCACACACCAACACTCGCCGCTGCCAGGCTCGGGGGAAGGTGCGGGGCCACCTGCTCGACCCACAACACCAATAACACGCCGCATGAACCCACACAGCTTGACATCGCGCGTTCGGAGTGAGTTAGCCGCAGAGAACAGTCAAAGTTCAGCCGAACTTTCACTGTTTGCTGCGAATCCGCAGAAAACGGCGCGGGGACTGACACCTCGAGATCAATCATCTAGGAGCAACTCATGCCCGCTCGCTATGTGCATCGCCTGACCGCGCCTGCGCCCGGATGGACGACGACGGCCGATGTCATCGTCGTCGGTTCTGGCATCGCCGGGCTGACCGCCGCCCTCGAACTGCGCTCCAAGGTGGAGCGGGTGCTGCTCGTGACCAAGGGCCAGCTCAGTTCCGGGTCCACGGTGTGGGCCCAAGGGGGCATCGCCGCGGCGCTCGACCCGGAAGACACCCCCGAGGAGCACCTCCAGGACACCCTGGTCGCGGGTGCGGGACTGTGCAGCGAGGAAGCGGTGCGCGCGCTCGTGACCGAGGGACCGCAGCGCGTCCGTGAGCTTGTGGCGCGCGGTGCCCGCTTCGACACCCGGCCCGATGGCAACCTCACCCTCACCCGTGAGGGCGGGCATCACCGCGACCGCATCGTCCATGCCGGCGGCGACGCGACCGGCGCCGAGATCTCGCGCGCGCTCGTGGCCCAGCTGGAGGCCGTGCAGAACGACCCGGGCATCGAGGTCATCGAGAACGCGATGGTGGTGGACCTGCTCACCGGCGCCCCCGATGCCGACGGCCGCCCCGGCGCGGTGTGCGGCGTCACCTTGCACATCATCGGCGAGGGCACGCGCGACGGCGTGGGCGCGGCGCTGGCCAAGGCCGTGATCCTGGCGACGGGCGGCATCGGCCAGGTGTTCCGCTCCTCGACCAACCCGGCCTCCGCGACGGGCGACGGCATGGCGGCCGGCCTGCGCGCGGGGGCGATGGTGGCGGACATCGAGTTCGTCCAGTTCCATCCCACCGTGCTGTGGCAGGGTTCGGGCGCGCGCGGCCAGCAGCCGCTCATCTCCGAGGCGGTGCGCGGCGAGGGAGCCCACCTGCTCAATGCCTCCGGTGAGCGCTTCATGGTGGGCCGCCACGAACTCGCCGAGCTCGCGCCGCGCGACGTGGTGTCGCGCAACATCGTGCAGGTGATGCAGGAGGAGGGCTCGGACAGCGTCTTCCTGGACTGCCGTCACCTGGGCCGCGACTTTCTGCGCGAGCGCTTCCCCACCATCTGGGAGCGCCTCGCGGAGTTCGAGATCGACATGGCACACGACCTCATTCCGGTGGCCCCCGCGCAGCACTTCCACTCCGGAGGCGTGCTCACGGACCTGCGCGGACGCTCCACCCAGCAGGGGCTGTACGCGGTGGGGGAGGCGGCCTGCTCGGGCGTCCACGGCGCCAACCGGCTTGCCTCCAACTCGCTGCTCGAGGGCCTCGTCTTCGCCACCCGCGCCGCCGCCGATGCCTCCGAGGCCGTCGCATCGGGCGCCCTGACCCAGGTCGAACCGGTCGACCGGCCCACCCCCACCTCGCTCGTGCCCGCGACCATGCGCGCGCAGATCCAGTCGATCGCCCACTTCGGCGCCGGTCCCTTCCGTGAAGCCACGGGCCTCGCCCGCGCCGTCGAGAACCTCGCCACGATTCGCACCCGCTTCCAGACGGATGCGCCGGCCACGGTGCTGCCGCAGGTGGCCGAGTGGGAGACCTCCAACGTGCTCGCCTCGGCCTCGATGCTCGCGGCCACGGCGCTCGCGCGGGAGGAGTCGCGCGGCGGGCATCAGCGCCTGGACTTCCCGGCCACGGATGACGCCTCCTTCCAGGTGCGGCTGGCCGTGGCCCTCGATCCCGACGGCCAGATGCAGATCGTCCGCACGCCCCTTGAGGTGGGATAGCGGGCCGTGGCGCGGGGACGTTGCTGACCTCACCGGGTGCGTCTCTCCTGCTAGCGTGACTGGCATGGAGTACGGCCGACTGCGGGGGGAGGGGCGAGGATGAAGCGGGCGACACGCTGGGTATGGGCCGTGGTCCTCGTGGTGAGTGCCGTGCTGTTTGGGGGTGTCATCCCGTTGCTGCCCCAGTGGGGCCCCGGTGCGCGTCATCTCGACGAGCCCGCCACGATTGACCTTGCGGGGTCCACGGTCACCTTCCCCGCCGGTTGGGATCTCAACATCGAAGCGACCGTCCGCGGCAATCCCGCCGCCCAGGGTGATGGCACCGCCGTGCGCGTGATCGACGGCATCTGGTTTGGTGCGTCCGACGCCTTGGTCGCGCGGGTGGCCGAGCTCGTCGGGGCCACCGACGCATCCCTCCCGCAGATCCCTGCCGACGCCATGGGCGAGGCCCGCGAGGAGTGGCAATTTGAGGCACCGGCCGGCGACGACACTCCTGCCCGCAGGGTTGATGTGGTGCGGTGGGGGCAGTTGGTGGTGGTCGTCCTCTCGAACGAAGGCCGGGGCGAGTTCAACGCCGAGGCCGTGGACGGCATCGTCGCCTCGATCGATTTTGGTTCGATTCCCCTTGAAGCGGGCGGACCCACGGCGGCGCTGCCTCGCAGCGGTGAACTCATCGATGCGGCACTGGAGCGGCTGCGATGAAGGAACTGACGCGTCGGCGCTTTGCCGTGGGATGGACGCCGCGCAACCCGGGCTGGTGGCTTGTCATGGTCATGCTTGCGGTCGGCCCTGTCGTGTTCCTCTTCGCGTTGTGGCCGGGCATCCAGGCGTGGCCCATCGCCGCGGGCTTCGGCGCCCTGCTCTCGCTGCCGCTTGCGGCGGTGTGGCTCCTCGCGTTGCGCCTGCCGCAGTTGTGGGCGCGCCTGTCCGTCTCCGGTGCCCTGGTCGCGATGTGGTGGGGCGGCTTTGTCGCCACGGGCATCTACGCGATGCAGGCCAATGGCGCGATCATCACGCTCCTGGGACAGCACGGGGACCTGGACATCGCGATGGACTGGGGTGCCGCCATCGCGGCGCCTCTCACAGAGGAGACCGGGAAGGCCTTCGCGGTCGTCGCCGTGCTGCTCGCGAGCGGGCAGCGGCTGCGCACGCCGATGGATGGCGCGCTCCTGGGAGGCTTTGCGGGGCTGGGCTTCACCCTCACCGAGGACGTGCTGTATTCGATGAACGTCGCCAACTTGAGCTTCGGGGAGAACCAGTGGGTCTCCACGCTGGTGATCTACTTTGTGCGCACCATCCTCTTCGGCATGGTGTCGCACGCGCTCATGTCGGCGTTCGTGGGCGCCGGCCTGGGATATCTGGCGGTGGGCCGGGGCCTGGATGGCACCCGCCTGCGCCGGGTGTGGCTGGGCCTCGGCCTCATCGCCCTGGGCTACGTGCTGCACTTCACCTGGAACTCTCCGCTGCCCATCTGGGCGCGCTTCGCCTACCAGGTGGTGGTGCCGCTCCTGGTCTGGTGGGCACTGTGGGGCGTGCGTCGCGCGGAGCATCGCTGGTTCCTGGCGACCCTGCGCGCGCCGGGGGCACTCGGGGCGATCGAACCGTACTGGCTCGACACGGTGGGACGCAGCTGGGTGGCTCGGCGCCGCTATCGCAAGTGCGTGGTGGGCTACTACGGGCCGGGTTACCTGCGGCTTCAGCGATTGGTCGAGGCGCGACTGAGTGATCTGGCCGACGCGGTGGCTTCGGGAGACCAGTCCGATGCCACCTCGCTGCACCATCAGTTGTGGTGGCAGCTGCACCCGCACGGTCCCGCTCAGCCCGAC
>CAZFEH010000075.1:3976-6282 GCA_964517615.1 uncultured Demequinaceae bacterium
CTCAGCCCGACTCCACCCAGCCCGACCCCACCCAGCCCTTCGGGTTGAGGACCTGAGTCTCGAAGGCCACCCCAATATCGGCACTCATGTCCTCAACCCGGGAGTGACCGGGGACAATGGTCGAGTGACGATGCCCGAGGACCTTCCCCAGGACGCCCCGCTCGATGCGACGTGGCTTGAGCGTGCCATCGCGATCGCGCTCGACGAGGACCTGGGTGTCCCTCCCGGACGGGACGTGACCACGCAGTCCACCATCCCGGCATCGGCCCATGTCTCCGGCGCCGTGGTGGTGCGTGAAGAGGGCGTGCTGGCCGGCCTCGATGTGGTCGCGGCCACGCTCGCGCAGGTGGCGCATCGGCTCGTGCTGCCCGTGCCCCAGGTGACGGTGGTGGCCGCGGACGGCGATCGCGTCGCCCCGGGCACCACGGTGGCGCGCATCGAGGGAGTGGGCCACGTGGTGCTCATCGCGGAGCGCACCATCCTCAACCTCATGTCCCGTGCCTCAGGCGTGGCGACCCACACCCGACGCTGGGTCGATGCCCTGGAGGGCACGGGGGCTCGTGTGCTGGACACGCGCAAGACCACGCCCGGCCTGCGAGAACTCCAGAAGTACGCGGTGCGGTGCGGTGGCGGGACCAACAAGCGCATGGGCCTGTTCGACTGCGCGATGGTCAAGGACAATCACGTGGTGGCGGCCGGGTCCGTCACCGCCGCCGTCGAGGCGATCTCCGCCGCCTACCCGGACGTTCCCATTCAGGTCGAGGTGGAGTCCCTCGCGCAGGCGCAGGAGGCTGTCGACGCAGGGGTGCGCTTCCTCATGCTCGACAACATGCCGCCGCAGCGCATGCGCGAGGTCATCGAGGCCATCCGTGCCCGCGAGGAGTTCACGGGTCGCGTGCGCTTCGAGGCCACCGGTGGCCTGACCCTCGCGACTGCGCGGGAGGTGGCGCTGTCCGGCGTGGATTTCATGTCCGTAGGAGGGCTGACGCATTCCTCGCCCATCCTGGACATCGCGCTCGATCTGGAGTAGCGCCCCCACACGGGTACCCTGGTAGCCGTGTCAGACGAACCCCAGGGCATCCCTGCCGACAACCCCGCCGACGATCTCCCCGAGCAGATGCGGGTGCGCAAGGACAAGCGCGACCGCATTCTCGCCGAGGGAAGGCAGGCCTACCCCGCGGGGGTGGAGCGCACGGCCGAGATCGCCCAGGTGCGCGCGCGGTACGCGCCACTCGATGACGGCGTGGAGACCACCGATGAGGTGGGCGTGGCAGGCCGAGTGGTCTTTGTGCGCAACACCGGCAAGCTGTGCTTCGCGACCATCCAGGATGGCGCGGGGGAGCGGCTGCAGATCATGCTCTCCCTGGATCAGGTGGGGGACGATGCCCTGGCGTCCTTCAAGTCCGACGTGGACTTGGGAGACCACCTCTTTGCCCACGGTCACGTGGGCAAGTCGCGCCGCGGGGAGGTGAGCGTCTTCGCCCACCGCTGGCAGCTGGCGGCCAAGGCGCTGCGTCCTCTGCCCGTGCTGCACAAGGAGCTGTCGGAGGAGTCTCGGGTGCGCCAGCGCTATGTGGACCTCATTGCGCGGCCCGCGGCGCGCGACACGGTGCGCCGCCGCGCGCATGTGGTGCGGTCCTTGCGCGAGTCGTTGCATGGGCGCGGATACGTCGAGGTGGAGACGCCGATGCTGCAGACGCAGGCCGGCGGCGCGGCGGCGCGTCCGTTTGTGACGCATATGAATGCCTTTGACATTGACCTTTACCTGCGCATCGCGCCGGAGTTGTTCCTCAAGCGTGCCGCGGTGGGAGGGCTCGAAAAGGTCTTCGAGATCAACCGCAATTTCCGCAATGAAGGCTCGGACTCCTCCCATTCGCCGGAGTTCTCCATGCTGGAGGCCTATGAGGCGTACGGCGACTACAACACGATGGCTCGTCTGACCCAGAGCCTCATTCAAGGTGCGGCGGCCGATGTTTTCGGCACGCATGTGGTGACGCTCGCGGACGGCACCGAATATGACCTTGGCGGTCAGTGGGCGGACATCACGATGTACGGCTCGTTGTCCGAGGCGCTGGGGGAGGAGATCACTCCCGAGACGTCGCTGGAGCATCTGCTGGCGCTCGCCGATGCCGTGGAGTTGTCGATCAATCCCGCCCGCATCAATCATGGCAAGGTGGTGGAGGAACTGTGGGAACACCATGTGGCGCGGGATCTGCATGCCCCCACCTTTGTCCGGGACTTCCCGGTGGAGACTTCGCCGCTCACTCGCGATCACCGCACCACAGCCGGACTGGTCGAGAAATGGG
>CAZFEH010000076.1:0-6255 GCA_964517615.1 uncultured Demequinaceae bacterium
GCTCAGGGGCTGTCCAAGTCCTACGGCTCGCTCGAGGTGTTCACGGACGTCGACCTGGCCATCGACCGCGGCTCGCGCGTGGTGGTCCTGGGGCTCAACGGCGCCGGAAAGACCACGCTGCTGCGGCTCTTGTCCGGCGTGGAGGCCTCCGACACGGGCGAGGTGCTGCCCGGCCACGGGCTCAAGCTGGGCTACTACGCCCAGGAGCACGACACCCTGGACATGGACGCGACCGTCTACGAGAACCTGCGTCATGCGGCGCCGGATCTGGGAGACACCGAGGTGCGCAACGTGCTCGGCTCCTTCCTGTTCGCCGGCGACGACGCGTTGAAGCCCGCCCGCGTGCTCTCGGGAGGGGAGAAGACGAGGCTCGCGCTGGCGTGCCTCGTCGTCAGCCAGGCCAACGTGCTGCTCCTCGACGAGCCGACCAACAACCTCGACCCCGCCTCGCGTGCCGAGATTCTGCGCGCCCTGCGCACCTACGAGGGTGCCGTGGTGCTCGTCACCCACGATGAGGGCGCGGTGGATGCGCTGGAGCCCGAGAGGGTGCTGCTGCTGCCCGATGCCGCCGAGGACCTGTGGAACGCCTCGTACCGCGACCTGATCGCCCTGGCGTGAGCCGACTCTGGTGAGCCGGGAAGACTGGCGTGCCGGGAAGACTAGGGGAGGGGGCACACCACCGGCGCATCGGTGATGACCGCGCCGCCGCCATAGAAGGTCGAGGTCGCTCCGCCACCGCCGGCGTTGAAGGACCAGATGGAACCGCCGATCACGGTGGCGGGTGTGGAGTCCTCCGTGAGCAACTGCTGCGGAGGGGAGCTGGCGAGGTCGGCCTGGCTCCAGTCGCCATTGCCCGACCACACCCAGAACTCCCCGGCTGCGGTGATCATGGCGTAGACGCCATCGGACGCGAAGACCTCGCTCACCGGCACCCCGGGCCCGGCAGGGGTGATGTTGTACGACCAGTGGGTCTGCGGCATCCAGCCGGAGCCGGGGCCGGAGATGTTGAAGACGCGGATGGTGCCGTCGCTCAGTGCGTAGGCGCCGCCGAACCACGGCGCGGTGCTCACCGCCCAGGTGTCGAGAGAGACCACCCCTGTGGCGACCTGGGTCCACGCCGAGTAGAGCGCGTACACACCGGCGCCGTTCCACGCGGAGCCATGCGCGAGGATGCGACCGGTGGAGGTGAACACGAGCGCGCCGTTCATGGAGGGGTGGATCGTCACGATGGACTCGCCACCGGTCAATCCGAGTGACTGGAAGGTGGGCGCACTGTTCGAAGCGGCGTCGATGAAGCCGGCCTGGCCGGCGCTGTTGAACACCCACACCCCTGACTGCACCAGGCCGCCGGAGCCGGCGCCGCTGATCGGGTTGATCGCGGTGACCCCCGCGGTGCCGGGCAGCAGCGTCAGCGCCGATGCACCGATGTCGAAGGCCTGCGGGGTTCCGGTGAGGGTCGTGGTCCGGTAGAGGCCGTTGTCGGTGAGGACGTATGCGGCACCCTGAACCACCTGGATGTCCAGGATCTGTCCGAACACCGCGGGCGTCGTCGCACGGGTCGCGGCGACACTCGGCGCATTCCCGTGACTGGACCGGATGGAGTAGAGGGTTCCGTCCTCGTCGGCGATCAGCGCATAGGCGGTGGCGTCGACCTGTACGCCGGTCGTGGTTCGAGGAGTCGACCAGCCCGAGGAGGCGATCACGGGTGCGATGGGGCCGCCTGCATGCATGAGCTGCTGGCGGTTGGCGATTCCCGTGGCGTCGCTCGCGTCGCCCCAGTAGTAGACCGTCGTATCTGCGGCCAGCGCATACGTGATCGTGTCCGATGCCGAGACCGCCGACGCGCCGTAGAACGTGGCGAACACGTCGTCGAAACTCAGTTCATTGGCCGTGGAGTTGTACGAGATGCCGCGCACCGCTCCGGTGGCGACGGTGACAGGGATGATGACCGGGTCGGCCACAGGCGAGCCGCCCTCCGTCACCACGACGGTGACCTGCTGCGCCGTCTGGGCATCTCCCGTCACGGTGATGCCGGTCAGAGTCGCGGTGCCATCGCCGCCCGTGGTGACGCTCACAGAGGACTCGCCACCCGCGGTCAGGCCACCGGAGAGCAGGGCCGAGACGGCCACGCCGGCCAACGGCAGGCCATTGCCGTCCTCGACGGTCACGGTGATGCTGCTGAGGCTCTCGCATCGGATGGAGGTCAGAAGCTGCTGAGGCTCCACCGTCACATTGCGGTCCGCCGATGCCGCACGAGCGGGGGTGGCGGCCAGCACCATGATCGCAGGGGTGGACCATGCCGTCGCAAGCATCACTGTGCGTCGGGGAATGCGGCGTGTCATCACGGTCGCACCGTCTGTACTGACAGGCTCTGTGACTTCTTTTCCGTGCATGGGCATGGGAACCCGAACCTTTCCTCAGCTGCTGAACTCGCGGTATACCGCTGGCGATTCAACTGGGAACAATCCTAACTCATGTATACGAGCGACTAGAGCGCATCCTCATAGTCCTCATCCGTCGTGTCCCGCAGGCGCCGACGCCGTGGCGTCTTGGGTTCGTTCGACCGTGGCGGCGGCGCGCCGCCGTTCGACGCTTCCAGGGTGGACAGCGCGGCACGCTCGTGCTGGGCGTCGCGACGCAGAATCAGCACCGCGGCGACCGGGGCGATCACCGTGAGCAGCCACCACTGATACGCATAGGACAGATGGGGGCCCAGCCCCAGCTGAGGCTCCGGCACCGGCTGCAGCGCCGTGTCCAGGCACCCCTCGGGCACGCACGGCTCGCGCAGCATGATCCAGCCGGGAAGGGCATCGGCGGAGGCGGGTGGCATCTGGGCAGCGGTGATGCGGGTGGCACCCTCGCCGCGGCGCCCGTCGTCCTCCTCCTGCTCGCGCATCACGCCCCCGATGGTCAGGTCCCCCGATGGCAGGATGGGCACGTCAGCATCGGTGCGCGGCACCCAGCCGGTGTTGACCAGCACGGCCCCTGCATCGGTGAGGAACCAGGCCAGATACTGCAGCGAGGCGGTGCCATCCACCGAACGCGAGCGCAGCGCCGTGAGGGAGTCCGGGTCAAAGTGACCCGTGGCGCTGACGTGCCGCCACTGGGCATCACCCGTCGCGGCATCGGCCGGGCCCAGCAGTGTGGCAATGTCTGCGGTCGGCAAGGCCTGCGCCGCCTCGTGGGCGTGGATCGCCTCGGAGCGGAAGACATGGCGGCCGTACTGCCACTTCCCAGCCACCACCCCCAGCGCCATCACGGCCAGGGTGATCACCACCGCAAGCGCCACAGCCCACACCCGAGTGGCGCGAGGCCGGAAGGCGGGCGTCGCGGCGGGGGAGGAGGGGGCGTGCTCGGGCACACGACGATGCTAGTCGCGCCCCACCGTGCGGTACGCCTTGAGCGCCACGCGCCCGGCATCCGCTAGCGTTGCCACCATGACACGACACGTAGTGGTGACGGGCGCGAACCGTGGCATCGGCCGGGCGATTGCGCAAAGCTTCGTGGCGGCGGGGGACACCGTCTCCACGATCTACCGCGGCGGCGACCTTCCGGACGGCGTGGACGGTGCGATTGCCGACATGACCGATACCGAGGCCGTCAACGCCGCCTTCGACGAACTCGAGGCCCGCCACGGACGCACCCGCGTTCTGGTCGCCAACGCCGGCATCACGCGCGACGGCCTGCTCATGCGCATGAGCGACGAGGACTTCGAGCAGGTGATCGACGTCAACCTCACCGGCACGTTCCGCTGCGTGCGCCGTGCCGTGCAGTCGATGGTGCGCGAGAAGTACGGACGCATCGTGCTCATCGGCTCCGTGGTGGGCCTGCTGGGCAACCCCGGCCAGGTCAACTACACCGCCTCCAAGGCCGCCCTGGTGGGCATGGCGCGCTCCATCACGCGCGAAGTCGGATCGCGCGGCATCACCGCCAACGTGATCGCACCGGGCTTCATCGAGACCGCCATGACCGCCGAACTGGGTGCGGACCTCATCGCGCAGTACGAAGGCAACATTCCCGCCAAGCGCTTCGGCTCCACCTCCGAGGTGGCCGCGGCCGCCGTCTTCCTCGGCTCCGATGCCGCGGGCTACATCTCCGGTGCGGTGCTGCCGGTAGACGGCGGCCTGGGCATGGGCCACTGAATCACGACTACTCTGACCGCAGGAGGAAACATGGGAATTCTCGAAGGCAAGAACATTCTGGTGACCGGCGTGCTCACCGAGGGCTCCATCGCGTTCGATGTGGCGCGACTGGCCCAGGAGCAGGGCGCCACGGTGGTGCTCACCGGCGTGGGCCGCACCCTCAAGATCACCCAGACCATCGCCAAGCGCCTCCCGCACGAGGCGCCCGTGGTGGAGCTCGACGTGACCAACCCCGAGCACCTCGCCGGCCTCGCCGCGGTGGTGCGTGAGCACGTGCCTCACCTCGATGGCGTGGTCCACTCCATCGGCTTCGCCCCGCAGACCGTCATGGGCGGCAACTTCATGGCGGGCGAATGGGAGGACGTCGCCACCGCCGTGCACATCTCCGCCTACTCGCTCAAGGCGCTCGCGGCCGCCGCGCTGCCGCTCCTGAGCAACGGCGGCTCGCTCGTGGGGCTCACCTTCGACGCGCGCTTCGCCTGGCCCGTCTACGACTGGATGGGTGTGGCCAAGGCCGCCTTCGAGGCCGTCAATCGCTACCTGGCCCGCGACCTGGGTCCCCACGGAGTGCGCTGCAACGTGGTCTCGGCTGGACCGCTCAAGACCACTGCCGCCAAGCACATTCCCGGCTTCGACCAGATGGAGGGCCGCTGGTCCGAGCGCGCCCCCTTGGGCTGGGACTCCGATGACACCGAGCCCGCCGCCCGCGCCGTGACCGCGCTGCTGAGCGACTGGTTCCCCGCCACCACCGGCGAGATGATCCACGTGGATGGCGGCGTGCACGCCATGGGGCAGTAGGGTGCCCACCCTCGTCATCGTCCGCCATGCCAAAGCCGAGGCACCGGCATCGGGCCTGAGCGATCACGACCGCCCGCTCGCGCTCAAAGGGCGCTCGGAGGCGGGGCGGCTGGCCGAGCGCTTGGTCAAGGCCGGCATCATGCCTTCGCTGGCGCTCGTGTCCTCCGCGGCACGTGCGCAGCAGACGGCCAAGCTCATGACGGCCTCCCTGCCCGACATGGACCTGCGCACCGTGCCCGAGATCTATGAGACGGGCCTCGGCGCATACCTGGAGGCACTGGGAGCCCTGGATGATGTGGAGGTGGTTGCGACGGTGGGTCACGAGCCCACGTCATCGGCGCTGGCCGCCTGGCTGTCCGGGCCAGACTCCGACCGTGCTGCGCTTCAGCGGATCGCCCTGGGTCTGCAGACCTCCGGTGCGGCGGTCATCGAGGTGCCGTCGTGGGCGGAGCTGGACCGTGGCGTCGGCAGGCTCATCGCGGTGTACTCGGGCAAGGCCTGAGTCCTCGCGCGAGTGGCACGCTAGGGTCGTTCCATGCGCGTCTTTCTTGCCGGGGCCACTGGCGCCATCGGACGACATCTGGTGCCCGCCCTCATCGATGCCGGCCACGAGGTCGCCGGCTTGACCCGGCGCCCCGATAAGGCCGCGAGCCTTGTGGCCGCAGGCGCCGTACCGGTGGTGTGTGATCTCTATGACCCGCGTCTGGCATCGCTCGTCGCCGACTTCGCGCCCGAGGTCGTGATCCACCAAGTGACCGATCTTCCCGCCACGCAGAGACTCATCCCACTCAAGCTCGCCTCCCTCAATCGCGCTCGCCGCCGTGGGACGGACGTGTTGATCGCCGCCGCACGGCAGGCGGGTGCGAGCCGCTTCCTGGCGCAGTCGATCGCCTTCGAGGTGCCCGGTATCGCTCGCGTGGCGGTGAACCATCTGGAGGAGCAGGTTCTCGCGTATCCGGGCGTGGTGCTGCGCTACGGGTTGTTCTATGGGCCGGGCGCGTGGACTGCCACACGCCCGGACGCTCCCCAGACTGTTCATGTTGGCGATGCCGCCGCGCGCACCGTCGAGTTGCTTGCCGCCGCACCCGGCATCTACGAGATCACCGATCCCGCGCCAGCAGGGGATTGACGGGGCGGCTCCTCGGCTCCCCCTCCCCCTCCCCCCCGCGGCCCTGCCGAAGAGATGTCCGGAGCGACCAGGTCGCATCCACCGAACCACCTCGGGACGCCATAGCCTCCGGGCATGGGCTTCAACCCGCACCGCCCGACCCGCAAGGGGCCGGCGGACTACTTGCTCGTGGCGGCCGCCCTGCTC
>CAZFEH010000077.1:0-4036 GCA_964517615.1 uncultured Demequinaceae bacterium
TGCCGCCGCAGGGCGGGCGCAAGCATCCGCACCAGGAGTTCATCCAGATCGACACCACCAATGTGCTGTTCATCCTGGGCGGTGCGTTCGCGGGGCTCGAAGATATCATCTCCGCGCGCGTGGGGCGCAAGGGCATCGGCTTCGGCGCGCAGTTGCGGGAGGCGGACAACACCGACCTGTTCACGCATGTGACCCCTGCGGACCTGCACAAGTTCGGGCTCATCCCGGAGTTCATCGGCCGCATGCCCGTGGTGGCCACGGTGTCCCCGCTCGACGTGGAGGCGATGGTCTCGATCCTGACCGTGCCCAAGAACGCGCTCATCAAGCAGTACCAGCGGATGTTCGAGATCGACGGCGTGGAATTGGTCTTCGACGACGATGCCGTGGTGGCCATCGCCGAGCAGGCGCTCGAGCGTGGCACCGGAGCGCGCGGACTGCGGGCCATCCTTGAGGAAGTGCTGCAGGAGACGATGTTCGAGGTTCCGGGACGCGATGACGTGGCCCGCGTGGTGGTCACCCGCGATGTGGTGCTGGAGCGTGTCACGCCGGCCTTCGTGGCGCGCGTCCTGGACCGGCCGGCATCGGCACGTCCTGTGGCGGCAGCTGAACCCCGGCTCGACGAAGACGTCGCCTGAGCGGACCTGAGGGTCTGAGCCCGGCATTCCGAGCAGGCTGGGGGGAGCGGCAAGGCAGTGAGACTTCGGTGACCTATAGCCGGCACTGAATGCGCCTGGCCCCTACCCGTTGGGGACCAAAAGTGCGACGTTTTGAGCTCCCGTGCGTCCTGTGGGACCGAAAATGCGATCTTGGCCCCAAGTCGACGATGTACCCAGGCAGCCTTTCGCCGCGACCATCCACAAGGTGAGGCCCCACAGGCCCCGGCGCGCCCCCTCACATACGAGCATGCGGGGATGGACAGTCTTCCTGCTCTCGAGCCCGGCGACACGGTCGCGACCTTCACCGAGCGTGCGGGCTGCGCTTTTCGCGTGACAGACCTCGGGCGCATCTTTACCCCCAGCATGGTGCGCACCGCAGTGGCACGGGGCCATCTCACGACCGTGCTGCCAGGCTTCGTCGCCCACAGCGCTCACGCGGCGTCCTTCCAGGTGCGCGTCCATGCGGCCACGAGATGGGCCGACGGCCCCGCCATCGGGCAGGCTGCACTGTTCGCCTGGGGGCTGCTGCGCGAACCGCCGCGCACCATCGATGTGGCGGTCAGTCACGACCGCAGGCCGCGCTCTCGTCCCGGCTATCGAGTCAGTCGCACGAGGCGGCTTCCTGCCGAGAAAACCGTGCGGGGCCTCCGTGTGGTGACGCCCGCTGAAGCGGTGGTGACAGGCTGGGGCGATGTCCCCCAGGACATGCGGGCCGAGGTCCTGTACCGCGCGGTGCGGGAACGACGGGTGACTGCGCGGCAGTTGGAGCGAGCGCTGGCCAGCACCTCCCGGGTTCCCCAGCGGCGCCAGCTCGAGCGGCGGATTGCGGCAGCCGCGGCGGGAGCGGCGTCGTTTCTCGAGGAGGTCAGTCTGTGGCGAGTGTTCACGGGGGAGCGGTTCGTCGGCTTCCTTCGCCAGTATGAGGTGGTCGTGGAGGGCGAACGGTTTGTCCTGGATATGTATCACCATGAGACGCGTATCTGTGTGGAACTGGATGGCACGCGGTTCCACGCCGGCTCGGCCGAATGGCAACGTGCGATCCACCGTGACGCGATGCTGGCGAGTGTGGGGATCCAGACCATTCGCCTGAGCTATGCCGATATCACCGACAGGCCCGAGTGGTGCCGTCGGGTGGTGCTCCAGACGATGGAGGCCCGCCAACGCCGATGACGGCCCCAAGATCGCATTTTTGGTCCCACAGGGCGCACGGGAGCTCAAAACATCGCACTTTTGGTCCCCAACCGGGGTTGGGGATTGGGGTGGGTGGGGTGAGGCGGGGTGGGTGAGATGCCGGGCTGGCTGGGTCAGGGGCGTTGGGGCCAGCACCCCCCTCGCGAGCACCGCGCGTGCACCGCGCGGCCTACACCCCTTCTAGCACCGCGCCGAGGGCCTCGTACGCGTCGCCCTCGCCGGACTCCACCGTGAGCGCGACGACGCGGCCCGCGGCCACCAGGTCCGGGCGCGCGGCCTCGACGGCGGCCGCCGCATCCGCAGGCACCCGCAGCGTCACCGAGGTGATGACGGTCCGCTGCGTCACCTTGGCATCCGACTTGACCTTGCGCAGTGCGGCCAGCGCCGCGCCCGCCGCGCCCAGCGTCGCCAGATCCACATCCTCACCGGAAGCCGCACGCAGCGGCGAGGCCTCGGGCCACGGCGCGCGATGGATCGAGCCCTCGCGGAACCACGACCACACCTCCTCGGTGGCGAACGGCACCACGGGCGCAAAGAGGCGCAGGAAGGTGTCGAGCGCCAGGGTGAGCGCGGCCCGGGCCGACGCCGCCTCGGCCGATGCCGGGGCGAACGGGTCGATCGGCTCGCCCAGCGGGGCGCCCGCGTAGGCACGCTCCTTCACCAGCTCCACGTAGTCGTCGCAGAAGGCCCAGAAGAGGGTCTCGGTCACTTCGAGGGCGCGCGTGTGGTCGTAACCCTCCAGCGCCGCGGTAGCCACGTCGACCACATCCGCCAGGGCGGCGAGCATCGCCCGGTCGAGCGGCTCGGTGACAGGCGCGGCCGTGACGTGGGCCGCGGCCCGCACGCCCTCGGCCAGGGACTCGCCCGCGAGGGTCGAGATCCCCGTCGCGCCCAGCACGAACTTGGAGGCGTTGAGGATCTTCATGGCCAGGCGGCGGCCGATCTTCATCTGTCCCTCGTCGAAGGCCGCGTCGGTGCCCAGGCGCGCGGAGGCCGCCCAGTAGCGCACGGCATCGGAGCCGTGGGTTTCGAGCAGCCCCATGGGGGTGACCACGTTGCCTTTGGACTTGGACATCTTCTTGCGGTCGGGGTCCAGGATCCAGCCGGAGATCGCGGCGTGCTTCCACGGCAGCGTGCCGTGCTCCAGGTGCGAGCGCACCACGGTGGAGAACAGCCAGGTGCGGATGATGTCCTGACCCTGGGGGCGCAGGTCCATGGGGAAGGTGCGGGCAAAGAGGTCCGCGTCGCCGCGCCAGCCGCACACGATCTGCGGGGTGAGCGAGGACGTGGCCCATGTGTCCATGACGTCGGCCTCGCCGATGAATCCGCCGGGCACGCCGCGCTGGGACTCGTCGAAGCCGGGTGCGGGCTCGGCGGAGGGGTCAACGGGCAGGGTGCTTTCGGCGGGCACGATGCGCTCGTCCCACAGCACCTCGCCGGCGGAGTCGAGGCGATACCAGACGGGGATGGGCACGCCGAAGAAGCGCTGACGCGAGATGAGCCAGTCGCCCGTGAGGCCGTTGACCCAGTTCTCGTAGCGCTTGCCCATATGCGAGGGCACAAAGTCGAGGGCCTCGCCGCGCTCGAGCAGTTCGCCCCGCAGGGACGCGTCGCGGCCACCGTTGGCGATGTACCACTGGCGCGAGGTCACGATCTCGAGCGGTCGGTCGCCCTTCTCGTAGAACTTCACGGGGTGGGTGACGGGCTTGGGCTCGCCCTCCATGACGCCTGCCTCACGCAGCAGTTCGACGATGCGCTGCTGGGCGGAGAACACGGTCTTGCCGGCGAGTTCGGCGTAGGCGGCCTGCCCCGCGGCGGAGGTGATCCCCGCGGGGGCGTCCTCCAGGAGGCGGCCGTCGCGGCCGAGGATGGCGCGCATCGGCAGCTGCAGCTCGCGCCACCACACCACGTCGGTCACGTCGCCGAAGGTGCAGATCATCGCGATGCCCGAGCCCTTGTCCGGCGAGGCGAGGTGGTGCGCCACGACGGGCACCTCCACGCCGAACAGGGGCGTCACCACATGCGTGCCGAAGAGCGGCTGGTAGCGCTCGTCGTCGGGGTGGGCGACCAGGGCGACGCACGCGGCGAGCAGTTCGGGGCGGGTGGTCTCAATGAACACGGGCTCGGTGCGTCCGGCGGCGGCCATGTCGGCGGCGGGGGTGAAGGCCAGGCGGTGGTAGGCGCCGGGG
>CAZFEH010000077.1:4046-6092 GCA_964517615.1 uncultured Demequinaceae bacterium
GCGGAAGGTCACGTCCCACAGGGTGGGGGCCTCGGCCTGGTACGCCTCGCCGCGCTCCAGGTTGCGCAGGAAGGCCTGCTGGGCGACCGCGATCGACTCCGGCGAGATGGTCTGGTAGGTGCGGGTCCAGTCCACCGACAGCCCCAGGTGCCGCCACAGCGCCTCGAACTTCTCCTCGTCCTCGGTGGTCAGGCGCTCGCACAGCTCGATGAAGTTGCGGCGGCTCACGGGGATCTGGTCGGCGGCCTTGACGTCCTTGTCCGTGCCGGCGAAGGGGGGCTCGAAGTCGGGATCGTAGGGCAGGGTCGGGTCGCAGCGCACGCCGTAGTAGTTCTGCACGCGGCGCTCGGTGGGCAAGCCGTTGTCATCCCAGCCCATGGGGTAGAACACTTCGAGCCCGCGCATGCGCTGGTAGCGGGCCACCACGTCGGTGTGGGTGTAGCTGAACACATGCCCCACGTGCAGCGAACCGGAGACGGTGGGCGGGGGAGTGTCGATCGAGTACACCTGCTCGCGGGTCTTGCTCGCGTCGAAGCGGTAGACGCCGTGGTCCTCCCAGGCAGCGTTCCAGCGGTCTTCGAGACCGTCCACGGTGGCCTTGTCCGGGATGCGTGAAGTCATGGGGGACATTCTTTCAGAGACTCGGGAGCGCCCCGTGCGCGGCATGGCGGCCGGGATGGGGTCCGTCGCGGGGATGAGGGTGGGGACGTCGCAGGGATGACACGGGGCGCCGGACTCCCCCGGATGGCCGATGCCGGGGCGGCTTCAGATTCACTCCAGCGGCGTGGCGGTGCGGACCATGCGGCCGATGCCGGGGCGAGGCAGCGGTCAATAGCGTGGCAGGAGCGCGGGAGAGGCCCGCCCCTTCACAGCAAAGGAACTCGTCATGACCCGCACCGTCGATCCACCGCAGGCACCTGCGCCTCAGTCGTCCCGCCGTCCCGTGCGACCGGCACGGTGGCGCAACATCGTGATCTTCGTGGCCGGAGTGTGGCTCCTTGCGCTGCTGTCCTGGGTGGTGAGCACCGCGACGGCCGATGAGGCCGAGGGGCCCGCCGCCGAGCAGAGCCCCGCGATGCTGCTGTTCATCCTGGGGCCGATCCTCATGGCCTCGGCACTGCGGTGGTGGGGTGGTGACCGCTGGGGCGATGCGGGGCTGCGCCTGCGTCTGCGTGGCAACTTCCGCTGGTATGCGCTGTCGCTCCTCCTGTTCCCCGCCTTGGCCGCGGTGAGCGTCGGCGTGGGAGCGGCAGTGGGCCGCGTGGAGTTCGCTCCGGGTGCGCCCGCGGCTTTTGCGACGCTCTTGGCGAGCACGCTGGTGGTCCGCATGATCTTCGCGCTGTGCGAGGAGTGGGGTTGGCGCGGCTATCTCGAGCCGCGCCTGTCCCGTCTGGGGGTGACGGGGCTGCGACGCCACGGGCTGGTCGCGGTGGTGTGGGGCCTGTGGCATGTGCCCTATCTGGCGGTGGTGGGCACGCTGTCGGACCTGCCGATGGCGGTGTACCTGCCGCTGTTCCTGGTGGCCATGCTGCCGATGGCCGTCATCTACGGGGTGGTGCGCGAACGCACCGACTCGGTGTGGCCGGCGGTGTTCATGCACGGTGTTGCCAATGCGGTGGCCTTCCCGCTGCTCAGCACGGAGGTGGTGACGCGCACCGAGGAACTGTGGTTCGCCGGCCGGCCCGAGGGTCTGGTGACGCTGGCCGGGCTCGCCCTGACGGCGGTGCTGCTGTATCGCCGAGCGCGCCCGGCGTCCTGAGGCGACGGGTGGGTGAGGGGCTGTGCCTCTCACCCGCCCGGGCAGCTACTTCGCGACGCGTGCTCTGCTCACGGCGCCCCAGATGTCTCCGGCGGCGGCCGGCACGGCCACCCCGGCGATGATCTGCTGCAGACCCAGGAGTGAGATGGGGGAGTTGGCGTCGGGCCAGCCCAGCTCGGCTGCGGCCGCGGGGTTGAGCACCGCGCCGCTGAGCAGGGGCGGGAGGATGACTGCGAGCACCACGAGGTTGAGGGCCACCACGAGCACCGCGTCACGGCGGGTCCAGT
>CAZFEH010000078.1:0-5722 GCA_964517615.1 uncultured Demequinaceae bacterium
GCGTCGATGGCCTTGAGGCCGGTCTGGAGCGGCTCGTGCACCGACTTGCGCTGCATCACGCCGGGAGCCTGGAGTTCGAGGGCACGACGCGCCTCGCTGGGGATCTCACCCAGCCCGTCGATGGGGTTGCCCAGCGGGTCGACCACGCGACCCAGGTAGTTGTCGCCCACACCCACGGCGAGCACCTCGCCGGTGCGGTGCACGGTCTGGCCCTCCTCGATGCCGGTGAACTCGCCCAGCACGACCACGCCGATCTCGCGCACGTCGAGGTTCAGGGCGAGGCCCAGGGTGCCATCCTCGAAACGCAGCAGCTCGTTCGCCATGCAGCCAGGAAGGCCCTCGACCTGCGCAATGCCGTCCCCGGCGAGCGTCACGGTGCCGACCTCATCGGTCACGGCACCCTTGGGCTCGTAGGACTTCACATACGTGTCGAGCGCAGCCCGAATCTCCTCGGGGCTGATCGTCAACTCGGACATTCACTCTCTCCTTGTTCCGCGTGTGGCTTGCGGGTTGTGTCGGCCCTAGCCGACCAGTCGTCGTCGTGCGTCGTCGAGCCGGGCGAGGACGGTGCCGTCCACCACGTCCGAGCCGACCTGAACCTTGATGCCGCCCAAGACCGCGGGGTCGATGGCGACGTTGATGTGGACCTCACGCCCGTAGGCGTTGGCCAGGATGGTGCCGAGGCGCTTGCGCTGAGCCGCGCTGAGTTCCACCGCGGCGGTGACGGAGGCCACCAGGCGACCATCGCGTTCCGCGGCGGCATGCGTGAGCTCCCGCAGCGCGGTGAGCACGCGCTCGCCGCGGGGCGAGGCGGCCTTGCGCTGCACGAGCGCCAGGGTGAGGGGGTGCAGCCGCTTGCCGAACACCTCCGCCACCAGGGCGATGCGGGCCTTGCGAGAGGACAGGTGGTCCTCCACGGCCAGGAGCAGCTCCCGGTTGCCCACCAGTTCGCGTTCCACGCGGAAGAGCTCCTCCTCCACGCGGGCGGTGACCTTGGCGGACTGCGCGGCAGCGAGCAGCGCCTCGACGCCGGCCTCGTCCAGCGCCTGCGCCAGGTCGGCCTCGTGAGACCAGCGGGCGGCCACGGCATCGGACAGCACACCGAGAGTGCGCTTGTCCAGGGAGCCGAACAGGGAGGCGACCAGGACGTTCTTGTCGGCGCCCGGTCTCGCGGGATCAGTCAGGGCGCGACGCAGCGAACCCGAGCCGTCCAGGGCGTCGACCACCGAGAACAGCTCCTGCGCCACGGTGACGGCATCCTTGCCCGCGGCGAGCGCCACGGGCGAGAAGGCGCGCACCACGGCGTCGCGCGAGCGCTGACTGGTTCCCCGCATCGCCTAACCCTTCTTGACCGTCAGGCCGGACTCGAGCTCGTCGAGGAACGCGTCGATGACACGCTGCTGACGGGCGGCGTCGGCCAGCGACTCTCCCACGATGCGGGAGGCCAGTTCGGTGGCCAGGGAGCCGATCTCGGCGTGCAGCGACACGACGGCCTGCTGACGCTCGGCCTCGATCTGCTTGTGGGCAGTCTCGACCAGGCGCTCGGCGTCGTGCTGGGCACGCTCACGGTTGTCCGCCACGATCTGCGCCGCCTCGGCGCGGGCGGACTCGCGGATCTTGGCCGCCTCGGCACGAGCCTCCCGCAACTGGGCGGTGTACTCGTCGAGTGCTGCGGCGGCCTCGGCCTGTGCCTGCTCGGCCTTCTGGATGCCACCTTCGATCAGCTCGGCGCGCTCGTCCAGGACCTTCTGCAACTTGGGCAGCAGCAGCAGCACAAAGACAGCGACGATCGGCACAAAGATGACGAACGACCACAGAAGATCGTAGTTCGCGGGGATGATCGGGTTCTGACTCGAACCCTCCTCCGCGAGTACGAGTGCGGCAGCGATACCCATTACTGGAACAGGAAGCCGGTGATCAGGCCCAGGAGCGCGAGCACCTCGACGAACGCGACACCGATGAACATGGTGGTGCGCAGCTGACCTGCAACCTCGGGCTGACGGGCCATGCCCTCGACGGTCTTGCCGATCAGGATGCCCAGGCCGATGCCGGGGCCCAGGGTGGCGAGGCCGTAACCGATGGTGGCGATGTTGCCGTTCACCTCAGCGAGAGTGGTGATGTCCACGTGATTCCCTTTCGTTTGATGTGAGGCGCCAGGTGCCTCACACACGTTTCTTAGTGTTCTTCCTCGACCGCCATGTTGAGATACACGGTCGAGAGCATGGTGAAGACGTATGCCTGGAGCAGGGCCACGAAGATCTCGAAGAGCGTGAAGCCCAGCCCGGCAACCAGAGAGACAGCACCGGTGGCCTTGATCCAGCCGGTGGCCTCGAAGATGAAGTAGTGCGTGGCGGCGAAGCACAGCACCAGCAGGAGGTGGCCCGCGATCATGTTGGCCGCGAGTCGCAGTGCCAACGTGAAGGGGCGCAACACGAACAGCTGCAGCGCCTCGATGGGGGTCAGCAAGACATAGACCAGCTTGGGCACGCCGGGCGGGAAGAGCGCATTCTTGAAGTACTTGCCCGCGCCGTGGGTCTTGATGCCCACGCTCAGATACAGCACGTACACCCAGCCGGCCATGATGAGCGGCAGGCCGATGAGCGAGGTGCCCGCGATGTTCAGGAACGGGATGACGCCCGTGACGTTGAAGAACACGATCGCGAGGAACAGCGTGGTGAGGAAGGCGACATAGGGCTTGGCCTTGTCCTTGCCCATCACCTCCTCCACGATCTGCACGCGCACAAAGTCGAGTCCGAGTTCGACGAACGCCTGGAAGCGCCCGGGAACCACGCGGGCGCGGGCGGCGACGATCCAGAACACGGCGATGAGCAGCACCGCCGCGATCACGCGCACGAGCGTGATGCGGTTGAACTCGAAGATGGTGCCACCGAACAGCAGCGCATCCGGGTAGAACTCGGCGATGGAGGGCGCGTGGAAGCCATTGGAGTGGGTCAACCAACTCCAGAAGCTCTCCGAGGGTGCCTCGGAACCGTCGCCATTGGCGACGATGTGGGCAGTGCTCACCAGACTCACGATGCGTATGTCTCCCGGGTGTGACCTGCCGGGCAGGCGTCAACGCCCACCCGGGATCAATGTGGAATTGCGGAAAGCCTAACTTACTTTGCGGACCTACCGTGAACCGGGTTCGACGTGGGGTACCCGAGCGCGACGCATGGCGACCAGGTCTAAGGTCACGGACACCAGCACTCCCGTCAGGATAGTGACCGCGAAGGGCACCTTCTCGAAGCCGTCGAGGTCCCGCAGGATCACCACGGCCACCAGCAGGAGGATCATCTTTCCCAGCCAGGACAGGCCCACCCACGCCGCGAGAATGGCCGCCGGCTGGGCGTGCGCCTTGAGCATCACCAGGGGCGTGGTCAAGGCCACGACGGCAACGAGAACTACCGCGATGGCTGCGGCGGCGGCTCCCGCTCCCCCCTTCCACAGCGCCGATGCCGGGATGGCTATCGCCGCGAGCGCCACCAAGGCGATGGTGCAGGCCTTGAACGCCCAGCGGTATCCGGCTGCCTCACCCATGCGAGATCTCCTTGTCGTGATCGAGGGTCGTGTCGGGTTCTGCCGTGGCCACGCCCAGGGCGAGCATGAGCCGATGCGCCAGGCGCCGCATCCCCGGCGAGAAGGTGACAAAGGATGCCGCCACCACGCCCACGGCGAGCAGCAGCACCGCGTGGCGCAGGCGCAGGAACACCAGCGACACGGTGCCGAACGAGAGGACGAAGGTCCACAGCCACAGTACGCCCACCGCCCACCGGTGCGAATGGCCATGCGCGAGCAGCTTGTGGTGCAGGTGGTGGGAGTCGGCTTGGAAGGGCGACTTGCCCTTGCCCATGCGCCGGATGAAGGCGGCGGTCATGTCGATGAGCGGCACGGCGACCACCATGAGCGGCAGGATGATGGGAATGAACGCGGGAATGGACTCGCGCTGGTTGACCACCTCGGGGTCGATCTGCCCCGTCACCACGATGGAGGCGGCAGCGAGCATGAGCCCCAGCACCATCGAGCCCGAGTCCCCCATGAAGATCCGCGCCGGGTGGACGTTGTGGGGCAGGAATCCCAGGCAGGCACCCACCATGACGGCCAAGATGACGGTCGCGAGCGAGGAGTAGTCGCCCGAGGAGGCCCCCCGCGCCAACACGTAGGTGTACGTCATGAAGGCCAGCCCGCCCATCGCGACCACGCCCGCGGCCAGGCCGTCCAGTCCGTCCACAAAGTTGACGGCATTCATGGCGATCACCACCACGACCACCGTGACGATGAGCGACAGGTAGCTGGAGCCGATGGTGAGCCCGCCGATGGGCACCGCGACCAACTGCACGCCGCCCCAGGCCATCGCGAGCGCGGCCAGGATCTGGCCCGCGAGTTTGGCCATCCAGTCCAGGTCCCAGATGTCGTCCGCGACCCCCAGGAGACACACGAGCGCGGCGCCGCCCATGACCGCCCACGCGGCGTGGGAGGCCTCGAAGACGCCGGCAAGGAAGGGCACCGCCGATGCCACCACGAGGCCCGCGGCCAGCCCCAGGAAGATCGCCACGCCTCCCAGGCGCGGCGTGGGGGTGGTGTGGACGTCGCGTGAGCGCACGGCGGTCACGGCACCCACGCGGAAGGCGAGGGTGCGCATCACGGGCGTCATGAGAAAGGTCACGAGCGCCGCGATGACCATGAGCGTCAGGTAGACCTTCACGTGGCAGGCTCCCGAGGTGCCGCTTCGAGCGCGTCCTCCCCCACGACCTCGGCCACCTGCGCCCTGGTGAGACCGCCTTCGCGGAGGATGCGCAGCCTTTCCCCGGTCGCATCCACGATGGTCGAGGCGAGGCCCAGCGGACTGTCTCCCGCGTCCAGGTAGGCCGACACGGACTCGCCCAACTGCTCGTGGGCATCGGCGGCGGTCGTGGCCGGGGGCCTCCCGGTGAGATTGGCGCTCGTCACCGCGAGCGGGCCCGTGCGGTGCAGCAAAGCGAGGGCGGCGGGGTGGTCGGGGACGCGCACCGCAACGGTGCCGTGGGTGTCACCGAGGTCCCATGCGAGGCTCGGCTGGGCCCACAGGATGAGCGTGAGCGGACCCGGCCAGAAGGCTTCCATGAGCGCCGTGGCGGTCGCAGGGACATCGCGCGCCAGTCCTTGGACCGTGAAGGCGTTCGGGATCAGCACGGGTGGCGGCATCTGCCTCCCCCGGCCCTTGGCTGCGAGCACCGCGGCCACGGCATCGGGCTGGAAGGCGTCCGCGCCCACGCCGTAGACCGTGTCGGTGGGGATCACGATGATCCGGCCCGCCTGCACCGCATGCACGGCGGCATCGAGCGACGGGCCCCATGCGGCAGGGTCGTGGCAGGGCAGGATCACGTGTGCCAGTGTCGCACAGGGGTCATGCCAACCCCGCCGACCGGCGTGCCACGAGCATCCGATCGCGGCCAGTGAGGTCGGGCAGCGTGCGGATGTCGCTCAGGCCTCCCGCCGCGTGCGCGGCATCCCGCGTGTCGCGTCCCTGCGAGTCGGCATGCTCCATCACGAGCAGCCCCCCGGGGGCAAGCAGGCGCACCGCCGCCCGAATGACCGCGCGCGGCACCTCGAGCCCGTCGATTCCGCCACCGTAGAGCGCCAGCTCCGGGTCGTGGTCACGCACCTCAGGATCGATGGGCACCTGATCCGGCGGGATGTACGGGGGGTTGCTCACGAGCACGTCCACGGCGCCGTCCAGGGCCTG
>CAZFEH010000079.1:0-5702 GCA_964517615.1 uncultured Demequinaceae bacterium
CCCACGGCCGTCGGCTCCATCACCAAGGCCCCGAGCACCACCGCATCGGGCACCTACCACGTCCAGGTGCTCGCGGCATCGGGCCTGCCCACCCCCACGGGCAGCGTGACGGTCAAGCTCACCAAGGGCGCGCTCACCCACCAGTTCGTCGCCACGCTGTCCAGTGGCTCCACGACGGTCGCGCTGCCCAAGCTCGCTTCCGGCAACTGGAGCATCTCGGTGAGCTACGGCGGTGACGCCGTCTACCAAGGTGCGGCCAGCAGCGGCGGCCTCGCGATCGCCTCGCCCTTCTCGGGGGCCAGCGCCAGAGCGAGCGCCCCGTCCGCCGAGGTGATCATCACGCCGGCGATCGAGGAAGACACCGAGGTGTTGCCCGAGGTCGACCCGAGCCCGTCACCCGAGCCCACCGTCGAGGCCACGCAGGAGCCCGAGGCCTCTGCCGACGCCGACGACACGGCCGACGTGGTGACCAAGGCCCAGGAGGTCGCCGCCGAGTCCGGCGGCATCTCCACCGGGATCCTCCTGCTGGGAGGCCTTGTGGGCCTGGGCTTCATCGGCTACGTGGCCTTCCAGCTCATCCAGCGCGGTACACGCGGGGTCTGATCGCCCACATCGCGGTGCAGTGGCCCGGTCCTCGCAGAGGGCCGGGCCACTGTGCATGTGGGCGGCAGTGCATTCTGACCTTCCTCGCTCGTTAGGCTGACATGATGACCCAGGCCGCGACCAGCGCAGGCTCCCCCACCGCACCCCTCCCATCGCATCGGCGCCTGCGTGCCGAGGTGCTCATCGTGCTGGGCCTGTCCCTGGGCCAGAGCGCGGTGTACGCCATCGTCACGCTCATCCGTCGCTACACGATCGAGACGCCCGTGGGGGACCAGAGCACCCAACTCAATCCCTCCTACTCGGAGGTGGACTGGCTCAACCTCATCTACCAGGTGCTGCGCATCGGCTTCAGCCTCATGCCCGTGCTGCTTGCGCTCTATCTGCTCAGCGCGCACGGCGGCGGCGCGCTGCGACAACTGGGTCTCACGCGCCTCCAGGCCGACGGCTCGGTGCGTCCCTGGTGGAAGGACGTCGCCTGGGGTGCCGGGCTCGCTGCGGCCATCGGGCTGCCCGGGCTGGCGCTCTATGCGGTGGGCCGGGCTTTGGGGCAATCGGTGCGCATCAACACCTCGGGACTTCCCGAGGCGTGGTGGGCCGCGCTCATCCTGCTGCTGTCCGCCGCCGCCGCAGGCCTGCTGGAGGAGGTCATCGTGGTGGGCTACCTCATCACCCGGCTGCGGCAGATGCGCTGGAGCGTGGCCGCGGCCATCGCCGCCTCCGCCGTGCTGCGCGGCAGCTATCACCTCTACCAGGGGTGGCCCATGGCGCTCGGGAATGCGGTCATGGGTGTGGTGTTCGCACTGTACTTTGTGCGCACCGGCAGAGTGGGACCCCTGATTCTCGCGCACTGGACCCTCGATGCCGTGTCCTTCGTCGGCCCCGAGTTCCTGCCCCAGGAATGGCTCGACGCCATCCACGGGGCGTGAGCGGCGCCGATGATCCCCCCACCGCGGCGCCTCGCGGCCTAGACTCTCCCTATGGCCGAGGATTCAGCACGCACCGCTGAGCCTGAGTCCACAGACCACATCCAGCATCCGCTGTCCTGGTGGCGCTCCCCCCGCACCAGCACCAACGTCAAGGTCATCGACACCCCCCAGACCCGTGTGCACCGCGGCGCCGATCTCGTGGCGCTCCTGGCCACCACCGTGGGCATCGTCGTGGTGCTCCTGATCGGAATCTACGCGGAGGGCACCTGGGAAGGCATCACGCGGGATATCCAGGGAATCTCCGGCGTGCTGCAGCGCATCCTGGTGGCACCCGTCAACATCTTCTCCGGCATCGTCACCCTGGTGCTGCCCGGCGTGGTGGTCATCGACCTGGCCCTGAGGCGCGAGCCGCGCCGCCTGCTGGAGGTCCTGGGAGCCGCCTCGCTCGGCTTCGCCGTTGCCCTGCTCGCCGGCTGGCTCGCCACGAGTTACGGCTCACCCGAACTCATCCGGGCCCTGTCCGTGACCCGGGCCGAGGAGCCCGTGCTCACCATGCCGGCCTACATCTCGGGCGTGGCGGCACTGCTGACCACCGCGGGCCGACGCTCCAGCAGCCGCGCCCTGTCGGTGTCCTGGAGCATCCTGTGGCTCGCGATGGCCGTGGGAGTGATCTCCGGCATCGTCACCCTGCCCGCCGCGCTGCTCACCGTGTTGACGGGACGCCTTGCCGGGCTCTTCTTCCGCTTTCTCATGGGTTCCACCGCGGACCGCGCCTACGGAGACGCGCTCGTGGAGGCGATTCGGCGCGCGGGCTTCGAACCCAGGCTGCTGGTGCGTGCCGACCCGACATCGGCATATGCGCCGCCCGAACTGGACGAGGTCTCCTCCGCGCTGGGGCGCACCCGGCAGGGTCGCGTCTACGCGCTGACCACGGTCGAGAACCACCAACTGCTCGTGGTCGCGCTGGACGGGGACCAGCAGTTGGTGGGCTTCCTCGCGCGCCTGTGGAGTTCGATGCGCCTGCGGGGCATCAACGCCCGCGCCGATGTCTCGCTGCGGCACACCGCAGAGGCCACCGCGCTCGTCAGCTACGCCGCCCGCAATGCGGGGGTACGCTCCGCCCGCGTCCTGGGCATGGCGCAGGCGCGCGACACGATGATCATCGTCTATCAGCGGCCTCAGGCGGTGCGACCCCTGTCCGATGTGCCGCGCGACGAGGTGACCGACGCCACGCTCGATGCCATTTGGGAACAGGTCACCAAGGCGCACGCCGCCGGAATCTCACACCGCGCCCTCTCGGCGGACAGCGTGCTCGTCGGATTCGATGACACGCTCGGTGTGCCCGTGGTGTGGCTGTCCAGCTGGGAAGTGGGCGAGGTGGCCACCTCGCAACTGGCGCGGCGCATCGACAACGCGCAGGTCGCCTCGATGATCGCCGCGATCGTGGGCCCGCAGCGCGCGGCGGACTCGGCTTTTCGTGCCATGAACGAGGAGGCGGTGCAGCAGTTCGCACCGCTCATCCAGCCGATCGCCCTGCCCCGTGCCACCCGTGCCGCGCTACGCGCCACGGGCACGTCCCTCAACGACCTGCGCCACCGGATCGTGGAGCATCTTCCCGTAGCCGAGCTCGAACGGGAGAACATCACCCGCTTCGGCCTGCGCACCGTGCTGCTCCTCGTGCTCGGCGTGGTGGCGATCACGGTGATCCTCACCAGCTTCAACACGGAGCACGTCATCGACGCCCTGCAACGGGCCAACCCCTGGTGGCTGCTCGCGGCATTCGGCTGGGCCATGACGTCCTACATGGGAGCCACGCTCGCGCTCATCGCGTTCAGCCCCGCCAAGCTCCCGTGGACGCGGGTGACGCTCACGCAGATGGCGGCCTCCTACATCGCCCTCGCGGTGCCCGCCGGCGTAGGCCCGGCGGCCCTGAACCTGCGCCTGCTCACGCGGCGCGGCGTGCCCACGCCCTTGGCGGCCGCCACGGTGGCGCTGGTCCAGGTCAGTGGCTTCGTGGTGACCATCGGGGGTCTCGTCACGCTCACTCTGGCCACCGGCTCGGAAGGCACGCTCGTCAACGTGCCCTCCACCGCGATCCTCATCGCCGTGGGGGTCTCGGTGGTGGTCATCGCCGCCGCGCTCATCATTCCCGGGGTGCGCACCTGGGCCGCCAAGCGCATCATGCCGATGGTGCGCCAGACCTGGCCGCGTCTGTCCGAGATGCTCGGCCAGCCGTGGCGTCTTGCCCTGGGCCTGTCAGCCAACCTGCTGCTCACCGCGTCGTTCGTGGCCGCCTTCCATGCGACCCTGCGTGCCTTCGGTCAGGACCTGCCGATCATCGACGTGGCCATCGTGTTCTTCCTGTCCACCGCGGTGGCGGCGGCCATTCCCACGCCCGGTGGCATCGGCGCCGTGGAGATCGCGCTGATCGCGGGTCTCACGGGCGCGGGGGTGCCGCCCGGTGTGGCGCCGTCGGTGGCGATCCTGTACCGGGTGGTGACGTACTGGCTGCGCATCCCCCTGGGCTTCGTGGCCATGCGCTACATGCAGCGCAAGGGCGAGCTGTAGTTCAAGGGCGAGCTGCAGCGCGCCCGGCCTAGAAGTCCTGAGCCATGTCGGCGAAGTGCGCGTAGTCCTTCTTGAACGCCACTGCGATGGTGTCGGTGGGCCCGGCGCGGTGCTTGGCCACGATGAAGTCCGCCTCCCCCGGCCGGTTGTCGCGGTCGTAGAAATCGTCGCGATGCAGCAGGATCACGATGTCCGCGTCTTGCTCGATAGCGCCCGACTCGCGCATGTCGGACAGCATGGGCCGCTTCTCGGTGCGCTGCTCGGGGCCACGGTTGAGCTGCGAGATCGCGATGACGGGCACGTCGATCTCCTTGGCCAGCAGCTTGAGCGCGCGAGAGAACTCGGAGACCTCCTGCTGGCGGGACTCCACCTTGCGGCCCGAGCTCATCAGCTGGAGGTAGTCCACCACCACCAGCTTGAGGTCATGCTGCTGCTTGAGGCGGCGGCACTTGGCGCGGATCTCCATGAGCGACATGTTCGGGGAGTCGTCGATGAACAGGGGCGCATTGGCCACCCGTCCCATGGTCTCCGCGAGGCGCGCCCAGTCGTTGGGACCCATCGGCCCCTTGGTGAGACGGGTGAGCTTGACGCCCGCCTCGGCGGCGAGCATGCGCTTGGTGATCTCCTCGCGGCTCATTTCCAGGGAGAAGATCACGGAGGCCTTGCCCGCGCGGATCGCGGCGGCGCGGGCGATGTCGAGGCCGAGCGTGGACTTGCCGATGGCGGGACGAGCCGCGATCACGACCATCTGACCGCCCTGCAGACCACCCGTGAGCTCGTCCAGGTCCCTGAAGCCCGTAGGGATGCCCAGCAACTGGCCGTCGCGGCTCGACGCCGCCTCGACCTGCTCGAGCGTGTGCTCCATGATGTCGCCGATGGGCAGGTAGTCCTCGGAGTTGCGCCGTTCCGTGACCGAGAAGATCTCCGCCTGGGCCGAGTCCACGACATCATCCACCTCGGCGCCCGAGGCGTCGTAGCCCATGTTGGCGATGCGGGTACCCGCCTCGACCAGTTTGCGCAGGATGGCCTGCTCGCGCACCAGGCGGGCGTAGTAGCCGGCCGATGCGGCGGAGGGCACCATCGCGATCAGGGTGTGGAGGTACTCCGCGCCGCCGATGCGGCTGATCTGGCCCGTGCGCTGCAACTCGGCGCTCACGGTGAGTGCGTCCACCGGGTCGCCCGAGTTGTAGAGCTTGACCGCGGTGTCGAAGATGGTCTCGTGTGCCGGCCGGTAGAAGTCGTTGGCGCGCACCACCTCGATCACGTCCGCCATGGCGTCCTTGGACAGCATCATGGCGCCGAGCACCGACTGCTCCGCCTCCACGTTCTGCGGGGGCTTGCGTTCGAAAGCGCTGTCGGTGAACGAGGCGGCAAGCTCGTCAACGGACATGAGGCGATCTCCCAACTCGTGACGTGCCAAGGATGTGGCGCTGTCGGTTCCAAGGTGTCACCTGGGTGTGACATCGCACAGGAGTGCGAGGCATTGCCCGGGTCTGACACGTCAGGCTAGTGCCTGGGGAGAAGCGTGAGTCGCCGCGGCCTGTGTACTTCCTGTGAAGGGATCGTGGAGAACTCTCCGTCCCCGCGAGGCGCGATGTGGAGAGC
>CAZFEH010000080.1:0-5482 GCA_964517615.1 uncultured Demequinaceae bacterium
CGTGAGCAGCATCAGGCCCGCGCGCAGCAACTCGCTTTTCTTGACGCTGGTGCCCAGCGCAATGGCGCGGGTCTTCAAGAGGTCGATGGCGGCGAACTCGGTTTTCGGGATGGTGAAGCTGTCGCGGACGAGCTTGGGTTTCTTGCTGCTGGACTTGGTGTTCTGGCTGGCCATGAGGTGCTCCGGTGGGTTTGCGAAAGGCATTAGTGTAAACCGTATATACGGTTTAAAACGGCACGATGATCATGACGTTTTCATGACCGTTTCATGACGGCATTTCCCCTCACAAGGCCCTGAGCGCCGCCGCCGTGGCCAGCGCCGCTTGTTCCAGCGCCGGCACGAAGGTCTTCGAGCGGTCGGTCTGGCGTTCAATGTCCTCGCACAACTGGGCCAGGCCCTCGGCGCCCACGTTGCTCGCGGCACCCTTCAGCACATGGATGGCCTGGCGCAGGGCGGTGGCGTCCGCGGCTTCGGCAGCCCGGGTGATGTCGGCCACGCGCGGGTTCAGCGACAACAGGAATTCGCGGATGACCTCGCGGCGCACACTGCCCTTGGCGTCGTCGAACTCGGCAAAGGCCTCCCAGCGGGTCGGATCGATCCAGCGCACGGACCGCGGCCCGTTGGCCGCGGCTTCCACCGCTGGAGCAGGGGGCTCCTCGGCCGGGGCATGGGCGGCCGCGCCGCCTGAACCCGGCATGGGCGCCGAGGTCAGGCGGCGCAGGGTGTGGGCCAGTTGCTCGAGGTCGATCGGCTTGGGCAGGTAGTCCGCCATGCCCGCATCGAGGCAGCGCTGCCGTTCTTCACCGAGCGAGGAGGCGGAAACGCCCAGCAGAACAGGGGCCTGCGCCCCGAGCTCTTCAAGAATGGCGCGGGCCGTGGCGACGCCGTCGAGTTCGGGCATGTGGCTGTCGAGCAGCACCACGGCGTAGGGCTGCCCTTGCTGCCGTGCGTGCTGCACGGCAGCGAGCGCCAGGCGGCCATCGGCGGCGGTGTCATGGGCGTAGCCCAGCCGCTGCAGCATGGCCGAGGCCACCTTGAGGTTGACCGGGTTGTCGTCGACCACCAGCACCCGCTGGTGGCCGCTGGCGCAAGGCAGTTCGGCGGCGCTCTCCACCGGGATGTCGGCGGGATCGACGGCAGTCGATCGCATGGTGAAGCGAAACGTCGAACCCGCCCCGGGCTGGCTGTTGACCGTGATCTGCCCGCCCATCATCTCCACCAGGTGCTTGCAGATCATGAGCCCCAGGCCGGTGCCGCCGTAGACCCGCGTGATGGCGGTGTCGCCCTGGGCGAAGGGCTGGAAGAGGGAACCGATGCGCTCGGGCCGGATGCCGATGCCGGTGTCGCTCACGCTGAAGTTCAGCACCGTGCCGCTCGCATCGGGTTCCTGCCACACCCGCAAGGTGATTTCGCCCTGGTGCGTGAACTTGATGGCGTTGGACAGCAGGTTGATCAGCACCTGGCGCAGGCGGGTGATGTCGCCGACCACGGCCTGCGGCACGTCGGGTGCGATGTGCAGCGCCATGTGAAGGCCTTTCTCCTGGGCCCGGAGCATCAGGATGTCGTGTGCCTGCCGGATGGCGGCGCGCAGGTCGAATGCAGATTGTTCGAGAGCGAGCTTGCCCGCCTCGATGCGCGAGAAATCGAGGATGTCGTCGACCACGGACAGCAACTGCTCGCTCGACACGTTGAGCACGCCCAGCAGGTCCTGCTGGGCTTCGGTCAGCGGCGTCTCGCGCAACAGCTCGCTCATGCCCACCACGCCGTTGAGCGGCGTGCGGATCTCGTGGCTCATGACGGCGAGGAAGCCGGCCTTGGCCTTCACCGCGGCCAGGGCCTCCTCGCGCGAGGCGGCCAGCTCGGCGGTGCGCTGGCGCACCCGGTCCTCCAGCATCAGGGCGGCTTCGCGAAGCTGCTCGTTCTTGTCCTGGATCTCTCGCGTGGAGGCCTGCAGCGACTGCGCGCTGTCGTGAAGCACCTTCGAGAGGTGGTGCACTTCCCTGAAGCCCGTCTTCTGCTGTACCGGCGGCACCTTGCCCGCGCCCACGGCCGTGGCCGAAGCGTTGAGCAGCTCGAACTGCCCCGACAGGCCCTTGGCCACCAGATAGGCCAGCACGCCCGCCAGGCCGATGAGCCCGGCCAGCGCGAGCAGCGCCACTTGCCGGGCCTGGATCACCTGGTTGGTGAAGTCGGACTCGGGCGCCACCACGATCAACTGCCAGTTGAGGTTGTATTTCTGGCCGAATGGACGGTGCAAGGCGATCAACCGGTTCGAGCCCAGGCCCAGCATCTGCTTCCAGTCGGAGTCGGTGTCCAGCAGCATCAGCCCCGGATCGCGCCGCAGGGTGTCGCGGTATTTCGCGCTGACCTGGGTGAAGGACTCGCGCACCAGCGGGTCCTGGCTCTGCAGCGGCGAGAGGCGCTGGAACTTGTCGTTGACCTTCAGGCTGAGGTCTTCGTCCACCGAGGAGGCGACCAGAAGGCCCTGGCTGTCCACCAGGTAGGTGACCGAGTTCTCGCTGATGCGGGAGGCGCGGATCAGGTCGGTCAGGCGGGCCAGGCTCATGTCGACCGCGACCACGCCCAGCACCGTGCGGTTGTCGGTGTCAAAGATCGGGTGCGCCAGGGTCAGGTCGAACTGCGCCTTGACCGCCGAACGGTAGACATCGGTGAAGGTGCGCTGCCCGGTGCTCAGGGCCAACTGGTACCAGGGGCGCTTGCGCGGGTCGTAGATTTGTTCCTCCGTGCGCACCAGGCGGCTGCGGTCACCGGGGTGATCGATCAGGTAGTGCCTGCGGCCGCTGTCGCCCGGCCGGATCTCGCGCACGATGAAGCCGTGGTCCTCACGCTCCAGGCCGAAAAACGATCCGTCCGCGGTGCCCACGTACAGATACGGCACGTTCGGCGACTGCTGTGTCAACGCGTAGGCCATGGTCTCGAACGCCGGCGTGTCGGTGAGCCACCGGCGCGTGCGTTCGGCTTCCGCGCCGGTGGCGACGAAAGGCGGCACCAGGGCGTTGACCACCGTGTGCGACTCGCCCAGATGGGCCAGCGCGCCCACGTCCACACGGTGCGCCGCCTGGCTCATGGCGTTCTCTGCCAGTGTGTTGATCGAGCGCGAGCCGTTGGTGGACAGCAGCCACGCCGCCAGCAGCGCGGGGATCAGCGCCGCGAGCACCAGCGCGGTGATCAGGGTGGAGCCTATGGGCAGGCGGTGGCCGGCAAGCAGTTTCATTCGGGTGCAGTCTTGGGCAGGATCGGCGTGGCGCAAGGCGTCGGGATCGGGTCGCCGGCGACGCGGCATTCAGGCCGGCAGCGGCTCGACCATGCACACATCCATCGGTTCGACGCGATGGGGCAGGTTCAGCAGGTAGCGGCGGGCCGGGAACACGGCGCCGGTGATGCTGCGTAACACCGGCGCCGACACCGTGATGCCGGTTCTTCCAGGTGCTTTCGCGTGCCGTTGCAAGGCCACGGCATCGACCACGGTTTCGCCCACCGGCACCGATTGTGCCGCACCGCCGAGCAGGCCATCGAGGCGCATCATGGCCACCGGGCCGCAGTGCAGGGCCACGCTGATGTCGGCGCTTTCCTGGCCGGTGTGCGAGGCCAGGGTTCGCAGGAAACCGTTCAATCCGGCATTGGCCATGCGCATGGCCAATGCCGCCTTGACCGCGCGCAGGCTGTGCGGCGAACTGGTGGGCGCATCGGCGGCGTCGGCAAACACGGCGACCAGGCCATCGCCCACGAACTGCAGGGTATGGGCGCCGAACAGGAAAACCGTGTCGCCGCAACTGTCGTAGAAGCGCTTGAGCAGGCGGGCCATGTCCTGGGCATCCAGCGCCATGGCCCACGAGGCATGCCGGAGCAGCCCGGCGCTGAGCACGGTGGCCTGGTCGTGGTGGCGGGCCTGCCGCGCCGCGGCGCCGCCTGGCCACTGCTCGTTCAAGGCGCTGGCAAGCTGTTCCTCGTAGGCATCGCTGAGGTTGCGCGCCTGCGCCTGCAGCGCGCTGGTCAGGGCGGCCTGCACATGCAGGTCCTGCGACTGGGCCCGCATGTTGCTCTTGTTCACCTGCGCCATCACCGCATCGACCAGCTCGACGGCCCGGAAGGGCTTGGCGATGTAGTCGTCGGCGCCCAGGCTCATGCCGTGCCGCATGTCGCGGCGCTCCTGCAGCGAGGTCAGGAAGATGAAGGGCGTGAGGGCGCTCACCGGGTGGCTTCTGACGCGCTCGAGCAACTCGAGCCCGCTGATGCCGGGCATGTCGACGTCGCTGACGATGACGTCGGGCCGCAGCGCCTGGATGCGCTCCCAGGCGTCGGTTCCATTGGCGGCGGCGACGACGTCGTGTCCTTTTTTCTCCAGAACCACCGTCAGCAGCTTGAGCGTGCCTGGGTCATCTTCTGCCACAACGATCAGGGTCATGTCGAATCACGGTTTCATCCAAGGGCGGTGGACCATCCTAGCCTCGCCGGTGTGCAAAACCGCGTGTTGCGGTCATGGTGCCGCCCGAACTTGTGACGGATTGCCGCAGCGTGTCCGTTTACCGCACGTCGGCGGTGAATTTCCAGGCCGTTTTCTGCCAGGCGATCACTTCCTCCCCGATCAGCCACGCGGACTGGGGGTAGCGCTTGGCCCATCCGGGGTTGCTGGCCAGCTTGAACGAGCCGGGTTTGTAGCTCAGCCGGATCGATTCGTACTCCGGCATCTGCCGGGCGTGGCACAGCAGCACGGCCAGGCGCAGGCACATGAGCTGCTTGGCAAACAGCTCGTCGCCCAGCGACTGCTCCAGCTTGCGCAGCTTGCCGCGCTGGCCCAGCACCAGCTGGCTCATGCGGTGCAGCTCGGGAAACGAGAAACCCGGCGCATCCACGTTGTCCAGAATGTAGGCGCCATGGTGGTAGGAGCGGTCGTGCGAGATGTGCGTGCCGATCTCGTGCAGGCGCGCCGCCCAGGCCAGCTTCTGCGAGTAGCGCTCGTTCTGCGCATCGACCGCGGCCACCTGGGCGAACAGGGCCGTGCTCACGGCGCTGACCCGCTGGGCCTGGGCCTCGTCGATGGAAAAGCGCTCGGCCAGCCAGCGCACCGTGCGTTCGCGCACGTCGCCGCCATCGGTTTCGCGATCGATGAGGTCGTAGAGCGCGCCCTGGCGCAAGGCCCCCTGCGCCGGCAGCAATTGCTGGATGTCGAACAGGTCGAAAATGGCATGAAGCACGCTCAGGCCGCCGGCGATCACCGGCCGGCGGTCGTCCTTGAGTCCGTCGAGGCGGATCTGCTCGACGTTGCCGGCCTTCACGAACCGCTCCACCAGCCAGTCCAGCCCGGAACGGGTGATCACGCCCGAAGCCCAGCCGTTGGCCGCCAGCATGTCGGCCACCGCGCCGACGGTGCCGGACGAGCCGTAGGCGGCGCTCCATTCGGACGGCGGAAAGCTGTCCAGCGCCTCGTCGAGCACCGCCTTGGCGGCCACTTCGGCGGTCT
>CAZFEH010000081.1:0-2945 GCA_964517615.1 uncultured Demequinaceae bacterium
CGAGTAGCGCGGCATAGGCGAACGCCCCGATCGTCCACGTGCCCATGGGCCCGACGAAAGCGCCCGGCCACCACCACTCGGCCCCGGAGTCAAGGTTGGGGCCCTGCTGGTCGGCGCCCGTCACGTACCGGCGGATGTTGACCTGGAGCGCGACGAGGTTCGCCACTGCCAGCGCCCCCAGGATCAGACCCGTCTGGAAGCGGGTGAAGCGCAGCCTCGCGCCCACGGGCTCGTACACCAGCAGAAAGCCGAAGAGCACGATGAGGGGCAACAGGTAGCGGGGCTGCAGGTTGGCCCCCACCTTGTCTCCACCTGCCGTCAGCACATAGACCGGCAGCAGGACCAGCACCGCGACAACTCCCGTGAGGGAGATGGCCTTGCGCCACGTGAGCAGTCCCAGCCCGGCGAAGCCCACCACCACGAACGCCGCCGTCGCGGCCCACGGCACGATCGCGGGGAGCATCGTGTCGAGCCATCCGAGACCCCAGGTGCCGAAGACGCCGGTCCACAGGAACGGCAGCATCAAAAGGTTGTAGGCGGCCAGGCCAAGACCTCCCAGCGGTGCCTCCGTCCCGTCTTCACCAGGCACGGGGATGGTCGCACCCCCACCGTCAGAGAAGCCGCCCGTGGCGATTCCGGCTTGGTTGGCCATCGACATGAACACCGCCGCGATCACGATGCCCACCACCGGCAGGGCCGCCATGACGAGCCACTGCCGCACGCGCAGCACGGTGAGGATCACCACTGTCACGGTGGCGCCGATCACGTACACCGCCGCGTCACCACGCGCACCTGCCGCCATGAGCACACCCACCAGATAGAGCGCGCCGAGCACCCATCGCCGCCGGCCCGTGGCCTCGAACCACCCCAGCAGTGCGAGGAACGCGGTCCCCACGCCCGTGATGGCCCAGCCGCTGGGGTTGTTGGAGGGGATCAGGAACATTCCCAACGGGACCAGCACCACAAGCCATCCCCACAGCACCGTCCGCTGCCGCGCGCCAGGAAGGAGCGCAGCCAGCGCGGTCGTCAGCCCCACGAACAACGCCGCGTTGAACAGGCGCATCACGAGCGCACTGAACTGCACATCGGTGCCTGCGAAGAGGCGCATCGTCGCGTAGTACAGCGGCGGGTACTCGCCGTAGAAGTTGCCCCTGCGCGTCTCATAGGTGGGCTGGCCCTCGTGCGGGAACTGCGACAGCTGACACTCAGCACTGACCTCGGGCTGCTGGGCATAGCAGAAGATCTGCCAGAAGCCCTCCGGGAGAATCCGGGTATCGGGCGTAGACCCGGGGGCACACAGGTCACTGCCCCCGTTGGCACACCAGATGCTCACCAGGTGATAGTCGTCGTCAGGGCCTGAGCCGATAGGGGAGGCGAAGGCCCAGGCCGCCAGTGCGATGTAGGCCAGAAGCGGCGCGAGAATCCACCGCAGCCTCACGGGAACACCTCGGCGCGACGCAGGGCGCGCAGTGGTCGATGGCGTCTCAGCCTCGCGCTCGGTCACAGGGCAAGAGCCTACCCGAGCGCGCCTCGCACACACCAAGGGCCCGGTCCGGCCACAGTAGGATCAACACATACCTCATCGAGTGAAGGACCCTGCATGAAGATCGCCGTGATCGCCCTGGGAAAGATCGGCCTGCCGCTGGCGGTGCAGTTCGCGAGCAAAGGCCACGAGGTGGTCGGAGTCGACGTCAATCCCACCGCGGTGGATCTGGTCAACCAAGGCATCGAGCCCTTCCCGGGTGAGGCGCACCTGCAGGAGCATCTGAGCGAGCTCGTGCCCGCCGGCCGCCTGCGCGCCACGACCGACTATGCCGACGCCGTCCCCGGCGCCGATGCCGTGGTCCTGGTGGTCCCGCTCTTTGTCGACGCCGACGCCAAGCCCGACTTCGGCTGGATGGATGCGGCGACGCGCTCGCTCGCCGAGCACCTCACTCCCGGCACCCTCGTGTCCTACGAGACCACGCTCCCGGTGGGGACCACCCGCACCCGCTGGAAGCCCATGCTCGAGGAGATCTCCGGGCTGACCGAGGGCAAGGACTTCCACCTGGTGTTCTCCCCCGAACGGGTGCTCACCGGACGCGTGTTCGCGGACCTGCGCAAGTACCCCAAGCTCGTGGGTGGCCTGTCTCCCGAAGGCGCCCGCCGTGCCGTCGAGTTCTATGAAGCAGTACTCGACTTCGACGATCGCCCTGACCTGCCCCGCGGCAATGGTGTCTGGGACCTGGGAAGCGCCGAGGCCTCCGAGCTCGCCAAGCTCGCCGAGACCACCTACCGTGACGTGAACATCGGCCTGGCCAACCAGTTCGCCCGCTTCGCCGGCGAGCATGGCATCGACATCTACCAGGTGATCGAGGCCTCGAACTCGCAGCCGTTCAGCCACATCCACCAGCCTGGCATCGCCGTGGGAGGCCACTGCATCCCGGTGTATCCCCGCCTGTACCTGTGGAACGACCCGGCAGCCACCGTGGTGGCCGCCGCGCGTGCCGCCAATGCGGGCATGCCCGACTACGCCATCGGGCTGCTCGAGGGCGCCTACGGTGACGTGTCCGGCGCCACGGTGGTAGTGCTCGGCGCGGCCTATCGCGGTGGCGTCAAGGAGACCGCGTTCTCCGGCGTCTTCGCCACGGTGGAGGCCCTCAAGGCTCGGGGCGCGGTCTCCGTGGTCCACGACCCGCTGTACACGGACGAGGAACTGGTCGCACTCGGCTTCACGCCCTATCACCTGGGCGAGAGCGCCGATGCCGCGGTGGTCCAGGCGGACCACGCCGAGTACCGTTCGCTCACCCCCGCAGATCTGCCCGGCGTCAAGGTGTTCGTCGACGGCCGTCGCGTGTCCTCGGCTGGCGCCTGGCCCGGCGTCCAGTACCGCGTGATCGGCGCTGCCTCCTAGCGAGCGGTCGCCTCAGCCCGCGGCGCGGCGTCGCCACACCGCCGCGAGCACC
>CAZFEH010000081.1:3045-5398 GCA_964517615.1 uncultured Demequinaceae bacterium
GCCGATCACGACCCGCAGGCGGGCACCCAGCCGGCCCGGCGCCGCCTGCACCACCCAGCCCTGCAGGGCGTTGCCCAGTGCGGAGACCGCATACTGGCCGATCCGGTACGCCTTGTCACCGGAGACATAGCGGGCGGCGTGCGCCACCGGCGTCACGGCGGCCACGATGGTCACCGCGAGCGCGTTGTAGATGCCGGCGGCGCTTTCCGCGATCACCCCGGGCGGGTGGTCGCGGAGCACGGCGCGCACCTCGGCGCGGTCCACACGCCGCAGCTGCGCACCCGCGTAGCGCCAGGGCACCACCACGGGAGCGGCGGCCATCGCCACGACCAGCAGCACCGGGTACCACATCACCGCGCCACCGAGCAGCAGGATGGCCGTCGCCGCGATGGAGGCGGCCATGCGCGGCACCACCTCAAGCCACAGGATGGGCTTGACCCTGCCCACACCGATCCAGAACCACGTGGGCGCGAGCGCGGCCAGGCTCATGGCGGCAGCCATCACCGCGGCCTCCATGCGCCCGTTCGGCGGCGCGAGCAGGCTGGCCGCGATCACCCCCAGGAGCGCGGCAACCAGCCACACCGGGATGCGGACGTGCATGCTCGTCGCCAGGATGCGACGACGCTCGTCGGCGCTCGCGACGGCCACAAGCGGCGGCGCGAGCGTGGGATACCCCAGGCTCGCCACGAGCGCCGCGAAGCCTCCCACCGACTGCCCCAGGGCGATGGCCACCCAGGCATCGGCGTCGGCCAGGCGCGCCAGGACGGGAAGGAAGACGAAGGGGGCGAGCAGGGACAGCAGGGGAAGCCCGGCAAAGGCCCCGATGCGTCGAGCCAGGGCCACGGCGCCCGCCATGTGGTTCGGGGATGCGGGAGCCTGGTTCACCCCTTGGCCCTTCGTGCCGCGATGCGCGCGCGCAGCTCTCCCGCACCGCCGTGGCGCAGGTAGTGCCAGGCCATGCTCAGGTCGCGGCGCAGCCCCGGGGGCAGGGGCGTGGCGTGCGCCGATCGGAGTGACCGGGCCAGCTTGTGGCGGCCACCGGCGGCGACCACATCGGCAGCGCGGCGGGGGGCGCGCACGAGCGCCCGCAACGGCTCAAGCGTGCGCTCCCAGGCGAAGTCCTCGCGCACCGCCGCGACGCGCGCACGGCACGCGGCCGCGAAGTCCTCATCGAAGAGCACCCGCTCCAGCGCCGCCTCCAGCGCCGCGTCGTCCTCGGCGGGGACCACCACGCCAAGCTCCCGCTCCCGCACCAGATCCGCGAAGGCGTCTCCCTCCGTGACCACCATCGGCAGGCCCGCCCACAGGTAATCGAGAATGCGGGTGCGGAAGGAGAACTCGGTCTCGATATGGGAGTGGTGGGTCGATACCCCGGCGTCCGCCTCGACATAGTAGGCCCCGCGCTCCGCAAAGGGCACCCAGTCCTCGTTGAAGAACACCGAGGTGCCGAGCGCGCCCAGGTCGCGCGCCAGGACGAGCGACTCCTTGACGATACCCATGGGCTCCACACCCGGATGCTTAGTGCCCAGGAAGACCAGCACCGCCTGCGGCCGACGCTGTGCCAGGGCATGGGTCGCGCGGATCAGGGCCAGGGGATCGAACCAGGAGTACAGCCCGCCGCCCCACAACACGATGCGGGCGTCTGGGCCAATGCCGTCCACGACGCCGCGCAGGGCCGAGCCATCGTGGCGGGGCGGCGTGGGGTCCAGGCCGAAAGGCACGACGGCCAGCAGGCTCGCCAGATAGGGGTCGTCCGCATAGGTGGTGGGAGAGACCCGGCCCAACGAGGCGAGATGACCCAGGTAAAGGGTCCGTTGACGCGTCGAGGCGCACAGGACGAGGTCGGCACGCGCCAGCTGCTGGTTGAGCAGCGCCACCCGGGAGCGCACCAGGTGCTCCCACTGCCCAGGTGACTGCTCGCGACCCTGCTCCAGCATCTCCAGATGCATCGGGTCGTAGGCATCCGCCACCACCACCCGATCCGTGCGGGCGAGGGCCGGGAACTGCTCCATCGCGTGACCCTGGAACACGATGACATCCGCCTCGCGCTCGAGCGTCGAGAAGCCCCGCCGGTCACCCGGGCGCAACGAGGCGAGCCGAACGTTCGGCAGGGGATCCGGACCCGTCATCACCGCATCGGCATCGAGCACCGCCGTGGTCGCGAGAACCACGTCATGACCGTCACCCGCGAGCACACGCGCCATGGCGAGCGCCCGGATCGCGGGACCAGCCATGCGGGAACCCAGCTCCGAGCCGGTGATGAGGAGGACACGCGTCACGCCACTCACCCTATGGCTGGCAGTGCCCACGGACCTAGTACCACGCGCGGGCAGACGGGACCAGGGTCGGCGGT
>CAZFEH010000082.1:0-5180 GCA_964517615.1 uncultured Demequinaceae bacterium
GCTGGTGTCATGTGGACCGAGATGTCCTCGCCGTCGCTGAAGACGCCCGCGAGCACCCTGCACCTGACCCGCCTGCTCCAGGAACGCGCCACCGAGCATCCGGAACGGATTTTCGCTGAGACCAAGGATGCGGATGGCATCTGGTCTCCCATCACGTTGGCGTTCTTCCATGCTCAGGTCCGCGCCGTGGCCAAGGGCCTCATCGCCTCCGGCGTCGCGCCGGGTGACCGGGTGGGCATCATGGGCGACACCCGCTATGAATGGTCGGTCATGGACTTCGCCGTTCTCGCGGCGGGGGCCATCGTGGTGCCGCTGTATCCCTCCTCCTCGGCGGAGCAGGTGGCCTGGATGATCAAGGATGCGGGCCTCGTGCTCGTGGCCGCCGACCAGGCCGACCGTCGCGATCTGGTGACCCAGGCGCATGCGGCCACACCCACCGTCGCACTGGACGAGGCGGGCCTGGAGGCGCTTGCCGCAGCAGGGTCGGGCATCGGCGACCACGACCTGGACGCCCGCACCGCAGACGTCACCCTGGAGGACCTGGCCACCATCATCTACACCTCGGGGACCACGGGTCGGCCCAAGGGAGCCATGCTCTCGCACCGCAACTTCGTGGAGCATGTGCTCAACATCGAGGCGGACCCCGACTTCGGCGGCTTCGTCAAGGACGATGCCCGCCTGCTGCTGTTCCTGCCGCTTGCGCACGTGTTCGCGCGGCTCGCGATGATCCTGAGCCTCTCGGCCGGGGCCGTGATCGGCTTCGCCCCGTCGCACAAGACGCTCGCGACGGACCTCGGCTCGTTCAAGCCCACCTTCATGGTGCTGGTCCCGCGGGTGCTGGAGACGGTCTACAACCGCGCCGATGCCGCGCAGAGTGGGCTCAAGAAGCGGATTTTCCGGTGGTCGGCGAAGGTGGCGCGCGAGTATTCGCGGGCTGCCGAGACCGGTGGCGCGGGTGCCTGGTTGCGGGCGCGCCATGCCGTAGCCGACCGCCTGGTGCTGGCCAAGATTCGGGCCAAGCTGGGCGGGCAGCTGCGCTATGTGCTGTCCGGCGGCGCGCGTTTGACCGAGGATGTGGGGCACTTCTTCCGCGGCGTGGGCGTCACGGTGATGCAGGGATACGGGCTCACCGAGACCACGGCGGCGGCGATGGGCACGCCCGAGCAGCGCGCGATCATGGGCACCGTGGGTCACCCGCTGGCCGGCTGCGATGTCAAGCTCGCTGAGGACGGCGAGATCCTGCTGCGGGGAGTCAACCTGTTCAAGGGCTACTGGAACGCGCCCGATGCGACGGCGGCCGTGATGCGCGACGGCTGGTTCGCCACGGGCGACCTGGGGCAGATCGTGGACGGTGCGCTCAGCATCGTGGGTCGCAAGAAGGAGATCCTGGTGCTGTCCTCGGGGAAGAACGTCCAGCCAGCCGTGCTGGAGGACGTGATGCGCTCGCATCCGGCCATCCAGGACACGGTGGTGGTGGGGGAGGGCAAGCACTTCGTTTCCGCACTCGTGGCGCTGGACGAGGTGATGCTGCCTTCGTGGCTTGAGGCGCACAAGTTGCCGGTCATGTCGGTTGAAGAGGCCGCAGGGGACTCGGTGGTGCGCGAGCTCATCGGCCGGGCGATCTCTTTGGCGAATGCCGGGGTCTCGCGCGCGGAGTCGATCCGCGAGTTCCGCATTCTGCCCGTGGCGTTCTCGGAGGCGCGCGAGGAGCTGACCGCCTCGCTCAAGGTGCGGCGCACTGTGGTCATGTCGCATTACGCCGATGTGGTGGACGAGATCTACGCGAAGGCCGTGCCCAGCGCGGGGTAGGGGGCGAGGCGGGGGGCGCGTCCATCCCGGTGCCGAATAATCACTAGGCCACACCTTCGTGGGCAACACGCCGATGTTGCACAGGACGGGCACGGCGTGTCGCGGGCGAAGGTGTGGCCTAGTGATTTTTGGTGGGGGCCCGGCCTAACTGGTCGAGGCCAGGAACTGCTCGTAGCGCAGCGCCAGACGCTCCGTGTCCGGGCGGTCCGCGGGCCGCGCCGGGAGGGTGAGGCGCTGCCCGTGCATCTCCTGGAGTCCGTGACGCAGCATCGGGCCGTCGACTTCCTCCAGCAGACCGGTGTTGATGCGCACCTCGAAATCGGGCGTGACCCCTAAGAAGTTGCGGTCATAGGCGGCGTGATGGATCTTGCACATGGACATGCCATTCGAGGCCCTGGCATCCCCGAGTTCGTGCTTGTCGGGAACGATGTGTGCGGCGTCGAGGAGTTCGGCGTGTCGGAAGCGGCATACCGTGCATTGGGTTTCATACGCGCGCAGCACCAGAGCGCGGAACGCCGGCTGATGCACTCGCCGTGTTGCCTGTACCTGGGCCCATTCCCGCTCGATGACCGAGGCTGAGGCGGGATCGATTCCGGCGAGCTCCGAGATGGCCAGGGTGACGATGCCGCGAACCCGATCGACACCGACGACCTTCACCGGGAAGATCGGAAGATAGACCTTCGGCAATGACTTGTGGAACAGGATGATCTCCGCACCGAGGTCGTGCGCCGCGATGAGTTTGGTGTTGTCGCCGGCATCGGAGCCGGAACGGAAGGAGTACTCCCACACCCCTGGCATGACCTCTCGGTCCGGGTAGGGGCCTGAGGCGGAACTCACGACCGACAGCGTGGCGTCCATGATCTGCGGATTGCGGATGCCTCGGCTGCGGTCGATCAGGGGCAGGGGTGAGCCATCGATCGAGTAGGAGAGCAACTGCTCCCATGAGAGGGTCCCATCCGTGCGGGACAGCATCTGCGTGAGGTCGGCGAAGATCCGTTCGCGCAGTAGGCGATCCCGGGTGGGTGTCATGCCAGCAGCTTGCCAGCTCGGGCGGCGAGCGACAACCACCGCCGCCCCGGAGCGCGTGCAGCAGCTCTAATCCGAAGCCCCCGTGCCGGGGTACATCTCGTCAACCGCTATGGCGTACTCCTCGAAGGTGAGGAACAGCGCCACCGTGCCGTCCTCGCCACGAAGGAAGTACAGCCAGTCGCCCTGCCTGGGGTTGGCCGCCGCGTGCAGCGCCTCGGGCGTGGCCGCGCCGATCGCGCTGGGCGGCAGGCCCTCATACAGGTAGGTGTTGAACGGCGTGTCCACGGCCCAGCCGTCGTCGCCCACCAGCTCGGTGTCCGCGTGCAGGTAGTACGCGAGCGGCGACTCGATCTGCAGCTTCATCCCCGCGTCCAGGCGGTTGAGCAGCAGGCGCGCCATATCCGCCTGATCTGCCGACCCGGCCGGGGCCTCCTGCTGCACGATCGACGCGAGCACCACAGTGTCGAGCCACCGCTCGCGCGGCACGCCCTGCGACTCCAGAGCACTCAGCATCGTGCCGACCAGCGCGGCCGCGGCATCGTCCAGGGTGGAGCCTGCCGCGAACCCATACTCGCCGCTCAGCACCCAGCCCTCGGGATTGGCGCCGGCCTCGGCGGGCAGGGCGCGCGTCAGCGCCTGCAGCGCCTCGTCCGGGGCGACGCCGAACGCCTCCGCGAGGTCTGCGGCGATCGCCTCGATCCGCTCCTGCTTGTGCACCGCGACGCTCAGCGTCACGGGGACGGAGGGCGTGGGCGACGCCGATGCCGGGTTCGTGGGGGAGGTGGTCACCCCAGGCGCCAGTTGCGCCGGGATCTGGTGTGCGACGGCGAACACGAGCGCACCTGCGGCGCCTACCGATGCCACGGACACGCCTACCGTGCGCACCGCGCGCTGACGGCGCACCCGCCGGGTGAGCGGAGCCTGGTCTGTGGCGAGCGAGGTGGCGGCGAAGCGCGCCGCGCCGTCCCTGCGCACCGCCTCCAGGAGTTCGTGTGCGGTGTTCATGAGTGCAGTCCTTCCGCGATGGGGATCGTGTCGGTTTCCGTGAAGTCCACGAGCAGGTTCGTCTGGCGCAGCCGCGCGACGCCGTCGGAGAGGTAGCGCTTGACTGAGCCTTCGGCGAGACCCAGTTCGCTCGCCACGCGCGCCACGGGCAGGTCCTCCAGGTAGCGCAGCACCACGCACGCCCGTTCGCGCGGCGGCAGCAGGAGCAGGGCGGCGTGCAGGTCGGTGGCCAGGTCCGATGCCGGGGCGTGGTCGGGTGTCGTGGCCACCTCGACCCCGTCCTGGGTGACGGTGCGGGGCCGGGCTGCGGAGCGTCGGCCCGAGTCGATGAAGGCGCTGGCGATGGCCCTCTTGACGTAGGCATGTGCCGCATCGATTCCGCGGGAGCCTCGCCCCGAGCGGAAGGTGCGCACCAAGGCGTCCTGCAGCAGATCCTCCGCGGACTGCGCCGATCCGGTGAGCACATAGGCATACCCGAACAGCGCGGACCCCCGCTCCCGCAGCAGCGTGTCGAGGGTCGCAGCCCAGTCGCTCATCGTTCCAGTCTCCCTGTCATGACAGCAACTACGCATTCTCCGTGCGTCAGGTTGGGTTCTGTCGGCTGGGTTCGTGGTTCTTGGGGGCGCGGCACCGTAGCATTCCCAGGTGAGCCTCCCGTCCTACACCGTCACCCGCAAGCGCATTCGTACGCTGCGCCTCACGGTCAAGGCACCCGACGGCCGGGTTCAGGTCTCGGCGCCGTTCCATGTGAGCGAGCGCACCATCGCGGAGTTCGTCGCTTCCAAGGCCAGCTGGATCGCCACCCACCAGGAACGCGTCGCCACCCAGCCCGCGCCCCTGGAAGCCGGACCCGAGACAGAGAGACTGAGGCGGCAGCTCAAGCACGACGCCCCGCCCCTGATCGCCTACTGGGCCGAGCGCATGGGTGTCCCGCGTCCCACGCTCACCGTCCGCCGCATGACGAGCCGGTGGGGCAGCTGCAACCCGCAGCGTGTCCACATCAACCTCAATGTGGAGCTCGCCCGGCGCGATCCGGAGCTGCTGGAGTACGTCATCGTCCACGAGCTCGCCCACCTGATAGAGCCCTCCCACAATGAGCGCTTCTATGCCGTGATGGATCGTCACCTGCCGGGGTGGCGGGCCAAGCGGCGCGAGCTCAACGGCCGGTAGGGCGCCCCTGCGAACTGCCCGAGGTCCCGCCTGACGCGCCCGAGTGATCCACAGGCGCCCAGCGCGCCTGCCCGACCTGTGCGACAGTGGAGGCTGGACGGAGTGATACCACTGTGGTATCAAGGAGGTATGGCTATGACAGTGCGGCTCGATGAGCGACACGACGC
>CAZFEH010000083.1:0-4686 GCA_964517615.1 uncultured Demequinaceae bacterium
GCGAGGCGAACTTGTTGTCGCCCACGGGGATGACGGTGCCAAAGTACTCCTGGAAGATCTCCGGGTGCTCGCGCAGGCCCGTGTCGGTGTCCAGGAAGATCACGCCCTGCTGCTCGAGGTCCTCGCGGATCTGGTGGTAGACCACCTCGGACTCGTACTGCGCGGCCACGCCGGCCACGAGGCGTTGCTTCTCGGCCTCCGGGATGCCCAGGCGGTCGTAGGTGTTCTTGATGTCCTCGGGCAGTTCTTCCCAGCTGGTGGCCTGCTTCTCCGTGGAGCGCACAAAGTACTTGATGTTGTCGAAGTCGATGCCCGAGAGGTCGGCACCCCAGTGCGGCATGGGCTTCTTCTCGAACAGGCCCAGGCCCTTGAGACGCAGGTTGAGCATCCACTCGGGCTCGTTCTTGAGTGCGGAGATGTTGCGCACCACGGACTCGCTCAGGCCACGCTGGGCGAGGGCACCGGCGGCATCGGAGTCATGCCAGCCGTACTCATAGGTGCCGATGGACGCAATCGTCTCCTCCTGCGTCATCGGGGTCGCTTCAGTGCTCACGAGTCATCCTTCCTTAGTGGAGGCGAGCGGAATGGTGGTGGTGCACACGTGGGCACCACCAGCAAGGGTGGACAGGCGCTGGACGTGGACGTCCAGGACACGGGAGAAGGCACGGGTCTCGGCCTCGCACCACTCGGGTGCGGCCTCGGCGATGGACTGCACCGGGCAGTGGCCCTGGCACAACTGGACGGTGTAGCCGCCGGGTCCCGGCCGCACGGAGGTGGCGTAGCCCTGCTCGGCGAGCGCGGTGGCGAGGGCGTCCACGCGCTCCTGCACCGGAGCATCGGCGTCGATCTTGGTGGCGAGCACCGCTTCCAGGCGAGCATGGTGCGCGGCGACGAAGCCGTCGAGGGCGCCGGAGCCGCGCAGGAACTGCATCGCCTCGACCGCCACATCGCTGTATGCGGTGGTGAGCGCCCGCTGACCCTCCGCGGTGGCGACGTAGGACTTGGCCGGGCGGCCGCGACCACGGTCGAGCGGGCCGGGCTTGTCGTGGTCCGCGATGAGGCCCTCGTCGAAGAGCGCGGTGAGGTGGCGGCGGATGGCCGCCGGGGTCACGCCCAGTGTCTGCGCAAGGTCTGCGGCGGTGATGGGCCCGGCCGAGGCCACGAGCCCCAGAACACGCTCGCGAGTGGTATCCGTGGTCATGCTCACCTCCCATGCAAGGCGCCGCAGAACAGCGGCATCTATTTACACAACAGTGTCATGTGGAAATGTCTTCCCCGCAAGGAAGGTGAGCCTTACCCACCACCCCGGTGATTTCCAAGGGGGGATGTGACAGATGTGACACCTGCACACTCCTACTGCCAGGCATCGGCCCCCAAACCGGACACGCACCCTTGGAAGTCACGCGGGGTGAGGGCTTGGTGGGGTGCCCGGTTTACCTAGACTGATGCCATGAACACCGCTCCTGCGCCTCCGGGGGGCTTGCGCCGCCGCTGGGACGCCTTCGCCGATCTTCTGGGCCGTCACGGACGCCGCCTGACCCTGCTCAACCTGGTGCTGCAGGGCGCGATCATCGTGTCCGGGGGCATCGTGCGCCTGTCCGACTCGGGGCTGGGCTGCACCCAGGCACCGCACTGCGAACCCGGCCAGCTCACGCCCACGCTCGAGGACATCAGCCGCCACACCATCATCGAGTACGGCAACCGCACGTTCTCCGCGCTCGTGGTGGCCGTGGCCGCCTTCACCGCGGTGGCCGTGTGGCGCACCCGGCCGGATCTGAAGTGGCTGGGCGCGGTGCCCGTCGCGGGTGCCGCCGCGCAGGCCATTGTGGGCATCTTCACCGTGTACTTGCATCTCAACGCCTCCGTGGTGGCGGTGCACATGCTGATCTCCACGGGCCTGGTGTGGGCGTCGGTGCAGTTGGCGCTGTCCTACCGGCGCGCGCCCCGTCGCGACGGGCGCCCCCTACCCTGGCTGCTGCACGGGCTCACCGCGCTGACGGTGGCGGTTGTGGTGCTCGGTGCCCTGGTCACCGGTTCGGGGCCGCATTCGGGCGATCCCGCCGTGACCGCCCGCCTGCCCTTCGATCTGGAGTCCATCACCCGGCTGCATGGCCTGGCCGTGTGGGTGTTTGTGGGGACGCTCGCGGTGATCGTCTGGCTGGTGCGACGGGACCGGTCGGTAGGCGCCGATGCTGGCGGCCGGGACGAGGTGCGCCGGGCCTGGGTGGTGCTGGTCGCCGCCACCGTGCTCCAGGCAGGAATCGGTTATGCGCAGTACCTCTCGGGGTTGCCCGAGGTGCTCGTGGGAATGCACCTGGGTGGAGCGGCGGTGCTGGTCGCGGCGCAGTCGGCGGTGGTCTACCTGCTGAGCACGGAGAACCGGCGCTAACCCCCGGCCGGGCCGGCCCGGCCCGGCCCATTTTCTGCGAATCCGCATAAAACACTCAAAATCCGGCTCAACTTTGACTGAAACGTGCGCCCAGGAAGCGAAGGGGGTCTGGGGAGACCGTGTTGAGGCAGTCTGTGCCCCACCCAGGGAAGAAAGCGGGGTTCAGGGGAACTGGGCCCCGGGAGTCTGTGCCCAGGAACGGGCCGAACTAGCGCGGGACGCCGTCCCGCGCGGCCCACGGCGCATCGGCCGGACGCAATCGCGTCCACCCCGACCGGCGCGCGGCATCCAACGCATACGCTCCCAGCGACACCGTAGGCCCGCACACCGCACCGGAGGCGAGCGCCTCAAGCACCTCATCGAGAGGCACCCACCGGCCCACCATGTCCAACTCCTCAGCCTCGCGCGCAAAGCGCTCACCCTCGGGCACGGGCGACACATCACGTGCCAGATAGATCCGAATCACCTCGGATGACCCGCCCGGCGAGGTGTAGACATCGGCGAGCACATGCCACGTGTCGGCGACCAGGTCCGCTTCCTCTGCCAGTTCCCGCTGGGCGGCCTCCCACGGATCCTCGCCCTCGAAGTCCATGAGTCCCGCCGGCGGTTCCCACAGATCCCGCCGCACCGGATGCCGATACTGGTGCACCAGATACACCTCACCCGGTTCGCGGTAGACCATGACGGCCACGGCACCCGGGTGGCGCAGCACATCGCGTCGCACCGGTCCGTCGCCCAACTCCACCACCTCGGAGTCGATGGACCACACCGCGCCCGCAAAGGGCGTGGTGACCGCGCTGACAGGCCGGGGCGCGTAGCGGTCGGCGATCATGACCGGCCCTAGAGGGCGCTTGATCCGGCCCGGGTGGCCCCGGCATCGGCACCAGCATCGGCGCCAAACTCCGCACCGGAACCACCGGCGACCACGGTCGATGCCGGGGCCTCCGCCTTGCCGCCGTCCCTCACCGCGAGCGCGGCGCCGATCAGGCCGGCAAAGAGCGGATGGGCCTTGGTGGGCCGGGACAGGAACTCGGGGTGCGCCTGAGTGGCGACGTAGTACGGGTGCGCCTCGCGCGGAAGTTCGATGAACTCCACCAGCTGCCGGTCGGGAGACTCGCCCGAGACCACCAGGCCCGCCTCTTCCAACTGCGGCCGGTAGGCGTTGTTGACCTCGTAGCGGTGACGGTGACGCTCCCCCACGGACGTGGCGCCGTAGGTCTCGGCGATCACCGAACCGGGCCGCAGCACCGCCTGATACTGCCCGAGCCGCATGGTGCCGCCCAGGTCCCCCTGCCCGTCCACGATGGCCAGCTGCTCCTCCATGGTCGCGACCACGGGGTGCTCGGGCGCGGCATCGAACTCGGAGGACGAGGCACCCTCCAGCCCCAGCACCGTACGCGCGTACTCCATGACCATGACCTGAAGCCCTAGGCAGATGCCCAGTGTGGGGACGCCGTTCTCCCGCGCCCACCTGGCCGCACCAATCTTGCCGTCCACGCCGCGCACGCCGAAGCCGCCGGGGATGAGCACCGCGTCCACGCCGCCGAGCGCCTCCTGGGCACCCTCGGCGGTGGCGCAGCGGTCGGAAGCGACCCAGCGGATGGTGACCTTGGCGTTGTGTGCGAAGCCGCCGGCGCGCAGCGCCTCGCTCACGGACAGGTAGGCGTCGGGCAGGTCGATGTACTTGCCCACGAGCGCAACCTCGACGGCCTGTGCGGGCTGATGCACGCGGCGCAGCAGCTCGTCCCACGCCCCCCATTCCACGTCGCGGAACGGCAGGTCGAGGCGGCGCACCACGTAGGCGTCCAGGCCCTCGGAGTGCAGCACCTTGGGGATGTCGTAGATGCTCGGGGCGTCCACCGCGTTGACGCAGGCCTCGACGTCCACGTCGCACATGAGCGCGACCTTGGCCTTGACGGAGGCGGGCACGGGACGGTCGGAGCGCAGCACGAGGGCGTCGGGCTGGATGCCGATGCTGCGCAGCGCGGCCACGGAGTGCTGGGTGGGCTTGGTCTTCTGCTCGCCCGAGGGGCCGATGTACGGGATGAGGCTCACGTGCAAAAAGAACACGTAGTCGCGGCCCACGTCGTGGCGCACCTGCCGTGCGGCCTCGATGAACGGCTGCGACTCGATGTCGCCCACCGTGCCGCCGATCTCCGTGATGATGACGTCCACGTCGGGGCCCGCCTGGGCGCGCATGCGGCGCTTGATCTCGTCGGTGATGTGCGGGATGACCTGCACGGTGTCGCCCAGGTACTCGCAGGTGATCGCCAAGGAGCGCCGCGGCGAGTACCTGG
>CAZFEH010000083.1:4696-5116 GCA_964517615.1 uncultured Demequinaceae bacterium
TCCGTCTCGGCGCCGTCGTCCGTCACGAAGACCTCACCGTGCTGGACCGGGTTCATGGTGCCGGGGTCCACGTTGAGGTACGGGTCCAGTTTCTGCATGGTGACGCGCAAGCCACGCGAGCGGAGCAGGCGGCCGAGGCTGGATGCCGTCAGGCCCTTTCCGAGAGAGGACACCACGCCCCCGGTGACGAAGATGTGACGGGTGACATGGTCCGCACGGGACTCGAATCGCGATCTCTCCACGGACTTCAACACTAACAGGCGCACGGCCTCGGTGGGGCGCCACGCGGGTCTCCCGGGCAAAATGGGGATAAGTTTTTCTCCGCACCTACGGCGAGGGGGCGAAGGGACTGTGCTGGAGGTCGCCGTAGATGCCGCTGCGCCCGGCCGTCTGCTCCTCCACCGCGAGCACCAGCACGGC
>CAZFEH010000084.1:0-4888 GCA_964517615.1 uncultured Demequinaceae bacterium
GATGATGTCGATGCCGATGTCGCGCAGCTTCTGGTACTCGCGGTCGGTGAGGGTCAGGGCCGGGGCCACGGTCACCGAGTCGCCGGTGTGGACGCCCACGGGGTCCACGTTCTCGATGGAGCACACCACCACGACGTTGTCGTTGCGGTCGCGCATGAGCTCGAGCTCGTACTCCTTCCAGCCGAGAATGGACTCCTCCAGGAGCACCTCGGTGGTGGGCGAATAGTGCAGGCCCGCTCCCGCGATGCGGCGCAGGTCCTCTTCGTTGTAGGCGAAGCCGGAGCCCAGGCCGCCCATCGTGAAGGAGGGGCGGACGACGACGGGGTACTTAAGGTCCTCGGCCGCGGCGATGCACTCCTCCATGGAGTGACAGATGAAGGAGCGGGCGCTGTCGGCGCCGCAGCGCTCCACCACGCCCTTGAAGAGCTCGCGGTTCTCGCCCAGGTTGATGGCCTCGATGTTGGCACCGATGAGTTCCACGCCGTAGCGGTCGAGCACGCCCGCCTCGGCCGCGGCGATGGCGGCGTTGAGCGCGGTCTGGCCGCCGAGCGTGGGCAGCAGCGCATCGGGGCGCTCCTTAGCGATGATCGACTCGATCACCTCGGTGGTGATGGGCTCCACGTAGGTGGCGTCCGCGAACTCCGGGTCGGTCATGATGGTGGCCGGATTGGAGTTCAGCAGCACCACGCGCAGGCCCTCGGCCTTGAGCACGCGGCACGCCTGGGTACCGGAGTAGTCGAACTCGCAGGCCTGGCCGATGACGATCGGCCCGGAGCCGATCACCATGACGGTCTTGATGTCCTCCCGACGGGGCACTAGATCGATCCCTTCACAGTGGTGCGGCGGCCCTGCATGAGGTCCACGAAGCGGTCAAAGAGGTAGGCGGCGTCGTGCGGACCCGCCGCTGCCTCGGGGTGGTACTGCACGGAGAAGGCGGGGATGTCGAGGCATTCCAGGCCCTCGACCACATCGTCGTTGAGACAGACGTGGCTCACGGCGACCCTGCCGTAGCCGGCGGGACTGGCCGTGGGCCCATCCAGCGGCGCGTCCACCGCGAAGCCGTGGTTATGTGCCGTGACCTCGACCTTGCCCGTGGTGCGGTCCATGACGGGCTGGTTGATGCCGCGGTGGCCGAACTGCAGCTTGTAGGTGCCGAAGCCCAGCGCCCGGCCCAGGAGCTGGTTGCCAAAGCAGATGCCGAAGAACGGCACCTTGGCATCGAGCACCTCGCGCAGCACGGCCACGGAGCGCTCCGCGGCGGCGGGGTCGCCCGGGCCGTTGCTGAAGAAGACACCGTCGGGTTGCTTGGCGAGGATCTCCTCGGCCGTCATGGTCGAGGGCACCACGGTGACGCGGATGCCGCGCGCGGCCATCATCTCCGGTGTCATGGCCTTGATCCCTAAGTCCACGGCCACCACCTCAGCCACCGTCTCGACCCCGGCAGGGGGTTCGACCACGTATTCGCCCTGGACGGACACGGCATCGGCCAGGTGGGCGCCCGCCATCGGCTCGGCCTCGCGCACGCGAGCCAGGAGTATGGCATCGTCCGCCAGGGCGTCCCCGGAGAAGATGCCGGCCCGCATCACGCCGGCGCTGCGCAGGATGCGGGTGAGCTGGCGGGTGTCGATCCCGGACAGGCCGACAATGCCCTGGGCCTCCAAATCGTCGTCCAGGCTGCGCTGGGAGCGCCAGTTGGAGGGGCGGCGCGCGGGGTCGCGCACCACGAAACCGGCCACCCAGATCTTGCGCGACTCGTTGTCCGCGTCGTTCATCCCGGTGTTGCCGATGTGCGGGGCCGTCATCACCACGATCTGGCGGTGGTAGCTGGGGTCGGTGAGCGTCTCCTGGTAGCCGGTCATGCCGGTGTTGAAGACGATCTCGCCGAGCGTCTGACCGCGCGCTCCCCACGCCTGTCCGCGAAAGACCTCGCCGTTCTCGAGCACCAGCACTGCGGTGTCGTTGCTGCTCACGCGGAGACCTCCAGATCGGCGCCGAGCGCCGCGTCGATGTGAGTGGGCACGCCGCGCAGGAAGGTCGCGACAACCTTGCCCGGCAGTTCCATGCCGCCAAAGGGCGAGTTGTGGGAGCGGCTCGCGCTGGCCTCGGGGACCACGGTCCACGGAGCACTGGGGTTGATGAGGGTGAGGTTGGCCGGCTCCCCCACCGCGAGCGGCCGTCCGTGGGTGTCGTCCACCCGGCCGATGCGGGCGGGCAGTTCCGACATGCGCGTCGCCACATCCCGCCAGGTCATCAGCCCAGTATCGACCATGGTGCGCTGCACGATTCCCACGGCGGTCTCCAGGCCGATCATGCCGAAGGCGGCGGCGGCCCATTCGCAGTCCTTGTCCTCGTCCGGGTGCGGGGCGTGATCGGTGGCCACGATGTCGATCGTGCCGTCCGCGAGCCCAGCGCGCACCGCGTCCACATCCTCCTGGGTGCGCAGCGGCGGGTTGACCTTGAACACCGGGTCGTAGCTGCGTGCGCTCTCGTCGGTGAGCAGCAGGTGATGCGGCATCGCCTCGGCCGTCACGTCGATGCCCCGCGACTTGGCCCAGCGCACGATCTCCACGGAGCCGGCGGTGGACAGGTGGCAGATGTGCACGCGCGAGCCCACATGGCCGGCCAGGAGCACGTCACGGGCGACGATGGACTCCTCGGCCACGGCGGGCCAGCCGGCCAGTCCCAGTTCCCCGGACACGATGCCCTCGTGCATCTGCGAGCCCTCGGTCAGGCGCGGGTCCTGGGCATGCTGGGCGATCACGCCGTCAAAGGTCTTGGCGTACTCCAGGGCACGGCGCATGAGCACCGGGTCGTGAACGCATTTGCCGTCGTCGGAGAACACCCGGACGCGGGCGCGCGAGTTGGCCATGGCGCCCATCTCGCTCAGCTGCGTGCCGCCCAGACCCACGGTCACGGCACCCACGGGGAACACGTCCACGAGCCCCACCTCGCGGCCGCGCGACCACACCTGCTCGACCACTCCGGCCGTGTCCGCGACGGGAGTGGTGTTGGCCATCGCGTGCACCGCGGTGAAGCCGCCGCGGGCCGCGGAGCGAGAACCGGACTCGATGGTCTCGGCGTCCTCCCGCCCGGGCTCGCGCAGGTGGGTGTGCAGGTCCACGAGGCCCGGCAGGGCGATCAGACCTGCTCCGTTAATGTGCACAGCGCCGTTGATGTGTACGGCATCGGCGGGCGTCGCTGCCTTCCCCGCCCCGGCATCGGCGGCAATTGCGGCGATGACGCCGTCCACCACCGTGAGGGTCGCGGTGGTGTCGCCATACAGCGAGACGTTCTCTAGGACGATGGGGCGGCTCACTGCGCACCCTCCTCTCCGGCTAGCAGCAGATACAGGGCGGCCATGCGCACGGCCACACCGTTGGCGACCTGTTCGACGATGACCGAGCGGGGCGAGTCCGCCGCCGCGGCGCTGATTTCGAGGCCCCTGTTCATGGGGCCGGGGTGCATGACGATGGCGTGATCGGCGAGGCGGTTCAGGCGCTCCACATCGAGACCGTAGAGCCGCGAATACTCCTCGGGGCTGGGGAAGAACGCCGCCCCTCCCCCGGTCATGCGCTCGCGCTGGACGCGCAGCATCATGAGCGCGTCGATGGGATGGTTCTCGATGGCCGCATCCAGGGTGTGGACCACGTCCACGGACCAGGTGCCCACGCCCACAGGGACGAGCGTGGGCGGTGCCACGAGCACCACGTGGGCGCCCAGGGTGGTGAGCAGGTCCACGTTGGAGCGGGCCACGCGCGAGTGGAGCACGTCGCCCACGATCGCCACCGTGAGACCGTCAAGGGCCGTTCCCGTGGGCTCGGCGACCAGGTGGCGGCGGATCGTGTACGCGTCCAGGAGCGCCTGCGTGGGGTGCTGATGAGTGCCGTCGCCCGCGTTGAGGACGCTGCCGTGAATCCATCCCGAGGTCGCCAGGCGCTGCGCGGCACCGGATGCCCAGTGGCGGATCACCACCGCATCGGCTCCCATGGCCTGCAGCGTCAGCGCGGTGTCTTTGAGCGACTCGCCCTTGGACACGCTCGACCCCTTGGCGGAGAAGTTGATGACATCCGCGCTCAGGCGCTTGGCCGCGGCCTCGAAGGAGATGCGGGTGCGGGTCGAATCCTCGAAGAAGAGGTTGACCACGGTCTTGCCGCGCAGGGTGGGGAGCTTGCGCACCTCACGGTCCTGCGTCGCGGCCATCTGCGCGGCCGTGTCGAGGATGAGGATGGCCTGGTCGCGGGTGAGATCCCCGGCCGAGAGCAGGTGCTTCATGCTGCACTCCCCTCGGTGTCTGTCTCACTCGGGTGGGTGAGGATGACCGCGTCGGAGCCGTCGATCTCCTCCAGGAGCACCGAGACGCGTTCGCTGCGGGAGGTGGGGATGTTCTTGCCCACGTAGTCGGCGCGAATGGGCAGCTCGCGGTGGCCCCTGTCCACGAGCACGGCGAGCTGGACGGCGCGCGGCCTGCCGAGGTCGCCCAGCGCATCGAGTGCCGCGCGGATGGTGCGGCCCGTGTGGAAGACGTCGTCGGTCAGCACCACGATCTTGTCGTCGATGCCCGTGGCGGGCAGGGCCGTGGTGCCGATGGTGCGCGTCGGTTGGCGGTGGAGGTCGTCGCGATACATGGTGATGTCGAGCGACCCTGTGCTGGCCTGAGCGTCGAAGCCGGGCTCGGCGGTGGCGATGCGGGCGGCCAGGCGACGGGCCAGCGGGAGGCCACGGGTGGGGATTCCCAGGAGGATGAGGTCGTTTGCGCCGTCATTGCGCTCGAGGATCTCGTGAGCAATGCGCGTCAGCGCCCGAGCGATGTCGGGCGCACCAAGAATGGTGCTTTCCACAGCACGTCCTTCCCCGCCTCACAGGACGGTACTTAAAGGAGTTTGCTTGC
>CAZFEH010000085.1:0-2217 GCA_964517615.1 uncultured Demequinaceae bacterium
GCAACATCACGGGCAGCATCTGGACCAAGGGCAACTTGACCCTCAACAGCAACGTGACCATCGGCGGCAGCGCAACGGTGGCAGACGGGAACTTCTCAGCCAACACCAATGCCAAGATCACCGGCGCCGTGCGTGTCAAGGGCACCACGTCGTTCAACACCGGCGCCACGGCCGGATCGGTGTGCTCATCCAACACCACCCCGTGTCCCGCGGGCACATTCGACCCGCCCGAGGACGTCCCGTTGCCGGAGTTCGACTACGTGGCGACTGATTGGACCTCTCAGGGTTTCCAGATCTTGTCCACCGAGGCATTCAACGATGTGTGGAAGGCGCAGTCGGGTGCCACGGAACCATGGCAGATCAATGCCCTCAACCCCGCCAACTGCGCGTTCTACGGATGGAACTGGTGGTCGGGCACCAAGCGGCTCAACCTCAACGGTGGCGCCGGGGTCAAGAAGGATACGGTCTACGACCTGCGCAGTTGCTCGAGCCTCAACTTCGCGGACATGACGTTTGTGCTCTATGCCGACACCGCCATCTTCGCCAAGACCACCAACTTCAACACCGGTGTGAGGTTCGAGAGCGGCGACGGCCTGGCGCACAACCTCTACCTAGTGGTTCCCGAGGGAGGCACGGCGAACAACGGGGTGGCGGAGTGCAGTTCCCGTGGGTCCTATACGCCCGGAAACATGACCTTCAACACGGGTAATGCCTTTGTGCCTCCCATCCAGACCATCTTGTATACCCCGTGCAATCTGAGCGTGAATGTGGGCACCACCTTCCGAGGCCAGGTCTACGCCAGGAACATCAACCTCAACACCAACAACGGCTTTGAGTTCATCCCGGTGCCAGTTCCCGGCGACCCCTTGAGTGTCACGACCGAGTCCACGGGTGACTACTCGGTTCAGGTGCTCTACAAGCACGAGCGTCGCAACTAGCGATGCCATCATGGTGGATCGCCGCGTGCATCCTGGTTCTAGGGCTCGCGGTGGGGTCGTTCATGACGGTGGTGGCCACCCGGGTTCCCCTGCGTGAGGGGATAGTCAAGGGACGCAGCCATTGCGACCATTGCGGCTACCAGTTGACGTGGTACGACAACGTGCCCCTGCTGTCATGGCTCGCCCTGCGCGGACGTTGCCGTGGTTGCCGCGCGCGGGTCTCGGTCATGTACCCGCTCATGGAGGCGGCCGTCGCCGGTCTATGGCTCACCATCTGGCTTGCTCACGGCCTGAGTTGGACCACCGCGGCACTGGCAGTGTTCGCGGCAGTGAGTGTGGCGCTCGTGGTGATTGACATCACCCATCACCGGTTGCCGCATGTGGTGGTGTTGCCCACGGCGGTGGTGGTCGGGGTATTGGCGCTGGCCGCGTGGCTCGCGGGGGAGCAGGGCCCGTGGTGGCGTGCGTTCGCGGGTCTGGCCATTCTCGGCGGCTTCTACGGCCTCCTGTGGTTCATCTACCCCAAGGGCATGGGCTTTGGGGACGTGACCACCGGGGCCCTTGCCGGCTTCGTCCTCGGGCTGCTGGGCTGGTCGCACCTCATGGTGGGCGCGCTGGCCGGCCCGCTTCTGGGCGGCGTGATCGCGGCGGTGGGGATGGCGTTGGGGCGTACCCGGTGGGGCAAGGCCATCCCCTACGGACCAGCATTGCTCGCGGGCGCTTGGGTGGGGATCCTGGCAGGGGAACCGCTTGCCTCGGGATATCTTTCGCTTTTTGGCGTGTAGGTTGTGATAGTGCGCACACCGTGGTGGCAATCCTGTTCGGAGCACTCAACTTCGAGGCATGTTCGTCCGATACTGTGTGCAGGGATGTCTTGTTGGGAGGCGTAGGTGGCTGAACGGGTGATTGGCATCGACATCGGCAGCACGGAGATCCGTGCCGCGGAGGTCGAGACCAAGGGCAGGGGCGAGAAGCACCTGCTGTCGTATGCCGCGGTTCCGCTTCCCGCGGGCGCCGTCATCGACGGCGAGGTGATCGAGGTGCCCACAGTGGCCTCCGCGCTCAAACAGCTGTGGCAGTCCGGAAGTTTCTCCCACAAGTCGGTGGTACTGGGCACGGGCAACTCCCGCACCACGGTGCGTGAGATGGAGGTGCCCTCACTTCCCATGGACCAGCTGCGGTCCTCTCTGCCCTTCCAGGTGTCTGAGATTTTGCCCATGTCCACGGATGAGGCGCTGCTGGACTTCTATCCCACCGCCGAGCGCACCGCCGATGGCGT
>CAZFEH010000085.1:2317-4535 GCA_964517615.1 uncultured Demequinaceae bacterium
GAGAATGCCCAGTTCACGGCCGCCGCCGTCGAAGTGTTCTGGCCGTACATCTGGGGAACGTTGCATTCGACGGTGCCCTCGCCTCACACGATCAAGTCGATCACCGTGACGATGCCGGACTTCAACTCGAGCCCGGAGTCTCCGCTGAACCCCTTTGGCGTTCCGGGCGTAGGGTCGGTGCATGTGCAGGTGCGGACCGAGGCCTATGCTGATGCCGCGACAGTGGAGCGGGCACTGAACGATACGGGAGTGTTCACTCGGGCTCGCGTTGTCTCCATTCAGTATCACGAGGCCCGAGACGATACTCCCGCCTTCTTTGAGTCGGACATCGACCTGACGCTCACCTATGACGCGCTGATGATGCGCTACACCGACTATTGGACCGGCAAGGCCGAGGGAGGCAACTCCCTAGAGGACTTCTATCGCGGCTACTTCCTGCAGCGGTCCAACGGAGTGCTTCCCCCGACTACCATGCCACCGCTTCCCCTGGTAGAGCGCCCCAACCCCCAGCCCGGCGTGGTTCCGACCGCCCCGGCGCCGCAGACGGAGACTCCACCAGCGTCTGAGAGTGAGGCCTCGTGATGAAGAGCAAGAACACCGGGTTCATCCTGCTCGCGATGCTGGCCGCGATTCTCGTCGCGGGCGTCGCCTACATGTTCCTGTTCAAGCCGATGCTCGACGCGCGGCAGGAGGCACTGGAAGAGGCTGAGTCGGTGCGCTCCTTCAATGACACGCTCAACATCCGCTTGGCCGAATATCAGAGGGACTGGGCTCTCATGCCGGAGTTCGAGGCGGAGATCGCCCAGATCGCGACGCAGTTGGTGCCCCAGGAAGACATCTCGGGTCTGCGCGACCGGCTCGCCTCCACCTTCGCCAAGTACGAGCTCGCCGCGAACATCGAGAATGCGGAGCCGGCATTTTTGGTGGAACCCGGCTTGGTGTCGCTTGTCAGCCCGGCAGCCGCAGTGGGTCGCACCAGTTATGTCGAGGGCCTTGAGTTTGCCAACCTCTACCAGACGTCAGTGCAGATTGAGGTGTTGGGTACCGAGGACCAGATCCTGCTTGCGGCGGGTGACCTCCAACTCCAGGAGGGACGTCTGCTTGTGATCCAGAACCTGGCCGTAGTCGCTCAACCGACGGAGGAGCGTCCGGACCTGTATCGCGGCACGTTCGTCGTGGTCTTCTTCACCCTGGTGGATCCCGAGAACGGGCTCGACCCAGGGGGCCTGGTCTCCACCCGGTAGCCACCGCAACCGCCCGGCCGTGGAACAATAGCGACCATGCTTCGTTGGCTGACCGCAGGTGAATCTCATGGACCGGCCCTGGTGGGCATCGTCGAGGGCCTCCCGGCCGGCATCGAGATCACCTCGGACGTGATCGCCGATGCTCTCGCCAGGCGGCGCCTGGGCTATGGACGCGGTGCCCGGATGTCCTTCGAGCAGGACAAGGTGACGGTGCTCGGGGGAGTGCGCCACGGCGTGACTCAGGGCGGGCCGGTGGCCATCGAGATCGGCAACACCGAATGGCCCAAGTGGGAACTCGTCATGGCGACCGATCCGGTGGACCCCGAGACCCTCCAGGGCGCTCGTGCGGAAGCCCTCACCCGACCTCGCCCCGGCCACGCGGACCTGGTGGGCATGACCAAGTACGGCTTCACGGACGCCCGTCCCGTGCTGGAACGTGCGTCGGCTCGGGAGACTGCCACCCGGGTGGCGCTGGGGGCTGTGGCCGAGGCGTTCCTGCGCCAGGCGGCAGGCGTGGAACTCGTGAGCCACACCGTGGGAGTGGGGCCGATCCGGGTCCCCGACGACGCACCGTTGCCCCCGGCGGGGTCCACGCCCGAGCTCGATGCCGACCCCATCCGCTGCTACCACCAGCCCACCTCGGAGGCCATGGTCGCCGAGATCGACGCCTGCCAGAAGGCGGGAGACACGCTGGGGGGCGTGGTGGAGGTGGTCGCCTACGGGCTGCCGGTGGGCCTGGGTAGCCATGTCCACTGGGACCGGCGCCTGGACGCCCGGCTCGCGGCCGCGCTCATGGGCATTCAGGCGATCAAGGGCGTGGAGGTCGGCGATGGCTTCCGCACCGCCGCACGGCGCGGCTCCCAGGCGCATGACGAGATCGAACGGCGCGATGGTGTGGTCACACGGCGCACCAACCGCGCGGGCGGCATCGAAGGCGGCATGACCAATGGCGAGCCCTTGCGCGTGAGTGCTGC
>CAZFEH010000086.1:0-2872 GCA_964517615.1 uncultured Demequinaceae bacterium
CTCATGGCGTTCCGTGATGGCGTCATGGTCTTCAACCAGGCGGGCGCGCTGCCCGGCCCCGCGCTCGCGCAACTGGTCGAGGCCGTCGAGGCGCTCGATATGGATGAGGTGCGCGCCAAGATCGCCGAGCACGAGAGCAAGTAGGCCCCCGCTTGCGGGTGCGGTGGCATCGTGCCGCTACCTGCATAGGCTGACTCCCTTGGTGAGGTTCTGAGTCGAGACATGCCCGATAGGATGTGAGGCGGTGTGTCGGGAAGCCTGGTCGACGATGTCGTCACCCTCTCCGGGGGATGACATCCGACCATGAGGAGCCCCGTGAGCCGAGTTGCCATCGTGAGCGATCTCCGCTCACGGACACGTCAATGGATCAGCCGCGAGACCACCAGTGGCGTGCTGCTTCTGGTAGCCGCCACCCTGGCGCTGGCATGGGCCAACTCGCCATGGCGCGCGAGTTACCTCGCATTATCGGAGGTGAGGCTCGGCCCCGTCGCGCTTCACCTCGACCTCACGCTCGCTCACTGGGCCGCACACGGCCTGCTCGCGATCTTCTTCTTTGTGGTGGGGGTGGAGCTCAAACACGAGATCATCGTGGGAAGCCTGCGTCGCCCCCGCGAGGCAGCCGTGCCGGTGCTGGCCGCCGTGGGAGGCATGGCGATGCCCGCTCTCCTGTTCACCGGCATCGTGCTGGTTCTGGGAGGCCGTGATGCGCTGCATGGCTGGGCGATCCCCACGGCCACGGACATCGCGTTCGCGCTCGCGGTGCTTGCGATCTTCGGTCGTGGCCTGCCGCGCGCGCTGCGCACCTTTCTGCTGACCCTTGCGGTGGTGGACGATCTTCTCGCCATCGTGGTGATCGCCGTGTTCTACACCGCGGGCCTGGACTGGCTCGCACTGGGCGGTGCGCTCGTGGTGGTCACGGTGTTTGCCGTGGTGGTGCGATCGAGCAGACCGCGGTGGTGGCTCCTGGTGCCGATCGCGCTCGTTGCGTGGGGGCTCATGCATCGCTCGGGCATTCACGCGACCATCGCCGGCGTCCTGCTGGCCTTCACCGTGCCCGCGCGGCCGGTGCATGGTGAGACCGGGCCGCGCACCGCTCGCCACGATCGGGCGATCCGGCCTCTGTCATCGGGCGTGGTGCTGCCCGTGTTCGCCTTCTTCTCCGCGGGGGTCGTGCTGGTGGGTGGAGACGGCGCAGGGGCGGTGCTGCTCCAGCCGGTGGTGCCCGCCATCGCGGCGGGCCTGGTTCTCGGCAAGGTGCTGGGGGTGCTGGGGGTGGCAGGGCTTGCGACGCGCCTGACCTCGTTGCGGCTTCCCGATGCCATCGGGCTGCGCGACCTGCTGCCCGTGGGGTTCCTGACCGGCATGGGGTTCACGGTGTCGCTGCTCATCGCGGAACTGTCGTTCCCCGATGGCACGCATGCCGCGGGAGCGAAGATTGCCGTGCTGCTTGGGACGGGGGTCGCAGCCGTACTGGCCGCCGTCATGCTGCGGTGGGATGCGCGTCGGGCGCGCAGCCGTGACATGAATGACGACGGCTTCCCCGATGTCGACACGGCGACGATCGCCTAAGCGGCGCGGCGGATGAGGATGCGCCACCGCTCGGGACCCTCGTCGAGGTAGTCCGTCGCAAACTCCTCGCCGTGGCGATCGCGCAACTGCATCAGCAGCGGCACGGGGTTGTGCGTTGCAGAGATGATGATCGCGCCGCCCGGGCGCAAGGCGCCCAGCGCTCCGAAGATCGACGCATGCCGTACCGCGTGCGGGATGGTCTGGACGTCCAACTCGGGGATGTCCTCGTCGTGCTCACCGCAGGCGCAGCCTCCGGCTGGGGGCTGCTGGCGAACCGCCTCGTCATGCGAGCGGTGGATGTCGATGTGTTCCATGGATGTCCTTGGTGTGGGGGTGTTCGGTCTGCCATTAGATTACACTCAATCCCGTGGATAATGATGCCCGGGAGCCTCACCAGCGCCGCACGTCCGCCGACCGCCTCCATTCGCCTAGCCGCGAGCGCGTGCTGCGTGAGTTGGAGGCGCGAGGTCCGCTGTCCATCGCAGAGCTCACCCAGTTCACCGGCCTCCATGAGAACACCATCCGCGGCCACCTGCACCGGCTTCTTGGCGACGGCTACGTCCGCCAGGGGAGCGACACTCCTGCGGGTCGGGGGCGCCCCACAGGACGCTGGAGCGCCGTGGAGGCCGAGACGGCCAGTCCTTATGCTGGCCTTGCCGTCACCTTGGCCGAGGCGCTCGCGCAGACCTCCGCCGATGCCCCCCGCGTCGCCCGCGTCGCCGGCAGAGAGTGGGGCACGCGCCTGGCAGAGGAGCGTGAGGGCCGCCACGGTTCGGACCGGGACCCCCGCGACCTGGTGATGGAGATCATGCGAGAACAGGGCTTCGCTCCGTACGACGAGGGTGGCGGGATCACTCTGCGTCGGTGCCCGCTCCTTGCGGCGGCGAACCGCCGCGCGGGCGTGGTCTGCGCAGTCCACGAAGGCATGATCGAGGGAATGCTGCGCTCGCGTGTGGCAGACGCCAGAGCCGCACTGGAGCCCTTCGCCCTGAACGGCGCCTGCGGGCTTCGCCTCCACGTCGCCTCGTGAGGGTGTCGCCACCTCGTCCCGACAGTCGGCTGGTTGAGCGCGACTAGGAATGGTGCCCGAGTGCCTCCGCCGTGGTGATCACGGTGGCGAACTCGCCGTGGAGGTTCGCCCCGGTCACGGTCGCGAGCGTGGCCGCGGGAATCATCGTGGCGTCCACCGCCGCCCGGTCAAAGGTGTGGGTGGCGTCGAGGACGAAGAACGTCTCATAGCCGAGGTTGCCGGCGAGACGGGCGGTGGTCTCGCAGCAGTGGTTGGTCATGATGCCGCACACCA
>CAZFEH010000086.1:2972-4392 GCA_964517615.1 uncultured Demequinaceae bacterium
CTCGCAGGCCGGGTTGTCTCGCGGCCCCCACTGGGGGTCGTCGAAGCCGCGCTGCACATCGACCACCACAAGCGCGGGCCGCCTCCAGGAACTCACGCGGCACCGCCGTCGCGCGCCGCCGGCTTGCGCAGGAACAGCACCGCGACCACGCCCACCAGCAGCGCTGCCGCGGGAAGGAGGATGGCCTGAGACATCGCGGTGGAGAAGCCCTCCACCACGAAGGGAGGCAGGGTGCCTTCGCCGAAGCCGCTGGTGTGCTCGCTCGCGCCGGGCAGGTTCGCCTCAAGACGGGCCTGCATGAAGGCGGCGATCGCGGCGGCGCCGATCACGGAGCCGATGGTGCGGGTGGTGTTGTAGATGCCGGAGCCCGCCCCGGCTTGGCGCGGCGGCAGGTTGCGGGTGGCAGTGGTGGCCAGCGGCCCCCACATGCCCGCGTTGCCGATGCCCATGAGGGCCGAGGGCAGCAGGTACATCCACAGGGGGGTGTTGACGTTCATCAGGGAGGCGTACCACACGAGTGCCACGACCACCGCGAGCAGTCCGGGCACCAGGAGCAGGCGCGGGTCGATGCGGTCGAGCAGCTTGCCCGCAGGCGGTGCGAGGGCGCCGGAGAGGATGGCCATGGGAATCATCAGCAACGCCGCCTGCGTGGGGGTGAGACCGCGAGCCAGCTGGATGAAGAACATCAAGGGCAGCGACATGCTTGTCACGGTGAAGCCCACCGTGGCGATCGACAGGTTGGCGACGGAGAAGTTGCGGTCGCGGAACAGCTCCAGCGGTACGAGCGGCTCGTTCTTGGTGCGCCCCTGGATGATGACGAAGACCGCCATCACCGCGACGCCGGACACGATGAGGCCCCACACAGAGATGGGACCCCAGATGGCGCCCCAGTCGTACTTCTCGCCCTCCTGCAGCCCGAAGACGATGAGGAACAGGCCCAGCGCGCTCAGCACCACCCCCAGCATGTCGAAGCGATGCGGGTGGGTGGGCAGCGAGGGCACCAGCCGCCAGGCGAGGACGAAGCCGACGATGCCCACCGGGATGTTGATGAAGAAGATCCACTCCCAGCCCAGGCCGTCGACCAGCAGGCCGCCTGCGAGCGGTCCGACGAGCGTCGCGACACCGGCGGTGGCGCCCCACAGGCCCATGGCGGCCCCGCGGCGGTCCGGCGGGAAGGTGCGGGTGATGACGGCCATCGTCTGCGGGGTCATCAGTGCCGCGCCCAGTCCCTGGATGGCGCGCGCCGCGATGAGCAGCGGAAGTGAATCGGCCAGCCCGCACAGCAACGATGCCGTGGTGAAGATCGCGAGGCCCACCAGGTAGATGTTCTTGGGGCCGAAGCGGTCGCCGAGGCGGCCGGTGATGAGCAGCGGCACCGCGTAGGCGAGCAGGTACGCGGAGGTCACCCACACGACGTTGT
>CAZFEH010000087.1:0-4330 GCA_964517615.1 uncultured Demequinaceae bacterium
TCGGCGTCCTCGGCCCAGAAGCGATCGCGCTGGGTGCGCACGTACCAGTTGGTGAGCAGGTCCACGAAGGCTTCCAGCTCGGCGGAGGCACCGGGGATGTCGAACACGTCCATCTGCGCGGTCACCGTGCGCACCAGTTCCGCCGTCTTGGCCAGCACGTAGCGATCCATGTCCGGCAGGGAGGCGACCCGGGCATCGTCCACGACCTTGCCGAGGATGCCCTGGCCACCGCGGGCGGCGCCGGCGTAGAGCGTGAAGAAGTAGTAGGTGGACCACAGGGGCAGCATCACCTGACGCACGCCCTCGCGGATGCCCTCCTCGGTGACGATGAGGTTGCCGCCGCGCAGGATGGGGCTCGCCATGAGGAACCAGCGCATCGCATCGGAGCCGTCGCGGTGGAACACCTCGTTGACGTCGGGGTAGTTGCGCAGCGACTTGCTCATCTTGCGGCCGTCGCTGCCCAGCACGATGCCGTGGCTCACGCAGGTGGTGAACGCCGGGCGGTCAAAGATCGCCGTCGCGAGCACGTGCATCACGTAGAACCAGCCGCGCGTCTGGCCGATGTACTCCACGATGAAGTCCGCCGGGTGATGGCCCTCGAACCAGTCGTGGTTCTCGAAGGGGTAGTGCACCTGCGCGAAGGGCATGGAGCCCGAGTCGAACCACACGTCGAGCACGTCGGGGATGCGGCGCATCGTGGAGGCGCCGGTGGGGTCGTCCGGATTGGGGCGGGTGAGGTCGTCGATGAACGGGCGGTGGAGGTCGGGCTCGCCGGCCTCGTTCAGGGGCAGGCGGCCGAAGTCGCGCTGCAGTTCCTCGAGCGAGCCGTAGACGTCGATGCGCGGGTACTGCGGGTCATCCGAGATCCACACCGGGATGGGAGTGCCGAAGTAGCGGTTGCGGCTGATCGACCAGTCGCGCGCGCCTTCGAGCCACTTGCCGAACTGGTCGTCCTTGATGTGCTCGGGCACCCAGGTGATCTGCTGGTTGAGCTCCACCATGCGGTCGCGGAACTCGCTGACGCGGATGAACCAGCTGGAGACCGCGCGATAGATGAGCGGGTTGCGGCAGCGCCAGCAGTGCGGGTAGCTGTGGTCGTAGGTCTCGTGACGCAGGACCTTGCCGGCCTCCTTGAGGTCGCGGATGATGGGCGCGTTGGCATCGAAGACCTGCTGTCCCTCGTAGTCGGGGACCTGGGCGGTGAAGCGGCCCTTGGCATCCACGGGCTGCACGGGTTCGATGCCCGCGGCCTGGCACACGAGCATGTCGTCCTCACCGAAGGCGGGGGCCAGGTGGACGATGCCCGTGCCGTCCTCGGTGGACACGAAGTCCGCGGCGAGCACGCGGTGGGCGTGCGGGTGCCCCGCGAAGTAGGCGAATGGCGGCGCGTAGGCGAGGCCGGCCAGCGCGGAGCCGGGGAGCGTGGCGAGGGTCTCGACGCCCTCCCCCAGTTCGCGGGCATAGGCGCCCACCCGCGCCGATGCCAGGATGAGGCTACGGCCCGCGAACGCCCCCTCGACGGGACGCACCACGGCGTACTCGATCTCGGGGCCGACGGCGGCGGCGAGGTTGGACGGCAGGGTCCAGGGCGTCGTGGTCCAGATGAGGAGCGAGGCGTCGGTCAGCGCTGCCTGCGCGGCGGCGTCAAGGCCCGACCCGGCCACGGCATCGGCCTGGAGCGGCAGCAGCACGGTGAGCGCCGGATCCTGACGAGAGGCGTAGACGTCCTCATCCATGCGCAGTTCGTGGTTGGACAGCGGGGTCTCGTCGCGCCAGCAGTACGGCAGCACGCGGTAGCCCTCGTAGGCGAGGCCCTTGTCGTAGAGCTGCTTGAAGCCCCAGATCACGGATTCCATGAAGGTGGTGTCGAGCGTCTTGTAGTCGTTCTCGAAGTCCACCCAGCGGGCCTGGCGGGTGACGTACTCCTCCCACTCCTTGGTGTACTTCAGCACCGACTGCTTGCACGCCTCGTTGAAGGCGGCAATGCCCATTTCCTCGATCTGGCTCTTGTCGGTGATCCCCAGGATGCGCTCGGCCTCCAGCTCGGCCGGGAGGCCGTGGGTGTCCCAGCCGAAGCGGCGATCCACCTTCTTGCCGCGCATGGTCTCGAAGCGCGGCACCACGTCCTTGACGTAGCCGGTAAGCAGGTGACCGTAGTGCGGCAGGCCGTTGGCAAAGGGCGGGCCGTCGTAGAAGACGAACTCCTCGGCTCCTTCGCGATGGGCGATCGAGGCCCTGAAGGTGTCGTCGCTCTCCCAGTGCCTCAGCACCTCGTCTTCCATGGTGGGGAAGTCGGGGGAGGCGGGGACGCCGTCTGCTGACTGGCGGTGGAGCGGGTAGCGGGGCTCGCTCATGGGGTCGTTCTCCTGCGATGACTTGCGCCGGGACGCATCTGGCCTGCACGAGGACGCCCACCGGACCTCCCGGCGCACGCGGTACCACCTCGCTTGCTGGAACGCAGGGCCTACCGGCTCGGCGTCTCCAACCGCTCATGCCTCGGCTGCCGCCCTTGGGGCAGAAGCCACAGCATCGCTGTGACGGGCTGCCCGGGCGGTTCTACTGGGGCGCCTCGCGGGGAGTGCCTGTTCTTCCGCCAGCTCACCGGTGATAGCCGGGTCATTGCTTTGGGTCTCAGTGTACGCGGGGATGTGCACGCGACGCTTCAGGGCACGTGAGGGCGCACCCCTCTCTGTCCCGTGTGCCGTCACGTTCTTACGCGACTCACGTGCTAGCGCCCGCGCACCACCTTGGTGTAGCCGGCCTGCTCGCGCGGGCGCACCACCAGCAGGTCGATGTTCACGTGATGGGGGCGGGTGAGCGTCCAGGCGATGGCGTCGGCGATGTCGGCGGCTACGAGCGGCTCGATGCCCTGGTAGACGGCGTCGGCCCTGGCCTGGTCGCCACCGAAGCGGTGCAGCGAGAACTCCTCGGTGTGGACCATGCCGGGCGCGATCTCGATCACGCGCACTCCGCTGCCCGTGAGCTCCAGGCGCAGGGTGCGGGTGAGCGTCGCCTCGGCGTGCTTGGCCGCGGCGTAGCCGGCACCGCCCTCATGCGGCTCGTGCCCCGCGGTGGAGGTCACGACCACCACATCGCCGCGTCCCGACTCGGTGAGCGCGGGCAGGAGCGCCTGGGTCACGCGCACCGTCCCCACCACATTGGTCTCGAACTGCTGGAGCCACTGCGCGGGGTCGGATTCGGCCACGGGGCCAAAGCCCACGGCGCCACCGGCGTTGTTGACCAAGGCGTGGACGGGACCACGCGAGGCGACCTCCCGCGCCAGCGCCGCCACGGCATCGGCGTCCGTGATGTCGGCCACCACGTAGTCGCAGCCGGTGCGCTGCGCGAGGGCCTCCAGCCGCTCGCGGCGACGCGCCACCGCCGTGACCCGCCACCCCTCCGTGCGCAACCGCTCAACCGTCGCCGCGCCGATCCCCGACGAGGCCCCCGTCACCACCGCATGCAAGTCAGACATGGATTCAGGCTAGTCCCGGCGCGGCACCACAGCGGCGAGCCGACCCACGCCCGGCACAAAGCGGCCCGTCGTGGCCGCGTAGGCCGCATAGCCCTCGTAGGCGCGCAGCAGGTACCGCTCCTCCAAGCGCGCCTTGAACGCGAAGAACACCACGAGCGCCAGCACCACCGCGTACACCTGGAGCTTGCCGGCGCCCACCGCCGCACCCAGGCAGATCACGAGCACCGAGGTGTAGATGGGATGACGGACCCAGCGGTACAGGCCGTGCGCGGCGAGACCCTGGCCGTTGGGCTGCGGCAGGGGCGTCAGCGCGCGACCCAGGTGCCGGGACGCGGCGAGCAGGCCTGCGGCGCCCAGCACGATCAGTCCGATGCTCAAGGGCAGCGAAGCCCACAGCGGAGAGCCGAGGGCGGGCAGCAGCGCCGCGACGGGCACCGCCAGGAAGAGGACGGCCTGGGCTCCCACGAGCGCCCATCCTTGGCGGCTGGGACGGCGCTCGCCGTCGGCGGGAATGTCGGACTGGCTCATCCGGCCAGGCTAGTCCCGGGACTTCGGTCCGGTGTACCGGCGGGGGGTGCGCAGCACACTGGGGTGGTGGCGGAGTTCACTCTTCCATCCCGCGCCCGGCCTCAATGAAGGGCCCGATGCGGTGGCTCGAAGCCTGCGCGCAGGTGAGGGTGTTCACGCTCCCGTTGCGGGAGAACCTTTGCTGGCGGAACACCCTCAGGCGATGCGGCGAGGCCACCTTTCGCGTCGGGAAGGCTGGCGCGCCGCGCCGTCCGCGCACCTCACGGTGTGCGGGCGGCGCGTTTCTCAGTTCAGGGGCTTCTCGTCCTGGAACCTCTCGGCCCTGGA
>CAZFEH010000088.1:0-1140 GCA_964517615.1 uncultured Demequinaceae bacterium
GCGAGCAGCACCGCTGCGGCGGACGACGCCTGCCCCAGGCACACCGTCTGCACGTGCGGCTTGATGTACTGCATGGTGTCGTAGATCGCGGTCAACGCAGTCTGCGAACCGCCGGGGCTGTTGATGTAGAGCGTGATGTCACGGTCAGGGTCCTTCGACTCCAGGACCAGCAACTGCGCCATGACGTCGTCGGCAGAGGTGTCATCGATCTGCACTCCGAGGAAGATGATGCGATCCTCGAACAGCTTGGAGTACGGGTCATTGATCTTGACGCCGTACGAGTTGCGCTCCTCGAACTGCGGCAGGATGTAGCGGCTCGCGGGCGCCATGCCCGCTCCCCCGCCGAACACGCCCGCGGTGCGCCCGGCAGCCTGGACGGCCTGATACATCTCGTTCACGCCTTGCCTCCCTGAGACTTGTCGCCCGCCTCGGCGGCGTGCTTGATCACCTTGTCGACAAAGCCATACTCGAGCGCCTCGTCGGCGGTGAACCAGCGGTCGCGGTCCGCGTCCTTGGTGATCTGCTCCACCGACTTGCCGGTCTGCGCGGCGGTGAGTTCCGCGAGCACACGCTTCATGTGCATGATGAGCTCCGCGTTGATGCGGATGTCCGTCGCCGTGCCATAGATGCCGCCCGAGGGCTGATGCATCATCACCCGTGCATGGGGCGTCGCGTAGCGCTTGCCCGCCGCACCCGAACTCAGCAGGAACTGCCCCATCGAGGCCGCCATGCCCATCGCCACGGTCGCCACATCGGGCTTGATGTACTGCATCGTGTCGTAGATCGCCATGCCGGCCGTGATCGAACCGCCCGGACTGTTGATGTACAGGTAGATGTCCTGCTCCGGGTCCTCGGCGGCCAGCAGCATCATCTGCGCGCAGATGGCGTTGGCATTGTCGTCGCGCACCTCGTCACCGAGCCAGATGATGCGCTCACGCAGCAGGCGATTGAAGATCGAATCGTTGAGGCCCATGCCTGCGGCATCGCCTCGTGCCGTGAAGTCGTTCACGTAGTGCCTCCCATTGGACGTTCTGCATGACACTAACGTGCGCGAGCGCCCACTGACTGCCCGTCAGGGCCGGTTTTCGCTACGGGGTGAACCTCGCGCCGCACGCCCCGACCACGCACGACGCCGACGCC
>CAZFEH010000088.1:1240-4217 GCA_964517615.1 uncultured Demequinaceae bacterium
GAGTTGACCAGGTACTCCAGCAGCTCGTTCTCCTCGACCTGGATGTCCAGGTCCTCGGCCAGCTGGTCCAGCACGATCTGGGCCCGCAGGGCGGCCTCTGCCTGCTCCGTGACCTCGGCGCGGTGCTCGTCATCTTCGAGACGGCCCTCACCTGCAAGGTGGTCGTGGACCTCCTTGTCGATGATCTTGCGGGGCAGCTCGAACTCGGTGGCCGCCTGCAGCGCCTCGACCAGCTTGGCCCGCGCCTCGACCGCCTGATTGTTGGCCTTGATGCGCGCCGCCTGCTCACGCAGATCCACGCGCAACTCCTCAAGGGTGTCGAACTCGGAGGCGAGCTGGGCGAAGTCGTCGTCGGCCTCGGGGAGCTGACGCTCCTTGACGGCGGTGACCTTGACCGAGATCAGCGCGGTGGCGCCGGCGTGGTCACCTGCGGCCAGAGGGCCCTCATAGGTGGTCTCCTCGCCCGCCGAAAGACCGGTCACGGCCTCGTCCAGGCCTTCGAGCATGTTGCCGGCGCCCACCTGGTAGGAGGTGCCCTGCACCGCATCCACGTCGTCGCCGTCCACCTTGGCGGACAGGTCCAGGGTCACGAAGTCCTTGTCCGCGGCGGGACGGTCCACCGTGACGAGGGTGCCAAAGCGCTCGCGCAAGGCCGTGAGGCGGGCCTCGACATCGGCATCGGTGATGGCCGCGGGCTCGACCTCGACGGTGAGCGTCGCGGGAGCGGGCAGGGTGAGCTCGGGACGCACCTCGACGGTGGCCACGAACTCCAGGCCCTCATCGCCCTCGACCGAGCCGGGAATCTTGGTGACCTCGATCTCGGGCTGGCCATAGGGGCGGATGTCCTGCTCCTCGACCGCGGCGGCATACCACTGCGCCAGGCCGTCGTTCACGGCATGCTCGATGATGGCGCCCTTGCCCACGCGCTGCTCCAGGATCTTGGGGGGCACCTTGCCCTTGCGGAATCCGGGGATGGAGACCTGCTCGCCCACGTGCTCGTAAGCATGCTCCAGCGTGGGCGCGAGATCCTCCTCCGTGAGGGAGACCGTCAGCTTGACGGTGGTCGCGTCGATCTTTTCAAGGACACTGGTCACTGCTACTCCTGTGGGTGGACGCCGGGTGCGCGCACGGATTGCGCGTCTGGGCAACCCCGCGATTCTACCGTCACCTCTCAGGTGCGGTGACGTGCGGCCCACCTGGGCGGGACCTGCGGTGGGGTTATGCCCGGCGAAGCTGCTCGACCATGTGACATTCGAGGGGGTCGCCACCCGCGGCAAGGCCCACCCGGTTCAGGTATTCAATGACGATGCCGTAGGAGCGCCACAGCGTGGTCTCGGTATAGGGCACGCCCAGCGTCTCGCAGTGCTCCCGCACGATCTCCCTGGCACGCGACAGATGGGGGCGCGGCATGGAGGGGAAAAGGTGATGCTCCACCTGGTAGTTGAGTCCGCCCATGAGCCAGGTGGCCCACCATCCTCCGGTGATGTTGCGGGAGGTGCGCACCTGCTTGGAGAAGAAGTCGAGTTTCTCGTCGCGGCCAACCACCGGCATGCCCTTGTGATTGGGGGCGAAGGAGGCTCCCATGTAGAGGCCGAAGACGGCCAACTGCACGCCCATGAAGGCGAAGGCCAGGCCCAGCGGCATGAAGAGGAAGACGGGCACAGCGAGCGCTGCCAGACGAGCCACGATCATCGCCATCTCGGTCCAGCGGCCCTTGATCTCGCCCCGAGACATCAGGTGGCGCAGGCTGAGGATGTGGAGGTTGAGGCCCTCGAGCAGCAGCAGCGGGAAGAACAGCCAGCCCTGACGACGGGTGATGACACGCCGGAGACCGCGAGCGGTGGCGGCGTCCTCCTCGATGAACGAGATGGTGTCGATCTCTATATCGGGGTCACGGCCCACCTTGTTGGGATTCGCATGGTGGCGCGTGTGCTTGGTGCTCCACCACGAGTAGCTCATCCCCACCACGCCCGAGCCGAGGATGCGAGCCAGGCGATCATTGGCCGGTCCGCCGCTGAGAATCTGCCGGTGAGCGGCCTCGTGGGACAGGAACGCGAACTGCGTGAAGATGATCCCCAGCGCGCCCGCCATGAGCAGCTGGAGCCAGCTGTCTCCCAGCAGCACCATGCCGGTAATCGCCCCGCCCAGTGCGAGCACGAGCACCCCACCCACCACGGCGTAGAACCACCGGGTGCGACGCAGGAGGCCGGAGTCCCGCACCGTCTGCGCGATGTCGGTATAGGCCCGCTGGAACACGGGGAAACTCAGGGGACGCTCAGAGAGCGCAGCCTGGGGCGCGAGGGGTGGGAGAGAAATGATGCTCACCTGTCGAATCGGCAACCCGCACCTGCGCGGATCGAATGAAGCCAAAGGCGGTCGCCGATCGCTCCTCCGACACTAGCCCCTCGATGGGCTGGAGCCAAGAGGCAGGGCGGAGCGAGTGAGGAAGTCGTCAAGGCGGTCGCCAAGCCCACGGTAGCGACACGGGGCTCCACCTCTTCGAGGTTTCGCTACGCGGCCCGGTTCTCGCGGCTCCCAAAAATCACTGAGCCACACCTTCCCTCGCGACACGCCGATGCCGGGGCCCGCGCATCGGCGTGTCGGGCTCAGACATGTGGCTGGGTGATTTTTGGCAGGCGCACCGAGCGACCGAACTGAGGACAAGCGACCAGGGATTGCGGGGCCGGAGGTCGGGGTGCTCCCTGCGCGCCTGCCGCCGACTTGTGTGTCGGGATGTTCCCTCCGCGCCGCCTTGGGGCGCTCCGGTCAACCCCTCCTCCGTTCGTTCACGCCTGGCAAGCACGTGCGTGCCAGCGTTCGCTCACTACGTCGGGGTGACAGGATTTGAACCTGCGGCCCCCTGCTCCCAAAGCAGGTGCGCTACCAAACTGCGCCACACCCCGTGGCCTGCACCCGGCAGGCTCCGCTACTCTAGTACGCGCCGCTCATGCGGCAATGCGGGCGTAGCTCAATGGTA
>CAZFEH010000089.1:0-3729 GCA_964517615.1 uncultured Demequinaceae bacterium
CTCGCGCAGCGAGGAGATCAAAGAGCATGTAGAACCCGGCCACGGCGGCGTAGGCAATCAGGCCTACGACCACACCTTCCCTCAAGGCACGACGATCCGACATATCGGCAAACCTCCGGCGTCAGGGGGAACAGGATCTTCGTCACTCGACCGATCCCACGGTCATGCACCTCAGGCTCGCATCACAGACGATGCCGTCTCCAATGAACGTATCCGTCGGATTGCGAGGCCGCCAGCGTCCGGATCGGAGCGCCGGTCGGTCGCATCGACGGACTCCCCTTGATTATCACATCTTGACGATCAAGATGAGAGGCGGTAGCGTTGTGGGCGTAACGTCGTGTCGAAGAGGTGTTGCGTGACCGAGCCGAATACCGATGTCATCCAGGGTACCCTGGATATGCTGATCCTCAAGACGTTGAGCCTCACGCCGATGCACGGCTTCGGGATCGCGCGCCGGATCGAGCAGATCTCGCGGAGCGTCTTCAAAGTGAATCCGGGATCGCTTCTGGTGGCATTGCAACGGTTGGAGCGCGCCGGCTGGCTCGATGCCGAGTGGCGCCGGACTGAACACGGACGGCGGGCGAGGTTCTACAGCTTGACGCGAGCGGGCCACAAGCAGCTCGACCTCGAAACGGCCGATTGGACTCGCCGCGTCTCCGCGGTGGCGCGGCTCCTCAAGGCCGAGGGCTGATCGTGTCGCTGTGGCGGCAGGTGACTCGCGGGCTCCGGAGGCTCGCCGATCGTTCCCGCGCGGACCAGGACGCGGCGGACGAGGTCGGCCACTATCTCGAGCAGGCCACCGCAGACCACGTGGCGCGCGGTTTGAGCCCCGAGGCCGCCCGCCGTGCCGCCCGGCTCGAGCTGGGCAGCGTCGCCGCCGCAACCGAAGAGCTGCGCAGCTACGGATGGGAGCGTGCGGTCGACGCGGTCGCGGCGGACTTGCGTCATGCAGCCCGCAGGCTGCGCATGGAACCGGGTTTCACCGTCGTCACCATTCTGACCCTGGCGCTCGGTATCGGCGCCAGCACCGCGATCATGAGCGCGGTCGGGCCGATTCTGTTCCGTTCGCTGCCATATCCCGATGCCAACCGGATCATGGCGGTCTGGGATGTCGGCTCCGAGGGGCTGCCGGTCGAGACGACATTCAACACCCATCGAGAGCTGCGCGCACGGACGACGGCGTTCGATGCCCTGGCCGTGTTCCGTCCCTGGCAGCCGACCCTGACCGGATCGCGCGAGCCCGAGCAGCTCGAGGGTCAACGGGTCAGCTGGGAGTTCCTCCGCGTGTTGGGCGTGCCGCCTGCGCTGGGTCGCGATTTCGATGCAACGGACGATCGCGGCGGCGCAGCCGGCGTCGTGGTACTGAGCGACGGGCTCTGGCGCCGTCGCTTCGGCGCCGACCCGGCCATCATCGGCCGGCCCGTGACCCTGAGCGACGAGAGCTATCTCGTGGTCGGCGTGATGCCGCGACAGTTCGAGAATGTCCTGGCGCCCGCAGCCGAGCTTTGGACGACGCTCCGCTACGAACCTGGCGAAGGACGGGCGTGGGGTCATCACCTGCGCATGATCGGCAGGCTCCGGCCCGGCGAAAGCCGTGATGGCGCGGCGCGCGATCTGGCCGGAATCGCGGGCAACCCGGTGCCGGACTTCTCGCGGGTGGCCTGGGCCGCGCTCGATCGCGGGCTCTCGGTGACCTCGCTCCCCGAGGACCTCACCCGCGCCGCGCGCCCCGCATTGCTCGCCCTGCTCGGCGCGGCGACGCTGCTCCTCGTCATTGCCTGCGTCAACGTGGCGAACCTGTTGCTGGCCCGTCATGCCCGCCGGCGAGATGAGTTCGCACTCCGAGCCACGTTAGGCGCGGGCGCAGGCCGGTTGCTGCGGCAGGCGGTGACGGAGAGTCTCTTCCTCGCCGGGCTGGGTGGCGCGGTCGGCATCGCGCTGGCGGCGCTCGGCGTGCGTGTGCTGATCGCGCTCAGCCCCCCGGAACTCCCACGCCTGAGCGTGGTCGGGCTCGATACCTCCGTCCTGGTCTTCGCGATCGGCCTCACCGTGCTGGTCGGTCTGGTCCTGGGGGTGATTCCGGCCCGCGCGGCAGCCCGGATGGATGTCGGAGGCAGTCGCCCCGCTACGCGGCACGTCGTCCGAAGCTCCGGACCCGCGCGCACATTGCTGATCGTGACCCAGGTGGCGCTGGCGCTGGTGCTGCTGGTCTGCTCCGGTCTCCTGCTGCGCAGCATGCAGCGCCTCTTGCAGATGGAGCCTGGCTTCGACGCCGACCGCCGTCTCGCCATGCAGATCCGCGCATCGGGAGTGCGCTACGCCGATGCTGATGCATCGCGCCGGTACTTCGGTAACGTGCTGGAATCGGTCCGAAGCGTGTCCGGTGTCGCGGCAGCTACGCTGACCAGCCAGCTGCCTCTGAGCGGCGATCTCGCGCTCTACGGCGTGCGAATCGATCCGCCGGTGCGCGATGACCAGGGCGAAGCTGGCGGGACGTTCCGCTATGCCGTGAGCCCCGGCTATTTCGAGGCGATGGGTATCCCGCTCCGGCAGGGTCGCCTGCTGGATACCGGCGATCGTACCGATGCGGTTCCCGTGGCCGTGGTGAGCGAGTCGTTTGCCCGGCGTCGGCTCCCCAACGTAGATCCGCTGGGTCGCCAGGTGAGCATTGGCGACAGCGAACCGTTCACCATCGTCGGTGTGGTGGGCGATGTCCGGCAGGTCTCCCTGGCGTTGAGCGAAACCGACGCAGCCTATATCGCATTGGACCAGGGCGGTTCGAGGGACCTGACGCTCTCGCTGATCGTCCGGACCGACGGCAACGTCTCGGCGCTCGCCGACCGGGTTCGTCAGGCCGTCTGGTCGGTGGACAAAGACCAGCCCGTGGTCCGGGTCGCCACGATGGAAAGCCTGCTCTCGGCGAGCGGGGCCGAGCGGCGGTTTGCGCTGGTCGTCTTCCAGGCCTTTGCCCTCGCGGCATTGACGCTAGCTGCGGCCGGCCTCTACGGCATGCTGTCGGGGAGTGTGACGGAGCGGACCCGGGAGATCGGCGTTCGCGCGGCGCTGGGCGCCTCGCCGTCCCGGATCCTGGCGCTGATCGTACGGCAGGGCATGACGCCGACCGTCGTCGGCATCGGGGCGGGGTTGGTCGGCGCGGCCCTGACGACACGAGCGCTCACGACGATGTTGTTCGGCACCTCGCCGCTCGATCCGGCCACCTTTCTCGCGGTCGTCGTGCTGCTCCTGGTGGTCGCGCTAATCGCATGTGTGGTTCCCGCCTGGCGCGCCGCGCGGGTCCATCCGGCGAGCCCGCTCCGGGCCGAGTAGCCCATCGGTATTTCCCACCGTGACAGCTCCGGGTTCGCTCCAGCCAGTGCCCCAGGTCGTCGTGGTGGTCGCGGGTGAGCTCGTCGAGATACGACCCGTCCGTTAGTTCAGTTTACGGACTAAACTGAACTAAGGATGACTCTTGGTTCAGGATATCAAGCCGAATCATGGCAAAATGGGGCGTTTCGAGTCATGAGGTTATGTGACGAGACTAAATCCCAGACCCTAGTGCCGAGGGGGGAATCGTTGCCGAAGGGAGTGTCTGTCCCTGACGAACAGACCTAACGCTTCCGGCAGACCATCAATTCGGTCGAGGGGCTTTCGGTGCGGGAGCGGAGCAGGCGACGCTCGATCGGGTAGAGCAGCCGACCCAGCAGGCCACCCAGCCGATCGCTGAGCAGC
>CAZFEH010000090.1:0-3668 GCA_964517615.1 uncultured Demequinaceae bacterium
AAAGGTCCGCCTTCAACTCCGGAGCGTTCGGAAGCCGCCAGTCTGTTGACGGCCAGTAGTACGTTTCTGCCGGCGATCGTTTTTCGTGTGGCCAATCCTGGCCATGATGGAGAACGATCATGGGACACTCAATTCACGACCCCGGCTTCGCCGAGCGCCCACCCTGGAATGCGGGTCGTACGCCCGGTGCAAAGCGAGCACTGAAACCGCAACAGATCTGGGCCATCAGGTTCTGGTTGGATCGCGAGAAGCGCATGCGGGATCGGGCGCTGTTCGATCTCGCGATCGACAGTAAATTGCGTGGCTGTGATCTGGTGAAGATGCGGATTGGCGACATTGTCAGTGGTGGTCGTATCCGCACCCGCGCAATCGTCATCCAGCAGAAGACCGGGCGGCCGGTTCAGTTCGAGTTGCTTGAACCAGCGCGCGGTAGCCTGCTCTCATGGTTGGAGCGTCGCGGTGGGACGTTGGACGATTATGTATTCCCCAGCCGCATCGATCACACAGATCATCTGAGCACACGCCAATATGCCCGGCTCGTTGACGAATGGGTTACGGGTATCGGTCTGCGCCGTGAGGATTACGGCACCCATTCCCTTCGACGGACAAAGGCTTCGATTATCTACAAACAGACCGGCAATCTCCGAGCTGTCCAGATCCTGCTCGGTCATACCAAGATCGAGAGCACGGTCCGCTACCTTGGCGTCGACATCGAAGATGCCCTCGCCTTGGCAGAGGGAACTGAGATCTGATTGCGAATGTCCGAACTGCCCCTGCGCAAGCAGGGGCTTTCGTCCGCTATGGGTGGTTTTCCGACCGGCAGCTTCCGGGATGGAACGGTGGGCTAGTGAGCGGCGATCAGGGGTGGCGTTGACGGTGGCCGGGAAAGTGCCTTCAGTCGTACCGGCCTGCCTTGCGGCCCTGCCATGACTTGGCGAGCGCCTCGGACGCGGGATTGAAGCAGCGTACGAACAGGCCGTGACCGCCTCCATCGACGACGCGCGCCTGATCATCCTGGGCCAGAAGGTCCGGCTCCAATATCCTGACATCCTGCGCGGAGAGATAGATTTGCACGAGTTTCGGCCACTCGGGTCGCTCGGCCCTGGGCTTACGGTTCCAGTAGGCCATCAGGCTTGCGCCGCGGCCTTGCGGGCCTCCTGGTCGGCGCGCATACGACCGGTGCGCTCAACCCGGCTCGCCATTTCGTCCCACGCCTCGGCGGAGCGCAGGCAGCGCTCGCGTACATTGTCGAGTGTCGTCGCCTGCGCGTCGCAACGCATCTTGTCCGCCTGCTCGCGATAGAATTCCTGATGCGTGGCCATGACTGCTCCAAGCCCGTTGCCAAAAGAGCGCTGACGGGAACCGGTCGTTGGAGACCGGCTCCCGCCAACTTCCCCGCTACGGTGACATGCGGCTGCCCCGGGAATTGGAGCGCGGCGCGTCGTGCGCGGGGCAAGAACACCTTCCGTCAGACGGAGGGGATGGTTAGAGTGTCTGAATCTGAACGGCGCTCATCTTGCCGCGCCGGTCGGCTTCAAGCTCGTAGGATATGCGCTGATCCTGAACGAGGCTGTTCAGCCCGGCCTTTTCAACCGCACTGATGTGGACGAAGGCGTCGTTGCCGCCCTCTTCCGGCGCGATGAAGCCATAGCCCTTCTGGGCGTTGAAGAATTTGACAGTACCGATCGGCATATTTCTTCCTTTCTGGTGGGCGTCGCCACAACTGGCGCGCCCGGATTGCCGGGGAAGCGAGAGAGGAAGAAGGGGCCGCAAAGCACCAAAGACCGTCCATTGCGACCGAAGCAAGAAGCAATATGGGGTCGCCCTTGCGGATTGCAAGGAGCGCGGCCCGATCACGGCGCACGCGCCCACCGGTCAGAGCTCAGCCCACGGCGGCGAGTCGATTGCGGTGGTACGCGTCGATCAGCGCGCGATAGCTGTCCGCAAGTTCACGATGTACGGCACGGACATTCTCGTTCACGGCCTCGCTGGCTCGCGTCCGTTCCACCCGTTCGCGTTGCGCAAGGTAATTGATATCCATGTCAGCCCCTTCGAATGCCGTGCAAGCGGGAGGGGTCAATCTCTCGGCGTCGGCTTGCTCGCAAAAAGGGCGCCGACGATATCGGGCCTGTACCACGCTTGGGCCTCGCAGCCTAATCGGGTCGGGCGGAAAACGAGCGTCCGATCAGCCCCCGCTTTCCCCTGAATGGGCCTGTTGCAACGCAAACTGGCCGGCCACGGCTCCGAAGGCGCGCTTTGCATAGGTCCGCGCGGCCGAGGCCGTCGCGAAATGCTCATCGACAGGGGTCGCGGTGACGACGGGATAGTTCTGGCTGTTGTAGCGCGTTTCGCGAATGGTGAGGCGAAAGCCCGAGCCCTCGGACGTGATCAGATACGGCCTGGGCGCGACACGGTCGTTATCTCTGGTGCGGCTCATCCGATTGCCGCCGCAACAATGCGCTTGAGTTCATGCGGCGAAAGCGTGCCTGTGGTGGTCGCTTTCGGCCGGAACAGCCCGATGATCGGGCGCATATGGTCAGATTGGCGGCTTTCATTGGCCGGCGATGATTGGGATATCGTGCGGCGCGGCGCGACGATCTTGGATTGCCTGTTCATTCTTATCTTTTCCTGAAAAACTTGCGGCGCTGACCGGGGCTCTGCCCGACCGGCTTTTCGCGATAGACGATGCGCCCCTTGCTCAGATCGTAGCCGGAAAGCTCGACGTGGACGCGATCGCCGATGATGGAGCGGATGCGGAAGCGGCGCATACGACCCGCCGTATAGGCGATGATGCGATGCCCGTTATCAAGCTGCACGCCAAAGCGACCGTCAGGCAGAACCTCGTCGATCTGCCCTTCCAGGGTGATCAGCTCTTCCTTCATTCCGCACTCCTTCGGCAACAGCGAGTGGCGCGCTGAATCAGCGCGGCCGGGCGGCTTGAATGGAAAGAGAGGCGAAAGGCCAGTCGGTTCCGTCGCAAACGACGTCAGCTCCGGTAATGTGGGCGCAAGACCGGCATTTTGCAACTATTGAGGGTGACCTTTTGAATATGCTTCATTTTTCTAGGCCTTTTCCTGTCTCTGCGGAATCAGCGATCCGGCTCTGCGCCGCGAGCACATCGGCGCGCTTGTCGAGCTCTTGGGCCAGTTCTCCCAGAGAGGGGCCGATATCACCGGCATATTTTGTGGCGAATTCCCGGCATTGCCGGGCTCTTGCGCGCAAGGCTTCGATCGCTGCGGTCATGTCGAGACTATCCTAGCCCGATACCGCTTGAGACGTGATCGCGCGCTGAGGCCCGACCGAAGCAGAACGTAAAATCCGGGGGTCGCAAGAGCGGCGCTGTCAAGAAAGTCGCCCAGACTCAAAGTCGCTCCGGTCGTAAGCGGGAGCGCACGGGGTCTCTCAGCCGCGGTTATGCTTACCTCACGGTGCCCGGCGATGATCCACCATAGGCCATATGGGCAGATAAGTCACATCGCGTCGTTCATCAGGTGCCGGGCAAGCTCGATGACCGATTCCTGGAAAAGGGAACCGGCCTCGCATGGCCTCAACGGGTCGAGAACCGAACGGCCGCTCTTTCGGCCATCGGGCCCGAAAGCGGTCCGACAGCTTACGGCCAGCTTACGTCATTATCTTCCCTGCTGCTTTTGGCCTCGGCGCATCCTTCT
>CAZFEH010000091.1:0-658 GCA_964517615.1 uncultured Demequinaceae bacterium
ATCACGACGTTCGCCCACGGCGACGGCGCGCCAGTGGGAGAGTACCGAGTAACCATGTATTGATAACGCTCGTCGGCAATGTTCCATCCGCCGTGACATGGAGGCAGCTCCTCTGACGACGGCCAACGAACTCCGGCCCGCCACGATTATCCACAATGCCCCGTTCTCTTTCTCTTGGTTCGCCACAGCAGAGCGCCCCAGGCGAGTAGCGACAGGGAGTGCGGCTCGGGAATGGCCTGGAGGGTCGCTTCCGCGCCTCCAATCGGCGTTTGGTAGTTTCCGTAGCGACGCTGCCACGACAAGAAGTCGCTGCCCGTGTAGTTCGTGCCGTAGTACTGCTTCCAAACGGCCAGATCGCCCCCGTTGATCGTGTCATCCAGATTAAAATCGCCGGCCAAGTTCGACCGCCCGGCGGTGAACGTCGGCGGGCCCACGTCGATGTGGAGGTGATTCGTATGCACGTCCGTCGAGTCGAGGGACACGCTCGTGCCCGGCCGTTGCGCCAGAATGTTGTTACGAACGTCGTAATTCGACGTGATGATGTTAATTACCCGGCCGGTGGCTCCCGCATCGATGAAGGCGACGGCCTGATTGGCTACCTTCTGTTCGAGCGTACTGAGCGAACCGTTGCCGCGGCCGTAGACCCCCGTATACAAGT
>CAZFEH010000091.1:668-1343 GCA_964517615.1 uncultured Demequinaceae bacterium
CGACAAGGCGTTGGTCTGCTGGTTGCCCAGACCGCGCGCCTTCGCCAGGGCCGAGCCTTTGTAGATCAGGTCGGCCGTCCAGTTCGTCGCATGGCGCTCGTTGACTTGGTTCGAAATCGTCACGTCGCCATTCGAGGCCACCTGCCCCCATGTCGTCGCGTTGGCGGCGTTGAGCCAGCCCGCCGTCTGCGGGCCGATGACGCCGTCGACGGCGCCGCCGCTGGCTTGGGTGGTGCTGGCGCCGCCGACGTTGGCGGCCTGAAACGTTTTCACCACTGTATTGAACGCCGAATCAAAGTTGCCGTTGACAGCCGGCGCAGCGCCCCCCTGGGCGACAAATCCCAAATAGCGGAGCCGTTGCTGCTGTTGCGCCACATAGAGTTTATTGTTCGTGGCTCGGTTGACAGCCTCCAGGCTTTGCCCCACCGCACCAGCCCCGCTCCCCGTATAACCGGGTCGCACCGTAACCTCAAACGTCTTGCTCACCCCGTTGACCAGCAGGCTCCCGGTCAACGTCCCTTGGTAACCACGCAGGCTTGGGTAGACGTCGCCCGACGCCGCCGGATTGGCAAACACCCAGAAACGCCCTGTACTCGAGAACGACTGGCCCACCAGCGTGTCGCTCGTCAACACGGTGTGCCCTGTCGTGTTCAGCGGTTTGACGCTCAACACGAC
>CAZFEH010000091.1:1353-3589 GCA_964517615.1 uncultured Demequinaceae bacterium
GTTGAGCGTCAAACCGCTGAACGTCGAGCCGGCCGAGATCCCTGGCAAGCCTGGAAAGTTGATCTCGATCGCATCGCCGCTACGACCGAAGAAGCCGAAATCGGCGCCTCGCACCGATGGAAAACCCAACGCGACGATCGCGATCGCCGCAACGAGAGAACGTTGCAACATCTACGGCCTCGATTTCTCTAGAGGTTCCGATGAGCGTGCTCAGTGCTCCAACGAGCCGCTGTCCGTAAATAGTGTACCCAAGGGAGGCCCGCTTCGCACCTAAAAATTAACAATTAACGCCACGGCGAATAAGGTCGCCCCGCTTTGACGGCGGACGTATCTCCTCAATAATGTCCTCATGCGTTAATGCGTTAATGCGTTAATGCGTTAATGCGTTATTCTGTTTCAACTTACGCCCTCTTGTCTCCTGCCTGAGGACCGACGCCATGGCCGCCCAAACGCCCCCCGGAGCTTCGCCAGAAGAAACGTCTTCCCTGTGAAGGAGGGGGCGCCCCGGCGAGGATGCGTCGGTAGCGGACGGGTGGCCTGCTCTCGGCCCCAAGCCGTGAGCAGGCTGAACTACCGGATGGCCTTGAATCGATTCGCGCTTCCCCATGGCCGCGTCGGAGCACCTCCGAGGCCATGGCGCCCGGCGAATTCTGTCGCGAAGCGCATTTTTGGCGACAGAATTCGTAAGTCTTTTGAGGTGGCGGAGTTGGTTTGATTTTTTTGACAGGATGAACAGGGTCGCGCGGATTGACTGGATGAATGCGGCGGAGGTCGGTGTTCGCGACCGCTCGCGCTATCCTGTCGATCCGTGAAATCCTGTGATCCTGTCCACTCTTCAGTGGGCATCGCCTCCCGTCGGAGCTGGTAGTTTTGTCGTGTTTCGAATTCTGTCGCGAAACGCGTTTTTGGCGACAGAATTCTGGTTCTTCAGTGAATTTAGTGGGTGGATTCATTGGGGGAAGAGTTCGAGCTTGCCGCAGTAGAACAAGATGCGCGTTCGATAATTGCTGAAGGCACGGAATCCTCGGGCCTGGGATTTGATGCTTTGAATGCGACTGTTGAAGCCTTCGCTCATGGCGTTGGTGATGCGATGACGGAAGTACGTGAGGAGGTTGTCGAGACGCCGCTTGAGCATCTTCGCGACTTTGACGACCGGCTTGAGTTGGCTCCGCGCCGCCCAGCCATACCAGCGTTTGAAAAACTTGCGAGCGTTCGCCGCATACTTGTATTCCCAAAACCAACGAAACTGCTCTTTGATTGCCCAGGCACGCGAGGTTTTGAGCGATTGATCCTTGAGCGCCTCAAATTCGAGCCAGCGATCTTCGCTCAGGTTCTCAGGGTTGAACAGCCATAACAGCTTGCTGCCTGTCAGGCGATCATCGCCTTCGCTTTTGAGGGACTTGTGTTCCTGGCGACGTACTTGATCGACCGCTTCGTTGAGGTGCTGGCTGATATGAAAACGATCATGCACGATCTCCGCTTGGGGCGCGTGCGCTTTTACGGAGTTCGCAAAAGCTGGCCACATATCGACGGCCACGGCCTCAATTTGCTCCTGCTGCTCCGCGGGCAACGCTTCCCACAGTTGGTCAGCCGCCGCTTCCGTGCGATCTTCGACCACTTCCAAAATCCTCGCACCCGAGAGGTCGGTCATGAGCGAAACGTAGCTGTGTCCGCGACCGAAGCTCTTTTCGTCGATCCCCACGTACTCCAGCGAGTCCAGTTCGCGTCGGTCCAGGCCACGTTCGACCGCTCGCTCCATGATCCGGTGGATGCTGTTCCAGTCCAAGCCGATCAGCAGGGCAGCGCTTTTAACGTTGCCACAAGCCTGGAGCACCCGAATTGCGAAGGCTTCGAACAACAGCGTGAAGCGAGAATGTTTCCCCGCCCAGGGAACCTGCATGGTTTTAATGCCGCATGCGGAGCAGTTGGAGCGGGGAGTGCGAGCCCGCAGACGTGTCTCGAACTGCATGGTGTCCAGATGCCGCCAAGTACGCTCAGGCGCATGATCGGCAATCGAACAAATGCCCCCACATTCAGGACAGCTAACGTGGCCACCAAGGTGCGTCACCAGAATCTCCACGCAGTTCTCCTCCAGAGATAAATCGACTTGCGACACTTCCCAGGCAGCATCAAGACCTAACAACAAACGGTAATGTTTCGTAAGCTCGCTCATGCCCAACATTCTCGGACATGTACCACAGATCCTTCAATGACCCACTAAATTCACTGAAGAACC
>CAZFEH010000092.1:0-3572 GCA_964517615.1 uncultured Demequinaceae bacterium
GCGCGACGGCCCGGTGTTGACCACCACCACACCGGCGCCGGTGGCGATGAAGGCGGTGTTGATGATGTTGCAGCCGTTCTCCCGCCCGAAGTCGCCCACCTCGCCTTCGATGACCCAGGTTCGCGGGGCGATGGAGCGGGCCTGCAGCCGGTGGTCGAGCCGCGCCGCTTCCGGGCGGGCGGGCTGGGCATGCAAGGGATGGAACACCATGGTGGCGATGGCCGCGCTCAGCGCGCAGAGCAAGGGCCTCATGCGGGCACCGTGGCGTCGATGCGGTTGCCGTTGTTGTCCCGGCCGATCAGGCGCAGGCTGCCCGTGAGCTGCCGCGGCAGCTCGAAGGTGATGATCGGGTTCTCCGACACCGGCTCGCGCAGGGCCAGCCGCCACCACGGCTGGCCGGCCGCATCGACGAGCGCCAGGTGTTCGAGGTGGAAGGCCGGAATGCCCGCGACCAGCCCCGTGTCCATGGGATGCATGATGCGCACCCGCAGTCGCTGGCTGCCCTCGAGCACGTTGCCGAAGAACCGGGCCTGCACCTGGTTCAGGGTCTGGCTCCAGCTGCCGTCGGCCCGCGTGGCGCCCGGCACCGTGCAGCCGCCGCCGGCCGCCTGCACCCAGGTGCCGCCCACGTGCCAATGCCCGTCCTGCGTCTGCACCAGCGCCCGCACGGGAGAAGCCTGCTCCAGCCGCAGGCGCAGCGCCAGCACGGGCAGCGAGCGCAGGGGCTCGAAGTCCAGCACGTGCCGGATCGGGTTGCGATCGGCCACGACCCGGATGCGCGAGACCCGCGCGCCGCCCACGGCCAGCGCGCGCGCATCGACCATCACCGGCACGTTGAGCGCATCGTCGGCAAACACAGGCCCCTTGACCGACACGTCATCCGAGAACCGCACCGGCGCCGTGCCGATGAATTCGCGCTTCAGGTCCGGCCATTGCATGGAGCCCAGCGGGTCGCCGCCAGTCTGGTCCCTGCCCGCCCAGGCCTGCCGCCAGGGCGCGAACGCGGCCAGCACGGCAGCACCCATCAGGTGGCGGCGCGGGGGGTGCTTCTTCACCACGCGTAGCTGGCGCTGACGCCCAGGCCCCACTGCCGGCCCGGCGCGGGTTCGAAGAAGCGGCGGTTGCCTTCGTTGGCGATGACCGAACCCACGTAGGCCTTGTCGCCCAGGTTGTCCACGCGCAGGTACTGCCTCAGGCGCCAGGCGCCGGCCCGCTGCTCCCAGCCCAGGCGCAGGTGGAACACTGTGGCCGCGTCGGTGCGGTCGGTGTTGAGGTCATCGACCGCCATGCGGCCCAGGTGCACGGCCTCCAGCGCGGCGGTGAAACCCGGCCACGCGGCGGGCTGCCACGCCAGTTCGCCGAACAGGACGCGGTCCATCGTGCCCGGGATGCGGTTGCCCCTGGCGACCATGGCGCCGCTGCCGCTGGCGAAGGGGTCGGAGAAGCGGGCGTCGAGGGTGGACAGCGCCAGGTGCGAGCGCCATTGCGGCGTCCATTGCGCGCTGTGCGCCAGTTCGATGCCCGAGCGGCGCGTCCTGCCGGCGTTGGCGTAGATGCTGCGCCCGCCGCTGCTGGAGGCAACGACGATTTCGTTCTCCGTGGCAATGTGGAACAGCGCCACGTCCAGCCGCTGTTGCGCCGAAAGGCGCGTCTTGAAACCCAGTTCCGCATGGGTGCTGCGGGCAGCGCGCAGGTCGAGGTTGGGGCCGCTGCCGCCGGCGCGGTAGCCGAGCTCGGCGAAGGTGGGCGTCTCGAAACCGCGGCCAAGGTTGAAATACGCATTGGTGTCGGGGCCGAAATGGCGCGTGATGCCCAGCACCGGGTTGGTGGCGTTGAAGCTCGCGCGGCCGCTGTCGTCGGGGTTGCCGGGACGGATGAAGAAATCCTCCACCCGGAACGTCACGCGGTTCGCGCGCAGGCCGGCCACGGCGCTCCAGCGCTCGTCGATGGCCCAGTCGGCCTGGGCATAGAGGCCGGTGCTGCGCACGGTGTCGTCCTCGTCGCGTTTGAGTGCGCCGACCGCGCCGAAGTTGTTGATGAAGCCCCGCCGGCGCTCGCCCATGCGCTCGAAGTCCAGACCCACGCTGTAGCGCAGTTGCCCCGCCGCGAGCGCCCGGCGGCCGCTGTAGCGCAGGCCGGCACCGCTGTACTCGCGATCGAGCTGGACCACGCCGCCGGCCGCGGTGGGCGCCTGCTGCGCGGCCAGCGGGATCGAAAGGCGGTTGTCCAGGTCGCGCTGCCCCGCATAGACCCTGGCCATCAGCTCGCCGCCATCGCCATCGAGCCGGTGATCGACCACCAGCCCCAGTTGCCGCTGCGACACATCCTTGCCCGCCTGGTATTCGGTGGATCGGGCATCGGCCTGGCGCGGATCGTCTTCCATCTGGGCCCGCGTCAGGCCCAGCGGATCGCCGGAGACTGGCTGGTCGAACACGTTGGCCACCACGGTGATGCGCGTGCGCTCGCCGGCGTCGGTGCGCAGCTTGGCATTGAGGTGGCGGCGCTTGGCCGCGCTGTTCTCGCGCCAGCCGTCGGTGCGGAAATCGCTGTAGTCCACCACGTAGTTCAGGCCGCCGCTCTGCCCGGCCGCCTGCAGGCCGTAGCGCGACATGCCGGCCGATCCGGCGTCCAGGCTGGCGCGCACCTCGGGACGCGCCGGCCCGTCGGCGGTGAACACCTGCACCACGCCGGCCGACGAGTTGCCGTAGAGCTGCGCCAGCGGGCCGCGCAGCACCTCGATGCGCTGGGCCGACGACAGGCTGATGGTCGAGGCCTGGCCCTGCCCGTCGGGCATGGTCGCCGGGATGCCATCGACGATGAGGCGCGATCCGCGGATGCCGAAGGGCGAGCGCGAGCCCGAGCCGCGAATGGACAACTGCAGGTCCTGCGCGTAGTTCTGGCGGTTGAGCACCGTGATGCCCGGCACCCGGTTGAGCGACTCCGACAGGTTGACCCGGGGGCCGGCGGCCTCGATCACGTCCTGGCCGACGGCCTGGATGGCCGCGGGCGCATCGAAGCTCTGCTGCGCCTGCCGGTTGGCCGTGATCACGACCTCGTTCAGCGTCTGCGCATGCGCCGTGCCTGCGAGGACCAGGCCGATGGCCGCTTGAAGCGGGCCGGGTGAAAACGGGAATCGCGGTCGTGAGGTCATGTCTTGTCTCCATGTGCCGGGGCCGCGCTGGCGGCGCGGCGACCGGATCGTTTTGTGTCTGCAAGAGCTTGCTACAAGAAGCATGCCAAGCCAATCCCCGGGCAGTTTGTTCAGAAGTGGAACAACTCCGCCGGAAGAACACCCGGAAAAGGGAAAGGGAATCAGCCCGGCGACGTGCCGTCCGCCGCATCCAGGGCAGCCATCTCGGCCTCGCTGAACACGCGCGATCGCGTGTGGAAAGCCTTGCCCTCCGGGCCTTCCAGCGAAAACGTGCCGCCGTGGCCTTCGATCACGTCGATGATGAGCTGGGTATGGCGCCAGTACTGGTACTGCGCCCGTCCGATGTAGAACGGGCAGCCGCCGATATCGCCCAGGTACACGTCGCCCGCGCCGGTGGTGATCTCGCCCAGCAGGTAGCAGT
>CAZFEH010000093.1:0-3506 GCA_964517615.1 uncultured Demequinaceae bacterium
TGGCCGCCATCCTGTTCGGCGGGCTCAAGGCGTCCGGCGCGACCCTGCAGGTGCAGGCCAACCTCCCCATCGACATCGTGCTGGTGCTGCAGTCGCTCATCGTGCTGTTCATCGCCGCCCCGCCGCTCGTGAGGTTCCTGTTCCGCTTGCCCTCGCCGGCGCACGAGAAGGAGGTGCCAGCATGACCGCCCTCGCCCCCGTCGTCACGCCTCCCACGGCGCACGCGAGCCTGTCCAAGGCGATCAGGCCCTACGTCACGCCCCTTGTGCTGGGCGTGGTGGGCATCCTTTCTCTCCTGGTCTTCGGCCTGGGGACGGCCGCCGATGCCCAGACGGGCTTCGCTCTGGGGCGGGCCACGGACTTCGTCACCATCAGCACGTTCTATCTCCCGTCGCGCGCGACGGCCATCGTGCTGTCTCTCGTCGCACTCGCCGTGGCGGGCGTCTCGGCGTGGTCGGTGTGGGCCGGGCGCAAGACCGGATGGTGGCTTCCGGCTGTCTACGCCGCCTCGGTGATCCTCGCACTCCTGACCTGGGCCGCCGCGGGCAAGCACGCCACGGTGCAGATCACGGGCCTGCTCACGGGTGCCCTCGTGTTCTCGGTGCCGCTCGTCTTCGGCGCCATGGCGGGCGCGCTGTGCGAGCGCTCCGGCGTGATCAACATCGCCATCGAGGGACAGCTGCTCTTCGGCGCGTTCCTTGCCGCGGTGCTGGCCTCCGCCACGGGAAGCCCCTATGTGGGACTGATCTTCGCGCCCGTCGCGGGTGCCCTGGTGGGTGCGCTCCTGGCGCTGTTCGCCGTGAAGTACTGGGTCAACCAGATCGTGGTGGGCGTGGTGCTCAACGTGCTCGTGCTGGGCCTGACCAACTTCCTGTTCGGCACCCTGCTGCGGGACAACCCCAGCCTCAACCAGGCCATCGGCCTGCCCCGCCTGCCCATCCCGCTGCTGTCGCAGATCCCCGTGATCGGCCCGGTGCTGTTCAACCACAATGCGCTCGTGTACGTCATGTACGTGGTGGTGGTGGTGTTCAACATCATGCTGTTCCGCTCGCGCTGGGGCCTGCGCGTGCGCGCGGTGGGCGAGCATCCCAAGGCGGCGGACACGGTGGGCATCAAGGTCAACCGCATCCGGGTGCGCAACACCATCCTGGGTGGCGCTATCGCGGGCCTGGGCGGTGCGTACTTCACCGTCGCGGCCGGCCTGGCCTTCGGCAAGGAGATGACCTCGGGCAAGGGCTTCATCGCCCTGGCGGCCATGATCCTGGGGCGCTGGAGTCCCAAGGGTGCGCTCGCCGCGGGCCTGCTGTTCGGTTTCGCGGAGTCGCTCAAGGATCAGTTGGGCATCATCGGCTCGACCATCCCGTCGCAGTTCCTGGCGATGCTGCCCTACCTGGCCACGCTCTTCGCCGTGGCGGGTCTCGTGGGTCACGTGCGGCCTCCCGCCGCAGAAGGCATTCCGTACAAGAAGTGAGCGAGATCGACTGGGACGGGCTGCGGGCGCGTGCCCGCGAGGCGGCCACGCGCGCCTACGTGCCGTACTCCCACTACCCCGTGGGGGTGGCGGCGCTCACCGACACGGGCAACATCGTCACCGGTGCCAACGTGGAGAACGCCAGTTACGGCCTGACGCTGTGCGCCGAATGCGCGCTCGTGTCCAAGCTGCACACCGATGGGCTGGGCGCGCGCCTGGTCGCCTTCGCGTGTGTGGACGGCGAGGGACAGGTGCTGCAACCGTGCGGGCGCTGCCGCCAGCTGCTCTATGAGCACGGCGGACCGGGCCTGCTCATCGACGGACCCGACGGCGTGCTCACCCTCGACGACATCCTGCCCTGGGCCTTCGGCCCCCAACATCTTCAGGAGCGCTGATGGCCGAGCGGCATGATGCGGTGGACGTCATCATCACCAAGCGCGACGGGGGAGTGCTCAGCGACGACCAGATCGACTGGGTGGTGGACGCCTACACCCGCGGGGTGGTGGCGGACGAGCAGATGAGCTCACTCGCGATGGCCATCCTGCAGCGGGGCATGACGCGCGCCGAGATCGCACGCTGGACCGCGGCCATGATCGCCACGGGCGAGCGGCTGGACTTCTCCGGGCTGGGCAAGCCGACCGCCGACAAGCACTCCACGGGAGGCGTGGGCGACAAGATCACGCTGCCCCTCGCGCCGCTCGTGGCCGTCTTTGGCGTCGCCGTGCCGCAACTGTCGGGCCGCGGCCTGGGCCACACCGGAGGCACGCTCGACAAGCTCGAGTCCATTCCCGGCTGGCGCGCGGCGCTGAGCAACGACGAGATGCTCGCCCAACTGCGCGACGGCGGCGCGGTGATCTGTGCGGCAGGCTCGGGCCTGGCTCCTGCCGACAAGAAGCTCTATGCCCTGCGGGACGTGACGGGCACGGTGGAGGCCATCCCGCTCATCGCCTCGTCGATCATGTCCAAGAAGATCGCCGAGGGCACGGGGGTGCTGGTCCTCGACGTGAAGGTGGGTTCGGGCGCGTTCATGAAGGACATCGACCAGGCCCGCGAGCTGGCCCGCACCATGGTGGACCTGGGCGCTGATGCCGGGGTCAAGACGTCGGCGCTGCTGACCGACATGTCGACCCCGCTGGGCAGAGCGGTGGGCAATGGGCTGGAGGTCACCGAGTCCGTGGAGGTGCTGGCCGGAGGCGGCCCCGCCGACGTGGTGGAGCTCACCGTGACGCTCGCCCGGGAGATGCTCACCCAGGCAGGGCTGCCCGATGCCGACCCCGCCGCCGCGCTGGCCGATGGCCGAGCGATGGATGCCTGGCGCCGGATGATCTCCGCCCAGGGCGGTGACGCCGATGCCGTGATGCCCGCCGCGCCGCACGTCGAGGAGGTGCGGGCCGAGCGCGACGGTGTGATCTCGCGCATGGATGCCCTGGGCGTGGGTGTGGCCGCGTGGCGTCTGGGCGCCGGGCGTGCCCGCAAGGAGGACCCGGTGCAGGTGAGTGCGGGGGTGTTTCTGCATCGGACGCTGGGGGAGCCCGTCGCGCGCGGCGACGTGGTCGCGACGCTGCACACCGAGACCCCCGACCGCATGGCCCGGGGGCTGGAGGCGCTCGCCGCCGCATGCGGCGGTGCCGGAGCCATCGAGGTGGGGGATGCGGGTCCAGGCCAGACGGGGCGCGGACCCATCGTGCTGGAACGGATAGGCACGGCTACCTAGATGGGGTGGAACCTCACCTCGTGGGTGGCAGGAGGAGGCCGCGCTGTAGGGCTGCGGCGGGAATGGGCCTGGCCGCAGCCGGCCGATACCCGTACGGGCCTGGGTCTTTCCGATGGTGGGGCGCCCTCGGCCGGTGAGGCAGCGATGCTCGGGGCAGGAGCATCGTCCGTGTTCTCCCGCGCGGCGGTGCGTGCCCGTGACGCCCTCACTCCCGCTGACCTGAAGGCCGTCGCCGTGGCCTACGACGAGATGGGCCGTGACGGCGTGGTGCTCGACAAGGCCCTCGCCTCGGGCGCTCATGTGGCTGCCGTGGCGGCGCTC
>CAZFEH010000094.1:0-3363 GCA_964517615.1 uncultured Demequinaceae bacterium
CACGGTACCCGTGGGGATGTTGCGCAGCGGCAGGTTGTTGCCGGGCTTGATGTCCGCGGAGGCACCGGCCTCCACGACGTCGCCCTGCTTGAGCTTGTCGGGCGCGATGATGTAGCGCTTGGTGCCGTCGGCGTAGTGCAGCAGTGCGATGCGGGCCGTGCGGTTGGGGTCGTACTCGATGTGAGCGACCTTGGCCGGCACGCCGTCCTTGTCGTGACGACGGAAGTCGATCACACGGTAGGCGCGCTTGTGACCGCCGCCCTGGTGGCGAGTGGTGATGCGGCCGGTGTTGTTGCGGCCGCCCTTCTTGTGAAGGGGACGGACGAGCGACTTCTCGGGCTCGCTGCGCGTCACCTCAACAAAGTCGGCGACGGACGCGCCACGGCGGCCCGGCGTCGTCGGCTTGTACTTGCGAATAGCCATGAGTGTTGTTCCTCGTGTCCTAGCTGGCCCGGCCGCTGAAGATGTCGATGGCCTGACCGTCGCTCACGGTGACGATGGCGCGCTTGACATCCTTGCGCTTGCCCAGGCCAAAGCGCGTACGACGCGTCTTGCCCTTGCGGTTGATGGTGTTGACGGACTGGACCTTGACTCCGAAGATCTGCTCGACGGCGATCTTGATCTCGGTCTTGTTGGCGCGGGGGTCCACCTCGAAGGTGTACTTGCCCTCATCCATGAGCCCGTAGCTCTTCTCCGACACGACGGGCTTGATCAGCACGTCGTGGGGGGCCTTGTTCACAGCGGTCATGTCAGTTCTCCTCCGCCTTCGCCTCGGACTCGGTGGCAACGGCCTTGGCCGATGCGCCCTTGGCCGGGCCCGCGAGGAACGCTGCGAGAGCGTCCGCGGTGAACACCACGTCGTCGTTCACCAGAACGTCGTAGGTGTTGAGCTGGTCAACGGCGATCACGTGGACCTCGGGCGCATTGCGCAGCGACTTCCACGAGACCTCATCATTGCGGGTCAGCACCACGAGTGCCTGACGGCCCTCGCTGGCAGCCGCGAGAGCGGCGATGGCCGCCTTGGTCGAGGGGGTCTCCCCCGCCACCACGGAGCTGAGCACATGCACGCGGCCCGCGCGAGCGCGATCCGACAGGGCACCGCGCAGGGCGGCGGCCTTCATCTTCTTGGGCGTGCGCTGCGAGTAGTCACGCGGCTGCGGGCCGTGGACCACGCCACCGCCGACGAACTGAGGCGCACGGGTCGAACCCTGGCGGGCGCGACCGGTGCCCTTCTGCTTGTACGGCTTCTTGCCACCGCCGGAGACCATGCCCCGGGTCTTGGTGGCGTGCGTACCCTGGCGGGCGGCGGCGCGCTGCGCCACGACCACCTGGTGGATCAGCGGGATGTTGGTGAGGACGTCGAACACCTCGCCGGGAAGCTCGGCGGTACCGGCCTTCTTGCCAGCGGCGTCGAGGACGTCAACGGTCTGAGCGGTAGCCATGGCCTTACGCTCCCTTCGCTGCGGAACGGACGAGGACGATGCCACCCTTGTTGCCGGGAACGGCACCCTTGAGCAGCAGGAGACCCTTCTCGGCATCGACCGAGTGGACCGTGAGGTTCTGGACCGTGCGACGGGCGTTGCCCATGCGGCCGGCCATCTTGATGCCCTTGAACACGCGCGAGGCGGAGGCGGAGGCGCCGATGGAGCCGGGCTTGCGGTGGTTGCGGTGCGCACCGTGCGAGGCGCCCACACCCTTGAAGCCGTGACGCTTCATCACACCAGCCGTGCCCTTGCCCTTGGTGGTGCCGGTGACGTCGACCAGCTGACCGGCCTCGAACACGTCGGCGGCGATCTCCTGGCCGAGCGCGAACTCGGCGGCATTGCCCGTGCGCACCTCGGCGACGTGGCGGCGCGGCGTGACGCCGGCAGCCTCGAAGTGGCCCTTGAGGGGGTTGGTGACGCGGCGGGGGTCAACAGTGCCGAAGGCGAGCTGAACGGCTTCGTAGCCGTCGGTCTCGACGCTTCGCACCTGGGTCACGACGTTGGTGTCAACCTGGACGACCGTGACCGGGACGACCCGGCCGTTGGCGTCCCACACCTGCGTCATGCCCAGCTTCGTACCGAGCAGCGCCGTGACGGTGCGCTGGGCATTGGAAGTGGAAGTCATGGTGGTTGGGGTCCTTACAGCTACTAGAGCTTGATCTCGATGTTGACGTCCGCGGGCAGGTCGAGACGCATGAGCGAGTCGACAGCCTTGGGCGTCGGGTCCACGATGTCGATGAGGCGCTTGTGCGTGCGCATCTCGAAGTGCTCGCGGGAGTCCTTGTACTTGTGGGGAGAACGGATCACGACGAACACGTTCTTCTCCGTCGGCAGCGGGACGGGGCCCACCACAGACGCACCGGCGCGCGTGACCGTCTCAACGATCTTGCGGGCCGAAGAGTCGATGACCTCGTGGTCATAGCTCTTCAGCCGAATGCGGATCTTCTGTCCCGCCATGGCGTGTCTCTGCCTTCTCTTGAGTGAATCTCTGTGTGTCGCACCGACCCCCGCGCTCGGGCGTGTCGCGCTGCGCTTGACGCGCGCACCAACAATTCCGAAGTGGGGTTCGTTGTGACGGCTGGCCACCCTGTGAAAGGGCAACCGGAATATTGTGCCAGAAGGAGCGGCACAATGCCAACTCCATCCCCCACGCCGGACATGGTGGTGGGTGTCGGTCTCCGGCAGAGACCGACACCCACCACCATAGGGCACGCGGAGGAGTCGCTGCTATGCCCTCCGGCGGGCCTGCGATTCCATGGTTGTAGAGTCTCGCGGCACGGCCGGTTTCGGTTCCAGGAGCCCGTTCAGCCCTGCCTGAGGGTCCCCCTCCGAGTCCGCATACTCGTCGGAGTCCGCACCGGAATCCGATTCCTCATCTAGTGGCAACTCGAACTCATCCGGCAGGATCGCTCCCTCCTCAGCCAGGAGCGAGATGTCGTTGAAGGCAATGCCGAGGGGTCCGGCATCGGGCTCGCTGCCCACGATCTCCATGATGGCCAAGTACCCGAATGCGTCGTAGCCGGCCACACGGTGGCGGTTGGCCCCTCCCCCGCACCCGCACCCTCCCCCGCACCCTCCCTCAATGGTGTTGAAATCTGTAGGTGTTTTCAAGAAATGCGTCCTATGGTGCGAAAAACTGCAGGTGCACTTCCGTCTTCATAAGGACCCACGCACGTGGTCACCTCCGGTGCATCCGTGAGACTTTCGGCCGCCACCTACAGTTTTTCGCACCACAGGAGGCAAAAGTCGTCAACACCTACAGATTTCAACACCATTGGGGGTGGGTGAGCGGGGGTGGGTGAGCGGGTGGGGCAGGGCAACGCGAAGGGCCCCCGGCGTATGCCGGGGGCCCTTTGCGTTCAGCAGTTCTCAGAGAACT
>CAZFEH010000095.1:0-3362 GCA_964517615.1 uncultured Demequinaceae bacterium
GTAGTCCACACCGAGGCTCTGCAGCACCTGCGCCTCGACAAAGTGGCCGATGCGGGCCTTGGCCATCACCGGAATCGACACCGCGTCGATGATCCCCTGAACCAGGTCGGGGTCGCTCATGCGGGCCACGCCACCCTGCGCACGAATGTCGGCGGGCACGCGCTCGAGCGCCATGACGGCCACCGCGCCGGCATCCTCGGCGATGCGAGCCTGCTCGGGGGTGACGACGTCCATGATGACGCCGCCCTTGAGCATCTCGGCCATGCCGCGCTTGACGAGATCGGTTCCGACCTGGGGCGTGCTCATGCGTGGGGTTCCTTTTCGGGTTGGGGAGAGAAACTGGCGTCCAGTCTAATGGCGTCCTCGTAGGTCTCCTCGATACGAGGGGCAACCTGGTGCCAGTCGAAGGTGCCTGCGCGGCGTCGGCCACGCTCTGACAGCCGTGTGCGCAGGTCGGGATCTCCCAGCAGCGCGTTGATCTCGCGGGCGAGCGAGGCCGGGTTGTTCACCTCATGCAACGCGACCGTGAGTTCGCCCGTGTCGTCCGTGGCCACGTCGCAGAAGGCCTGCAGGTCGCTGGCCACCACCGCAGCGCCCGCGGCCATGGCCTCCACGAGTACGATGCCGAAGCTCTCACCGCCGGTGTTGGGGGCGCAATAGACGTCCACCGAGGACATGAAGGTGGCCTTCTCGCCCTCGTCGAGCTCACCCACCACCTCTGCCCCTGCCCGGGCAGCCTTGGCCGCGACTCGATCGGAGAACCGCCCCGCCACCAGGAAGCGCGCCCGCGGGTGTCTGCTGCGCACATGCGGGATGGCCTGAAGAAAGTCATCGAGCCCCTTGCGCGACTCGTCCAGGCGCCCGAGAATCCCGACCGTGGGCACCTCCGCCGTGCCCTGCCAGCGAAAATGCGGTTGGGCGTTCACGAAGGCGCTCGTGTCCACGCCATTGGGGATGATGTGGGTGGCGTCGATGCGCAGGTGGTCCTTGACCGTGCGCGCCGCCGAGGGCGACACGGCGATGCGCGCGTCGAGCACCTCGAAGCCGGGCTTGATCCACGGCTTGGCGAGGCGCATGAGCGCCGAGTCGTCGTTCGAGGTGTGGAAGGTGGCGACCGTGGGGCCGATGCGGGCCCACATCGCGATGATGCTCAGCGACGGTGCGCCCGGTTCATGCAGATGCACCACGTCGAACGCCCCGTCCGCGAGCCAGCCCCGCACCCGCGCGGCCGAGCCGAGGCCGAACGTGACGCGGGCCACCGAGCCGTTGTAGTGCAGCGCCATCGAGCGACCCGTGGTGCGCACATAGTCGGGAACGGGCGTCTTGGGCGCCGCCGGCGCGAGCACCGACACCTCGTGCCCGCGGGCCATGAGGGCCTGCGCGAGGTCGCTCACGTGCAGCTGCACGCCACCGGGGCGATCCAGTGAGTACGGACACACGATGCCGATGCGCATCAGGCCACCCAACCAGGCACTAGTCCACCCAGCCAAATCGCTGGAGCATGTGCCAGTCCTCGGGATGCTCGCGCACCTTCTCCCCCAGCCACTGCGCCCACGTCTCGGACATCGCCTGCACCTTCTCGGCGCGGGTGCCTTCCTGGGGCACGGGAATGCGCGGCCCGATGTCCATGACGATGCCCCATCTGCTGCCTGCCTGACGTCGCCTGGCCCCGTGGAGCCGCTCATAGTACGCCGCGAGCGGATACAGATCGCAGCCCACCGCAAGCGACAACGCGGCCGGCCCCGGCGCCACCCGCGCCTTGTGACCCGCGAAGTCCACCACCAGGCCGCTGCCGCTCATGTCACGATCGGCCAGCAGCGCAATGACGCCGCCCTCGGACTTGGCGATGGAGATGAGGGAGCGGAATGTGGCGGAACCCTCGTGGCCCAGAATCCGCATGCCCACCAGTTCGCGCACCGCCACGAACTTGTCGAAGACCTCCCGCGGCTCCAGGATCTCCGCCACCGAGGTGACCTTGCCGATATGCCGGCACGTGTACGCCCCCACGAGATCCCAGTTGGCCATGTGCCCCAGCACGATCGCCACCGTCGCATCGGCCGCGAGCGAGGCATGCACATCCTCCACCCCTATCACCCGCACTCGCGCATCGATCTGCGCGGGCGTGATGCGCGAGAACTCCAGCACATCGGCGTAGTAGCGCGCCGTCGAGGCCAGGCCCGCCCTGCTCAGGCGCCGCAGTTGGCGGCCCTGTGCCCCCGTGACCCGATGCAGGTTGTCCTCCAGTCGCAGGCAGGCCTTGCCTCGGCGCACCCAGACGCACCACGCTCCGGCGGCGGCCGTGGCACGGCTCACGCTCCGAGGCAGCACCTCGGAGGTCTTCCATGCGGCCAGAAAGAGGTTCATGCCGCGGGAGCGTCCTCGGTGCGCGCCTCGCGGTCAACCCGGGTCGCCCGCACCACCATAAGGGTGCGCTGCACCACGGTGAACGGCGCCGCTGCAGCCAGGAGCCACAGGGTCGCGGTCAGAATCCACAGCGGCGCACCAAGACCCACCGCCGCGGCGGCGACTCCGCCGATGGCAAGACGATCAGGCCGCTCCGCGATGCCGCCCTTGGCCTCGATGCCGAGTCCTTCGGCTCGCGCCCTGGCATAGGGCACGAGAGTGCCCAGCATCATGGCGAACAGCGCTGCGAGGGCGGTGTGACGATCCACGTCCAGGAAGCCCCACATGAGCGCACCGAAGATCGCGGCGTCGGCGACCCGGTCCAGGGTCGAATCGAGATAGGCGCCCAGGCGCGAGGACTTGCCCGACAGCCGCGCCATCGTGCCGTCGAGCATGTCGGTGCTGGCAAAGACGGTGATGACCACCACTCCCCAGAACAGCATGATCCCGCCCTGCGGGAAGAACCACACCGCCGCAGCGACGGCCCCGACGGTGCCCGTGATGGTCACCGCATTGGGGTGCACGCCCAGCTTGACCAGTCCCGCGGCGGGCGCACGCCACACCTTGGCGACCCACGGCCGCAACCTGCCCAGCATCTACAGTTCTCCCTTGACATAGGCGGCCCAGGCCGTGCTCACGCGCTCCCAGGTGTCGTCCAGCAATTCCGGCATGGCCTTGGTGCGGCCCACGATGGGCAAAAAGTTGGCATCCCCCACCCAGCGCGGCACCACATGCTGGTGCAGATGCTCGGAGATGCCCGCACCTCCGGTCACACCCTGATTCATGCCGATGTTGAAGCCCTGGGTCCCGGTCACGGCCTGCAGGATGCGCATGGCGTCTTGGGTCAGGGCCGACATCTCATCGCGTTCGGCGTCGGTGGCCTCGGTGTACCAGCCGATGTGCCGGTGCGGGCAGATCATCAGGTGGCCGGGGTTGTAGGGGTACAAGTTGAGCACCAC
>CAZFEH010000096.1:0-3137 GCA_964517615.1 uncultured Demequinaceae bacterium
AGCCTGGCCGCATCGGCTGGGTTCACATGGATGTGCCGGGCGGCGATGATCAGGCCCTCCGTGGTAAAACTTCCCGCCGGCCCTGTGATCGTCACCTGCGGTGTTCCCTCGAGTTTGCCGCTGTCGCGCACGGGCACATCGATGCCGAGGGCAAAGCTGTCGGTGCGGGATATCTCGATCTGCGTGCGCTCCCGCAGCGGCCCGAGGATCGCGACGCTCGCAAGTTTTCCCTTGGGCCCGACGAGCGTGACCCGCTCCTTCGCACACCAGTGTCCCGGCTGTCGCAACGGTGTCGCCTGGTCCAGCACGTAGTCCTTGCCGAAGAGGGCATCCACTGCCGCGCGGGACAGGTGAACGTGCCGGCCGGAGACGGCGATCGGAAGCCGCAATAGCCGGGTCGGCCTGGCTGCGGTCAGCGTTGCCGCCGTCTCGCGGGCGATCATGAGTTGCTCGGCTGTCTCCGTGACGAAGACGCGGACACGGGACCCGTATGCCTGGATTTGCGGTGCTGCCGGCCCCGAGAGTTTCACGGCCATGTTGCGGTCATGGTCGAGCTGCAGGCCCATGAAATCCAGCCCGTCGCAGATGCGCCGGCGCATCGAGGGGGAGTTCTCGCCGATGCCTCCGGTGAAGACGACCGCGTCGAGCCCGCCCATGGCTGCCGCGTATGCACCGACATACTTGCGGGCGCGGTAGGCGTAGATCTCGATCGCCAGCTGGGCAAGAAGATCCCCCTTTGCGGCGCTGTCCTCGATGTCGCGCATGTCGGACGAGCCCGCCAGCCCCTTCAGCCCGCTTTCGTCGTAGAGGGCGTCCTCGATCTCCTGGACGGACAGCCCGAGTTCCCGCGCGAGGAAGCCGAAGGCGCCAGGATCGACATCTCCCGAGCGGGTTCCCATGACCAGCCCTTCCAGCGGCGTCATGCCCATCGAACTGTCCATGCTCTGTCCGCGGTTGACGGCGCAGACGCTGGCGCCGTTCCCGAGATGGATGCTCACCAACTGGAGGTCCGAAAGCGGTCGGCCGACTTCCTCGGCCGCCCTGTAAGCCACATATTTGTGCGAGGTGCCGTGGAACCCGTAGCGGCGAAGGCCGGCAGCGCGCCATCTCTCCGGCACCGCGTAAGTGGTCGCGAAGGCCGGATTGGTGAGATGGAAGGCCGTGTCGAAAACGGCGATCTGCGGAACGTCAGGCCATAAGCCGCGGCAGAGCCGGACCGCTTCCAGGTTCGCCGGATTGTGAAGCGGCGCCAGCGGCGTGAGCACGGCGATGGCCTCGATCGTTTCGTCATCCAGCAGTGTCGGCGCGGAGAAGCTGGCCCCGCCGTGCACGATCCGGTGGCCGATCGCATCGATCGAGTCCAGGTCAAACCGCTTCAGCGCATCCGGTACGCCCTTCAACGCGTCGCTGGGACTGGCGAACGCGGCCGCGCCGCGCTCGTGCGTTTCGCCGTGCCGGAAGCGGTATTCGCAACCTCCGTTCCGGAAGCGCTCGTAGGAACCCTTGAACACCTCGCGGGTGTTGTCACCTGCACTGAAGACGCCGAATTTCAGGCTTGAGCTTCCAGCGTTTAGAATAAGCAATCGCATCTCGTTCCCTGCTGCTTTCCGTGGCGTTGCGCTGTAAGATGTAGGCAGGCGTATGGGTGTCTCGCTGTCATTTCAAGCTTCTGGTTGCGCCTCGACAACGACGATCGCAGCGCAGGTGCTTATCAGGGGCTGGTGGACTGCCAGAAAGCAACATTGCCGAGTCTGTCGCTGAGACACCACGGAGACGTAACATGTACAAGCACATCCTGATCTCGACCGATGGATCCGAAGTCGCCCAAAAGGGCGTGGACCATGGTCTTTCGCTTGCCAAGATCCTTGGCGCGCGCGTTACCGTGATCACTGTCACGGAGCCGTTCCCCTATTACGCGGCCGCCTCGTCAGCAGGATGGGCGCCGCTGCCCGTTGATATCTCCGGCTATGAAGAGGGACGGAAGGACGCCGCGGAGAAGCTGCTGGCCAACGTAAAGGTAGCTGCCGCCAAGCTCGGTGTCGAAGCTTCGGTCGTGCACGTGCCTGACTCACCGCCTGCCGAGGCGATTGTGGAAACAGCCCGGACGCAGGGCTGCAGTCTGATCGTCATGTCCTCGCACGGCCGGCGTGGAATCGGCCGGATGTTGCTGGGAAGCCAGACTGCGGAAGTGCTTGCCCACAGCCCGGTGCCCGTCCTCGTCGTCCGCTGAAGCCAACTGAAAATTGCAGAAAGACCGACAACATGAAGATCCGCTCTTTCCTGCCTCTCCTCACCTACCCCGACGCCCACAGCGAGGCTTCCATCCGCAATGCTGCCGCGCTAGCGGGTCTGGTCAGCGCGGAACTGCACGTGGTCGCGCTAGAGGCGGATGTCCCTCCGGTCACCAGCGCGCTTTCGCGCGTATTGATGAATCTGCCGGAGCTCATCCGCAACGCGGAGACGCTGAGCGCACAGGCAGGAGCAAAGCTCATGGACCTCGCCCGCGGGAAAGCCGAGGCAAGCGGACTGCCGGTGACCGCCAGAACGCTCAAGGCCGCGCCTGCGCTTCTTGGCGAAGCCGCCGCATCCGAAGCGCGCTACTTCGACCTCGCACTGGTTGGCTGGAGCTCCGGAATCCCGGGAATTCAGATGCTGGCCGAGGCGATGGTTTTCGGCTCGGGACGTCCGACGATTCTCGTGCCCGAAGGTGCAGAGTCCAACGGGATCAACCGCATCGCGATCGCCTGGGACGGCAGCCGGGTGGCTGCGCGGGCTCTTGCGGATGCGACCCGTCTGCTGGAACGCGCCAGGGAGGTGCATGTCGTCACGGTGACGGATGAGAAACCGTTGCAGGATGAAGATGCGGGCGCTCGTCTTGCGGAAGGCCTCCGGCAGGCAGGCGTGAAGGCCAGCTTCTTGCCTATCCGGGCCGAGGACTGCCCCATAGCGGAAACCTTGCAGAGGCACGCCCTGGAACTCGATGCTCAGCTCCTCATCATGGGCGGGTACGGCCATTCGAGGTTGCGGGACTTCGTGCTCGGCGGCGCCACGGCAGGGGTGCTGCGCGATCTTCGGATGCCCGTCTTGCTTTCGCACTGAACGCGGCGTCTGGCGGTGGCGAGTTCGGTTGGAGAGGC
>CAZFEH010000097.1:0-1122 GCA_964517615.1 uncultured Demequinaceae bacterium
CAACTGCCAGGTCATGGTGCCATCGTATTGCTGGCTTCTCACGGTGGTGAGTTGCTGGTGGTGCGGGTCATGAGGTCGGGGGTCCGCTGCCTCTCATGTCCAGGACCGTAACTCGGTGGTCTGACACTGGCCGCAGTTCGCTTGGCTTGCACGATGCGAGGCCCCGTGCCTCGTGGCCGCAGGATTCGGTCAAAGTTAGCCCCTACTTTGACTGCTTTCTGCGAAGTCGCAGAGAACGGCGGGAGGGCGGGCGCCGGACTAGACTGGCTCGGACGGGCCCTCGCCCCACACCGGAAGCCTTCAACCCAGGAGAGTTACCCATGGCTACGCGCCTCGACGACGTCATCTCCCTCGCCAAGCGGCGCGGCTTCGTCTTCCCCTGCTCCGAGATCTACGGCGGCACCCGCTCCGCCTGGGACTACGGGCCGCTGGGCGTGGAACTCAAGGAGAACATCAAGCGCCAGTGGTGGCGGGCGATGGTCACCAGCCGCGACGACATCGTGGGCCTCGACTCCTCAGTGATCCTGTCCCCGCAGGTGTGGGAGGCCTCGGGCCACATCGCGGCGTTCGTGGACCCCCTGGTCGAGTGCCTGTCCTGCCACAAGCGCTACCGTGAGGACCACCTGATCGAGGCCTTCGAGGAGAAGAAGGGCCGCGCCCCCGAAGGCGGGCTCGCCGAGATCGCCTGCGAGAACTGCGGCACGCGCGGCCAGTGGACCGAGCCCAAGATGTTCAACGGCCTGCTGCGCACCTACCTGGGTGCCGCCTCCGACGAGTCCGGCCTGCACTATCTGCGGCCCGAAACCGCGCAGGGCATCTTTGTGAACTTCGCCAACGTCCAGTCGAGCGCCCGCATGAAGGTGCCCTTCGGCATCGGCCAGATCGGCAAGTCGTTCCGCAACGAGATCACGCCCGGCAACTTCATCTTCCGCACCCGCGAGTTCGAGCAGATGGAGATGGAGTTCTTCGTCAAGCCCGGCACCGACGAGGAATGGCACCAGTACTGGATCGACACCCGCACCGACTGGTATGTGGGGCTGGGCATCAAGCGCGACAACCTGCGCCTCTACGAGCACCCCCAGGAGAAGCTGTCGCACTACTCCAAGCGCACCGTGGACATCG
>CAZFEH010000097.1:1132-3063 GCA_964517615.1 uncultured Demequinaceae bacterium
GACATCGAATACCGCTTCGGCTTCCAAGGCAGCGAATGGGGTGAGCTCGAAGGCATCGCCAACCGCACCGACTTTGACCTCAAGACCCACTCGGAGCACTCCGGCAAGGACCTCAGCTACTTTGACGCCGCGACCAACTCGCGCTACACGCCCTACGTCATCGAGCCCGCCGCGGGCCTGACGCGCTCGCTCATGGCCTTCCTGGTCGAGGCGTACGTGGAGGAAGAAGCCCCCACGGCATCGGGCGGGACCGAGAAGCGCATGGTGCTCAAGCTGGACCACCGCCTCGCGCCGTCCAAGGCCGCGGTGCTGCCCCTGTCCAAGACCGACGCCCTGCTGCCCACCGCACAGAACCTCGCCAAGGAGCTGCGCGCCGCCTGGACCGTGGACTACGACGAGACCCAGTCCATCGGCAAGCGCTACCGCCGCCAGGACGAGGTGGGCACGCCCTACTGCATCACCGTGGACTTTGACACGCTCGACGACCAGGCTGTCACCATCCGCCACCGCGACACCATGGCGCAGGAGAGGGTCGCGCTGTCGCAGGTGCAGTCCTACCTCGCGGAGCGCCTTATCGGGGCGTAGCACCTGACATGGGCGCAGGTCACGGGCACGGCATCGAGGCGCGGGAGATCCGCGTCTCGGAGCGCACCACCAACATCCTGGGGCTCGCGGTTGCCCTGGTGCTGTTCCTGACCGCCTTTGGCGCGGTGCAGGTGTGGCCCACCGACTTCTCCCATCGCGGCTCGCTGGAGACCGCGCCGCCCGGCACCCAGTGGGTGTCCATCACCGTCACCTCGGTTGCCGAGGACGGCGCGGCGATGGCCATCATCAACGGCCAGGAGGAGCGCGGCGAGTTCCCGCTGCTGACCTTTGGCGACCCCACCTTGCACCTGGAAGTGGGGCACCGAGCCCGGGCGATGCAGATGGAGGACGGCTCGCTGGGCTTCAGCGACTTCGAACGCGGGGCGCCGATGCTGTGGCTGGCATTGCTGTACGTGGCACTCGTGCTGGTGGTCGCCCGGTGGCGCGGACTCGGAGCGCTGCTGGGCCTCATCACTGCCTTTGGCATCGTCATCTTCTTCACCGTGCCCGCCCTGTTCAACGGCGGGCCGCCGCTGGCGGTGGCGCTCGTAACCGGCTCGGGCGCGCTCGCGGTGCTGCTGTATATGGCGCACGGGTTCAACGCGCGCACCACCACCGCCTATCTGGGCACCCTGGTGGGGCTGTCGATCACCGCAGTGCTCGCCTGGTGGGCCGTGCGCACCAGCCACCTCACGGGACTGTGGAATGAGGAGGGCGTCCACCTCGAGTTCTGGACCCGCAACGTGTCCTTGGAGGGCCTGGTGCTGTGCGGCATCATCCTCGCGGGACTCGGGGTGCTTAACGACGTCACCGTGACCCAGGCATCGGCCGTGTGGGAACTGCGCCGCGCCCGCCCCGACCTGGGTTGGCGCGGACTGTTCACCTCCGGCATGCGCATCGGCCGGGACCACATCGCCTCCACGGTCTACACCATCGCCTTCGCGTATGTGGGGGCGGCGCTGCCGGTCATCATGCTCGTGACGATGTACGACACCTCGTTGGTGCAGACCCTCACCGCCGGGGACATCGCCGAGGAGGTGGTGCGCACCCTTGTCGGCTCGATCGGACTGGTGCTGGCCGTGCCCATCACCACGCTCGTAGCGGCACTGGTCGCCGCACAGGACGTGAACAACGACGACGCCGGCTTCGACGACCACGACGACGACCACGACGATGCCGACGACGACCCCGACCCGGCATCGGCGACAATGGAGCAATGACTGCTCTCCCGGCCGGTGCGCGCCTGCTGCCGCCGCTGCACATCGGGCCGCTGACCGTGGACACGCCGGTGGTGCTCGCGGCACAGCCGTCGGAACGCGGCATTGGTGATCCCCGCCATGGGCGCG
>CAZFEH010000098.1:0-2912 GCA_964517615.1 uncultured Demequinaceae bacterium
TCGAGACGCTGACCGAGGCCGGCTACCAGCCCGAGATCGCCTACTTCGAGGTGCTCCACGAGCTCAAGCTCATTGTGGACCTCATGTGGGAGGGCGGCATCACCAAGCAGCGCTGGTCGATCTCCGACACGGCCGAGTACGGCGACTACGTCTCCGGCCCCCGCGTCATCACCCCCGACGTCAAGGAGCACATGAAGGCCGTGCTCGCCGACATCCAGTCGGGTGCCTTCGCCAAGCGCTTCATCGACGACCAGGACAACGGTGCTGTCGAGTTCCTCGCGCTGCGCGAAGAGGGCCAGAACCACCCCATCGAGGCCACCGGCCGCGAGCTGCGCAAGCTGTTCGCGTGGTCGGGCAACGCGGACTCGGACTACGTGGACGGTGCTGCGGCCCGATGACCACGTATCGTTTGGCCGTCGTCGCCGGCGACGGCATCGGCCCCGAGGTGGTGGCGGAGGGACTCAAGTGCCTCGCCGCAGCCACCGAGGGCACCGACCTGAGCTTCGAGACCACCGAGTTCGACCTCGGGGCGCGGCGCTGGCACGCCACGGGTGAGACGCTCACCGACGAGGACCTTGAGGCCATCGCCGGTCACGACGTGATCCTGCTGGGCGCCATCGGCGACCCCAGCGTGCCCTCGGGCGTGCTGGAGCGCGGCCTGCTGCTCAAGCTGCGCTTCGCCCTGGACCAGTACGTCAACCTGCGTCCCTCGCGTCTGTACCCGGGCGAGGTCTCGCCGCTGCGCGAGCCCGGCACCATCGACTTCGTGGTGGTGCGCGAAGGGACCGAGGGTCCCTATGTGGGCAATGGCGGCGCGCTGCGGGTGGACACCCCGCACGAGATCGCCACCGAGGTCTCGGTCAACACCCGGCACGGGGTGGAGCGCGTGGTGCGCTACGCGTTCTCCGTGGCGGCAGGGCGGGAGCGGAAGCATGTGACGCTCGTGCACAAGCACAATGTGCTGGTGCATGCGGGTCACCTGTGGCGGCGCACGGTCGAGGCGGTCGCGCCGGAGTTCCCGGATGTCACGTGGGACTACCTGCACATCGACGCCGCGACCATCGTCATGACCACCAACCCCGGCAAGTTCGACGTGATCGTGACCGACAACCTGTTCGGTGACATCCTCACCGACCAGGCAGCGGCCGTCTCGGGCGGCATCGGCCTGGCGGCTTCGGGCAATGTCAACCCCGACCGCACGGGGCCGTCGATGTTCGAACCCGTGCACGGCTCGGCGCCCGACATCGCCGGGTTGGGCGTCGCGGACCCGTCCGCCACGGTCCTGTCCGTCGCGATGATGCTCGACTTCCTGGGACACCCGGAACTGGCCGCTCGCGTGGAGGCTGCGGTAGCGGCCGATGCCGCGGCCAAGGTCGGCGCATCGGCCTCCGGGGCGGCCCCGCGCAGCACTGCCGAGGTGGGCGACGCGATCGCCGCCCGCATTCGGGGATAGACGCACCTCAACTCACTACGACACGGAAGGTCTCACCATGAGCATGACGTCAGCAGGCGCTCCCTCGAACGTGGAGGCCTTCCGTGTCGTGCCCAACCCGGCCCCGGCATCGGACGCTGCCCGTGAGGCGGCCCTCGCCGAGATGAGCTTCGGCAAGCAGTTCACCGACCACATGGCGCGCGTGACCTGGGACCCGGAGAACGGCTGGCACGACCGCCGGGTGGAGGCCTATGGGCCGCTGTCCCTGTCGCCGGCTGCGGCCGTGCTGCACTACGGCCAGGAGGTCTTCGAAGGCCTCAAGGCGTACCGCTGGGCCGACGGCTCGGTGTGGGCGTTCCGGCCCGAGGCCAACGGCGCTCGGTTGGCTCGCTCCGCCTGGCGCCTCGCGCTGCCCGAACTGCCGGTGGAGGACTTCCTGGGGTCGATCGAGGCGCTGGTCCGTGAGGACGCGGCCTGGGTGCCGGGCGCGGAGGAGTCGAGCCTGTACCTGCGGCCCTTCATGTACGCGCATGAGGCGTTCCTGGGTGTGCGCCCCGCGCACCACGTCGAGTACCTCGTGATCGCCTCGCCCGTGGGGCCGTACTTTTCCGGCGGGGTCAAGCCCGTGTCCATCTGGATCGAGAAGGACTATCACCGGGCAGGCCCCGGGGGCACCGGCTCCGCCAAGTGCGGCGGCAACTATGCGGCCTCGCTCATGCCGCAGATGGCGGCCTATGAGCGCGGCTACGAGCAGGTGCTGTACCTGGACGCGAAGTCGGGGACCATGCTCGAGGAACTGGGCGGCATGAACGTCTTCCTGGTGCTGCGCGACGGCACCGTGGTGACGCCCGTCATCAACGGCAACATCCTGGAGGGCATCACGCGCTCTTCGGTGCTGGAACTGCTGGCCGAAGATGACGTCAAGGTGGTCGAGCGGGACATCACGCTCGCCGAGGTGCGCTCGGGCCTGGAGTCCGGTGAGATCGCCGAGGTGTTCGCGTGCGGGACCGCTGCAGTGGTGACTCCCGTGGGGCGCTTCGGGTCCGACGACTTCGAGCTGACCGTGGGCGAGGGTGGGCCCGGTGCGGTGACTATGGCGATCCGGTCGCGGTTGACGGACATCCAGTATGGACGCGCCGAAGACGTGCACGGCTGGATGCGGCGCCTGGCGTAGTGGTGGGTGGGGGTGTTGGGCCTTGCAGCCGCTCCCTCCTTACCCACTCCGTTTTCTGCGGATTCGCATAAAAGTCCCTATTCCGGGCGGATCTTTCACCGTATTGTGCGGCTGGGGATCTCGCCGCATGGAACGGCTTTGCCCGGTGGGCTGCGGGTGCGTGAGCCGTGGGTGCTGGACTCGGTGCGCGTGCATGGAATGTGACGCGACACACACCCTACGGCCTAGTAACCTACGTCACCGTAGGTTACGCTGGTGTCATGTGGACCGAGATGTCCTCGCCGTCGCTGAAGACGCCCGCGAGCA
>CAZFEH010000099.1:0-2882 GCA_964517615.1 uncultured Demequinaceae bacterium
GACATGGCTGTCGCCCATCTCGCCCTCGATCTCCGCCTTGGGCACCAGGGCCGCGACGGAGTCGATCACCAGGATGTCGATGCCGCCCGAGCGCACCAGGATGTCGGCGATCTCCAGCGCCTGCTCTCCGGTGTCCGGCTGCGACACGATCAGGTTGTCCGTGTCCACGCCGAGCCTCTTGGCGTACTCGGGGTCCAGCGCGTGCTCGGCATCGATGAATGCGGCCGTGCCGCCGGCACGCTGCACGCTCGCAACGGCGTGCAGGGCCACGGTGGTCTTGCCCGAGGCCTCCGGGCCGTAGATCTCGACGATGCGCCCGCGAGGCAGGCCGCCGATGCCGAGCGCGATGTCGAGCGCGATGGAGCCGGTGGGGATGGCCTCCACGGCCACGCGCTCCTGGTCGCCCAGCCGCATGGCCGATCCCTTGCCGAACTGCTTGTCGATCTGTCCCAGTGCCGCCTCGAGGGCCTTGCTGCGATCTGCCGCCTGTGCCATGTCATCTTCCTCACGTAGTGCCCGGTTGCCCGAGGCCTTGTCGCTTGAGCTGTGGTGTTCTTCAGCATCGACGCTACGACGCGCCTGTGACATTGGCCCCGCGAGCAGCCCCAGACTGTGGAGAAACGCGCGTCACCGTGTCCTGGGGACCAGCGTAATCGAACGCCTGTTCGAATGGAAGGACGTGCCGATACGGCGTGTCGCGGTCATCGGCGAGGGGGCACCATGCGGCGCAGGTCTCCCCCATCGCGCGCCTCGGCGGGCACGCTCATCTGGTCGCACAGCGCATGCCACACGTCGCGGGGCGCCCAGCCCGCCTCCAGGGCGGCATCGGGGGTGAGGCAGTCGCAGCCGTCGAGAACCAGCTCGCGCGCCAAGGTGCGCGCATAGCCCTCCCCGAAGACGGCATCGGCCAGCGCCCGGAACTCGCTCAAGCGCATGGCGACGCGCCGCGGTCAGCGACCGCGGAAGGTGCCGAGCAGTTCGGGCACCGTGTCCGGAATGGACGGCACCACCGGCATGCGCCTCAGCACGGGCGTGTCGGCGAAGGCCTCGGCGATCTCGAAACGCTCGGAGACGTCACGCAGGATGGTGGACATGGGGACATCGAGTGCCTCGCAGATGGACGCGAGAAGCTCGCTCGAGGCCTCCTTCTGGCCGCGCTCCACCTCGCTCAGGTAACCGAGGGACACGCGCGCCTGGGATGAGATGTCCCGCAACGTCTTGCCCTGGCTCAGGCGGGCATCGCGGAGAACATCGCCCAACTCATTGCGTAGCACGGGCATGCGAACTCCCTTCCGCACGGTCTTTGCACTCTCCATGTCTTGCACAACGCAGACTACCTCACGCATGTTCCCGGCTGTATGCACAAATATTGCGGCGATGTGACTCAACTCTGGAGCCCTCGCGCGGCCTGCCCTAGCGGGCCTCCGTGACCGCGTTCCACAGCAGTTCCAGCCCGGCCCTCGCCGCCGCGTGCCGCACCTCGGCACGAGTGCCCTCCGCGCGCCCCTCGACCGCCTGCACCGCACCCCCCGGCCCCGCCACCGCCACCACATACGTTCCGGCAGGGCGGCCCCCGTGGGGTTCGGGTCCGGCCGCGCCCGTGGTCGCCACGGCCCAGGTGGCACCCACCGCCGCCCGCGCACCGACCGCCATCGCCTCGGCCACGGCCACACTCACGGGACCGTGGGCCTCCAGCACCGCTTCGGGCACACCCAGCAGGGAGACCTTCACCTGCGCGTCGTAGGCGACGATGCCGCCTCGCACAGCCGCCGACGCCCCGGGCACGTCGACCAACGCCGCGCACGCCAGGCCCCCGGTGAGAGATTCCGCGGTGGCCACCGTGGCATCGGCGGCGCGCAGGGCCTCGATCACGCGGGCCGCGAGCCGCGTCAGGTCAGCAGGCGTGGGATCAGCGGGCGTCGACGGCGCCGGCATTGTCTGTCCCGATGCTGTCCGTGCCAGCCGAATCTGCTGTGCCACGCCGCGCGCGGACGATCCTGCCCGCGTAGTCCACGCCCGAGACCACGGCGAGCGCCACGGCGGCGATGAGCACCCACAGCGCGACCGTGTCCACCCACGTTGGCATGCCGGGCAGCAGGAACAGGCCGATGGCCAGGTTCAGGCCGAGCGTCTTGGCCTTGCCTCCCGCCGACGCCGCGATCACCACCGAGCTGGCCACCGCGAGGCGCCCCAGGGTCACGGCGACCTCGCGGACCACGATCACGGCGATGGGCCACCACGGCACCTCCCCCGCCCACGCGAGCATGCTCAAGGCGGCCACCCCCAGCACCTTGTCCGCGATGGGGTCGGCGAGCTTGCCGAATGAGGTCACCACCTCCCAGCGGCGCGCCAGATAGCCATCCAGCAGATCGGTGAGCCCGGCGACCACGAAGAGCCCCAGGGCGATCCAACGCCACCGGCCCTCCGCGCCGTGGTCCTGGACAAAGGCCCACACCATCACCGGCACGGCGAGGAGACGCAGCGCGGTGAGGACGTTGGGCAGCGTTGACATGGTGCGTTCACCCTATCCGTTTTGCTCCCTCGCGCGCCGCACCCGCGATAATGGCCCGCATGGACTCGGCCCGCCACGTGACAGCCCAGCAGGTGACAGCCCAGCACGTGGTCGCGCCGCGCCGTTCACTGGCTGGGGTGCTCAGCGTGCTGGCGCTCGTGCTCGGTGCGCTCGTAGTGCTCGCCCTCACCCTGCCCCACATCCGAGCCGAAGCCGGTGTTCCCGCCGCCACGGCATCGGCGCAGGTCACGGCGAGCACGCCCGAGCCCGCCCCGGAACCCTCGGTGACCCCCGAGCCCGTCATTCCCACCGTGACCTTCACGCTCGTGGCCGCCGGGGACGTGCTCACGCACGCCCCCGTGAACTCCTC
>CAZFEH010000100.1:0-2689 GCA_964517615.1 uncultured Demequinaceae bacterium
CCATTATCGCGTCAGAAATAGAACGTATGACTGACAGATTATTCACGCTCGGGCGGAATCTCGCCGTCTTTGACCGGCTGATCCCCCAGCGCGCCGAACTGGCTGCGGTCCTGAAGCACCTCCTCGATCAGGTGCACGTCGATCACCCTGGCCTCGTGCGCATAGCCGTAGACCAGGGCCATGTCGCACAGTGTGTTGATGTTGCGGGGAATGCCGTGCGCGGCCTTGGCGATCCTGGCCATCGCCAGCGGACTGAAGATCGAGCGATCGCGCCCTGCGACGCGAAGGCGGTGCTCGATGTAGTCCGCCACTTCGACCGTGCCCAGGGGGGGAATGAAGAAGTCCACGGCCACGCGCTGGGCCAACTGCTGCAGCTCCGGGCGCCTGAGCAATTCCCTGAGCTGAGGCTGGCCCACGAGGATCGTCTGCAGCAACTGATCCTTGTCGGCATTGATGTTCGAGAGCATCCGCAGGTACTCCAGCGCCGACACGCTGAGGTTCTGCGCCTCGTCCACGATCAGCACCACCCGGCGCTTCTTGCCGTACTCGCCGATCAGGAAACGCTGAAAAGCATCGTATTGGCTGACCTGGGATTTCCCCTCGAACGGGAGGCCATAGGCGAGCATGATCCATTCCAGCAGGTTGCCCATGTCCTGGTGCGTGTTAGTGACCAGTCCCACGCTCACGTCGTCGCCCAGCGTGTTGAGCAACTGGCGGATCAGCGTTGTCTTGCCGCACCCGATGTCGCCGCAGATCACGGTGAAGCCCGCCCGGCTGAGCAGGCCGTATTCCAGCATGCTGTAGGCCAGCGTGTGGCGCTGGCTCATGAACAGGAAGTCCGGGTCCGGCTGGATGGAAAAAGGCTTCTCGCGAAGGCCGTAGAAAGACTCGTACACGCTCTACCATTTCCGCGCCATGAAGGCGTTCATCCGGCTGACCTGCGCCCGCTTGCCAAGCTTGTGGTGTTGCCGGGTTGATGATCCGGGGAGCCAGTCTACCTCATGCATCCGGCGCCACCAGGGCTGCTTTCCCCTGGCCGAACGGTCAGGGTCGCGCCTTCTTCAAGCCGTCCTTGAGCAGCATCCCGATCCCCGCAGGATAGCTGATCAGGTAGCGTCTCCAGAGCCTTCCCGGCTCCTTGATCAGGCGATAGAGCCACTCCAGCCCGGCGCCTTGCATCCAGCGAGGCGCGCGGCTGCCCTTGGGGCCGAGGATTTCAAAGGTGCCGCCGATGCCCGCGATCACCAGATGGGGCAGCCTGGCGCGCAGCGCGAGGGCGAGCCGGTCCTGCTTGGGCACGCCCAGCGCGATGAAGAGCGTCCGCACCTCGCGCTCTTTCAGGGCACGGGCAAACTCATCCAGTTGCGCATCGCCAAGGTCGACCTTGCCGTCGAACAGGTAGCGGCAGGCTTCCCGGGCCGCGGGCTCGTAGCGGGCCAGCGTGGCCATGGGGTCCTGGCCGCCGATGATGGCGTAGGCCGGTACCCGCGGCAGGCGCAGGTAGGCGTCGACCAGGTCTACGCCGGTGGTTCGTCCGTCGATGGCCTGGCCCGCGCCCTTGCGGCGGGAGGCCCAGACCAGCGGCATGCCGTCTGCGGTGATGATGTCGGCCTGAGCGATCAGTGCCAGGTAGGCTGGCTCGCGGCTGCCGCGGGCCAGCATCTCGGTGTTGAGCGTCACCAGCCACGCGCCCTCGCCGCGCGCGATGCGCGCCAGCAGGCCGTCGAGCGTCTCTTGCAGGCGCGCGCGCGCGATGGGCAGGCCGCAGAGGGTGCAGGTCGGGGTCGGGGTGGCGGTGTTCATCGCGTGGTTGGCGGGCAGTGGTCTGTTTGCGGCCAGGTCAGATGGCGACAAAGGTTGCCGCCAGCATGATCAAGACCACGGTTGCTCCGGTGGCCCAGGTCTCGGGGTCCTTGACCGCGTAGAAGATCGGATCCTCGTCCATGTAGCCGCGGGCCGTCACGACCCACATGCGGGTGACCCACAGCAGCAGCAAGGGGGCGATCAGCCAGAGCAGTTCCGGTGCCCGATACAGATCGAACACTTCTTCGCTGTTGATGTAGAGCGCAAGCACCAGCACGGCCAGGTAGCCGCTGCTCGCTCCCAGGCTCTGCAGGACGGCGATGTCTTCCGTGTCGTATTCGCGGCCGCGGAGCTTGCCCAGGCTCGCGCCCGCGACCGCTTCCCGCTTGTGCACTTCCACGAGCTCCGCGACCCGCTTGACCAGGGCCAGCGACAGGAAGATGAACATGGAGAACGCCAGCAGCCAGAAGGACAGGTCGATGCCCGTGGCGAAGCCGCCGGCAATGATCCGCAGCGTGTACAGGCCAGCGAGCACCAGCACGTCGAGGCTGGCCATGCGCTTGAGCCATAGCGAATACAACAGGGTGGTCACCAGGTAGGCCAGCAGGCTCAGTTGAAAGCCAAGGGGCAGCGCCAGCGCGAACAACAGGCTCGTGAGCATCAGCGCCACGATCGAAACCAGTCCCCATTGCACACTGAGTGTTCCTGCCGCGAAGGGGCGTTTCTTTTTCTTGTGATGGTGCCGGTCCGCGTCGAGGTCGAGCAGGTCGTTGACGATGTAGGTGGCGGATGCGAGGGTTCCGAAGCAGACGAAGGCGATGAGACCGGTGAAGACCGCCTCCAGGTTCAGGACCTCATGGGCGGTAAGGATGGGAACGAACAGCAG
>CAZFEH010000101.1:0-2657 GCA_964517615.1 uncultured Demequinaceae bacterium
CCATCGAACGCTACATCCGCATCTTCGCCGGTTTCATGGTGATGCTCTCGCTCGCGCTGGGCGTGGAAGGCAGCCCCATCTTCGTGAGCCCGTGGTTCCTCGCGCTGACCGCCTTCGCCGGCTTCAACCTGTTCCAGTCCGGTTTCACCGGCTTCTGCCTGCCCGCCATCCTGCTGAAGAAGCTGGGCGTGCCCGAGGGCGCCTGCAGCACCGCCGGCCAGCGCTGAGCTTGTCGAATAGCCACCGCCTCTGGCGGTGGCACCGAGATGCGCCGCGGCGCAGGGGGTGTTCCCTAGCCCACCGGCAGCGTCACCGAAAAGCACGATCCCTGATCCGGATCGGCGTGGACCTCGATGCTGCCGCCATGCCGTTCGGCGATCTGCCGGCTGATGGCCAGGCCCAGGCCGGTGCCCTCGTATTCCTTGCGCAGATGCAGCCGCTGGAACGGCTGGAACAGGCGCGAGAGGTGCTCGGGCGCGATGCCGATGCCGTTGTCGCTCACGGTGATGCGCGCCATGCCTTCGTTCACCTCCGCCGACACGCGGACCAGGGGCGTGCGCCCGGGCGGCACGAACTTGAGCGCGTTGGCCAGCAGGTTCTGGAACAGCAGCGAGAGCAGGCTGGCGTGGCCGGGCACGGTGGGCAGGGGGTCGATGCGCAGCGTGCCGCCGCTGTTCTGCAGCCGCGCGGCCAGCGCGTCGCGCAGATCGGCCAGGATCGCGTCCAGCGCCACCGGGGTGTGCGGCTCGGCCTCGCCGGCTTGCTGCAGGCGCGCGTAGCGCACCACGTCGTCGAGCAGGGTGCGCATGCGGTGGCCGGCCTTGAGCACCAGTTGGAGGTAGCGCTGCGCGTCCTCGGGCAGGACCTGGCCGTGGTCTTCCTCCACCAGGCCCGCGAACTGGACCATGGTGTTGAGCGGCTCGCGCATGTCGTGCGAGGCCATGCGCACGAATTGCAGCAGGCCTTCGTTGGCCAGGGCCAGGTCGCTGGCGGTCTGCTCCAGCCGCTCGTGGCTGGCGCGCAGGTCCTTCATGGCGGCGGCGAGCCGGCGCCGGTCCTGCGCGGAGAGCTGGCGCAGTTCGTCGTTGGCGAGCTTCAGGCGCAGCTGGGTGCGCACCCGCGCCTGCACGATGGCCGGCCGCAGGGGCTTGGCGATGAAGTCGGCGGCGCCCTTCTCCAGCCCGGCCTGCTCGAAGTCTTCCTCGGCGTGGCTGGTGATCATGATCACCGGCAGGTCCACCAGCAGCGGATCGAGCCGGATCGCGTCGAGCACCTCGAAGCCCGAGAGTCCGGGCATCTGCGCGTCGAGCAGCACCAGGTCGGGCGCCGACTCCTTCATCAGCCGCAGCGCGTCGGCGCCGCGCGTGGCGAAGCGCAGCCGGCCCAGGCCCTGCAGCGTCTTGCCCAGCGCCTGGATCATGCCGGGGTCGTCGTCCACGATGAGGATGCCGGGCAAGGCGGTGGCGTCCCCGGTGGCGGGCGAGGGGGTGGATGCGGTGTTCGTCATCGGGCGATCTCCTGGGCCAGCAGCGCGGCGGCGCCGGCGAAGTCCAGTTCTTCCATCTGTTGGCTCAGGCGGTCGTGCAAGGCTGCGCCGAGGTGCTCGCGCAGCGCGGGCGAGTGCTGCTGGAACAGCGCCAGCGCGGCCAGGTCCTGCTGGTCGAGCAGGGCGGCGAACCGGTTCAGGGTGTCGCCGTCCATGGATGGCCGGCCGCTGGCGGCGTCCGGGGCGGCCTGCGCTGGCGCGGTGGCCAGGAAGTCCGACGCCGCCGATGCGAGGCTTTGCAGCGCCTGCTGGAGCGCCTGCCAGCGCAGGGCCAGCGTGGCAGCGGACTCGCCGTCGCGCAGGCCCGCTTCGAGCTGGCCGGCCGCATGGTGCACCGCGGTGGCGTCGATCAGGCCGGCCGCGCCGCGCAGCTTGTGGGCCTGGGCGGCGAAACCGGTGCGCTGCGAGGGCGCCAGCGGATCGGGCAGGGTGGCATCGGTCCAGGCGCCGAACTCACCGATCAGGCGCCGCAGCGACGAACGCAGCAAGGTGGTGTCGCCGCCGAGCCGCTGCGCCGCGCGCGGGCCGTCGATGCCCTCGATCACGGGCCATGCGTCCGGGCTCCCGGTCCCGGCGGGCGGCTCGGCCTGGCGCACCGGCAGGGCCCTGGCGGTGGCGGCCTCGATCGCCTGGCGCACGGTGCGCACCAGCAGCTGCGGCTCCAGCGGCTTGGTCAGGAAGGCGTTCATGCCGGCGTCGATGGCGCGGCGGCGCTCCTCGGCCAGCGCGCCCGCCGTGAGCGCGATCACGGGCAGTTGCCGCAGCGCGGGGTTCTGGCGCAGGCGCCGGGTGGCTTCGAGTCCGTCCATGTCGGGCATCTGCACGTCCATCAGCACCACGTCGAAGGCCTCGGGCGCGGCTTCGAGTCGCTGCAGCGCCTGGCGCCCGGAGCCGGCCAGCGCCACCTCGGCGCCTTCGCGGCCGAGCAGATGCCCGGCGATCTCCAGGTTGATCTCGCTGTCGTCCACCAGCAGCACGCGCACGCCGGGCAGCCACAGCGTGCGCTGCCCCGGCATGGGGCGCAGCGGCATGACCCGCTCGCTGTTGCCCTGGCGCGTGACCACACCGTGGTTCACCGCGTTGAACAGCACCGAGGCGTTGACCGGCTTGG
>CAZFEH010000102.1:0-2574 GCA_964517615.1 uncultured Demequinaceae bacterium
GGCGGCGTACCACCGGGTTTCGTGTTCACCGTCCCGAAACTGCGCGCCGCGGAGCAAGCAACCGCCGCAGTGTGGTTGTGCCACGCACTCGAACAGGCCCACGGGTTAGCGGCCCGCACGCTGCGTTTCGAGCTACAGATCGAGAGCCCCCAGGCGGTGCTGGCCGCCGACGGCACCGCGACCGTCGCCCGGGCTTTGCAGCTTTGTGAAGGTCGATGTATCGGATTGCATTACGGCACCTACGATTACAGCGCGGCGTGCGGTATCGCGCCGCAGCAGCAGGCGCTCGATCACGCCGTGGCAGACCACGCCAAGGCGGTAATGATGATTGCGGCGGCCCAGACCGGGGTTTCGGTAGTCGACGGATCCACCCAGGTCATACCCGAGGGTTCCGAAGAGCAGGTGCATGCCGCGATCCGGCGGCACCACGGCCTGGTAACCCGGTCCCTGGAACGTGGCTACTACCAGGGCTGGGATATGCACCCGGGGCATTTGGTCACCAGGTGGCTGGCCACGATCACATTCTTCCGGATCGCGCTGGCCGCTGCCGCCCCGCGCCTGGAAACCTACCTCCATCGCAGAAGCGGTCCGGTTGTCGACGAACCGGCAACCGCCGAGGCGCTTGCGACCGTGATTCTCCGCGGTGTCGATGTTGGGGCGTTTGGCCTTGCCGAGGTTCGCGCACTAGCCCCGAGCGCCGATTTACAAACCCTGCGAAACCTGAAGGAGCGCAGGCCTTCATGACCGATTCGGTGCCGGATTTCAGCTGGCTGCCCGACCTCGCACTGCGCACCCTGGGCGGTGCGGTGGTGTGGGCCAACGATGACACGTTTGCCGAGAAGGAGAACCTGATCAAACCCGGACCGGCAAAGTACCAGCCGGCCACCTTCGGACATCGCGGGCAGATCTACGACGGCTGGGAGACTCGCCGTCGTCGCGATCGCGGGTTCGACGAATCGATTGTCCGGCTTGGTGTGCCGGGGGTCATTCGTGGCGTGGTCGTCGATACGGCGTGGTTCAAGGGCAATTATCCGCCTGAGGTTGCACTGGACGCCCTCGAAGTAGCGGGCTATCCGACCGTCGAGGAATTGGCTTCCGAACCCGGCTGGGTCAACATTCTTCCGCGGTCAAAGGTGTACGGCGACAGTCGAAACCCCTTCGAGGTGGCTTCCAACCGCCGATGGACGCACGTGCGGCTGCGGATTTTTCCCGACGGCGGAGTCGCCCGACTGCGGGTGCACGGCACGCCCCGGCCCGATCCACGGTTCCTGCGTCTCGGACTGCTCGACCTTGCCGCGCTGGAGAACGGCGGCCTGGTACTGGATTGCTCCAACCGGTTCTACTCCTCGCCGCAGAACCTGATCTTCCCCGGAACCGCGAAGGTAATGGGCGACGGCTGGGAGACCGCGCGCCGCCGCGATGCGGCCAACGACTGGGTGCTCATCGGGCTCGCCGGGCCGGGCGTGGTGAAGCTGGTCGAGGTCGACACATCGTACTTTCTCGGCAACAGCCCCGGTGCGGCCAAGATCACCGGAATCTGCTCGGATGGAACGGAACTGGACGTTCTACCTCGCACGGATCTGCTGCCCGACACGCGTCACCGCTTCCTGGTCGAGCCCGGGCCCGCGGTGGACCGGGTTCGGCTCGACATCTACCCCGACGGCGGCCTGGCCCGTCTGCGGGTGTGGGGTGAGCTGGTGTGACCGGCTATCCGCGGGACATGGTGGGCTACGGGGCAAATCCCCCGGATCCACAATGGCCCGGCGGAGCCGCCATCGCGGTGCAGTTCGTGCTCAATTACGAAGAGGGCGCCGAAAACTGCGTGCTCGACGGCGATCCTGCTTCGGAGACGTTCCTGTCGGACATTACCCCGGCCGAGCCGTTCGGCAGCCGACACATGAGTATGGAGTCGCTCTACGAATACGGGTCTCGCGCCGGGTTATGGCGGGTCCTGAGGATTTTCGAGAGCCGGAACCTGCCCCTGACGATCTTCGCGGTGGCCCGAGCCATGCAGCGAAACCCCGAGGCGGTCGCGGCCTTTGGCGAACTCGGCCACGAGATCGCATGCCACGGATTGCGATGGAAGTCCTACCAGTTGATCGGCGCGGACACCGAACGCGCCCACATGGCCGAAGCCGTTGAGATTCTGCGAGAGCTCACCGGTAACACCCCGTTGGGCTGGTATACCGGCCGGGACTCTCCGCACACCCGCGAGCTGGTCGTCGAGCACGGCGGCTTCGTCTACGACTCGGACTCCTACGCCGATGACCTGCCGTACTGGGTGCGGTTACGCGGCACCGACCATCTCGTTGTGCCCTACGCGCTGGACACCAACGACATGAGGTTTGCTTCTCCGGCCGGCTTTGCCAACGGGGACGAGTTCTTCGCCCACCTGCGCGATGCGTTCGATGTGCTGTACGCCGAAGGCCTTGCGGGTCAGCCCAAGATGCTGTCGGTCGGTTTGCACTGCCGCCTGGTGGGGCGGCCCGCGCGGGCGGCGGCGCTACAGCGATTTCTCGATCACGTCCAATCGCACGACCGGGTGTGGGTGGCGCGGCGGATCGAAATCGCCGA
>CAZFEH010000103.1:0-2571 GCA_964517615.1 uncultured Demequinaceae bacterium
CCTGGCCGACGAGATGGGTGTGCTCCAGGAGCGCATCACCTCGACCCGCGGCCAGGTTCGGCTGGTATCCCACGGCGGAGGGCATGCGGCCCAGCAGCGTGGAGACCTCGGAACCGGCCTGCGTGAAGCGGAAGATGTTGTCGATGAAGAGCAGCACGTCCTGCTTCTGCACGTCACGGAAGTACTCCGCCATCGTCAGCGCGGACAGCGCCACGCGCAGACGCGTGCCCGGCGGCTCGTCCATCTGGCCGAAGACCAGGGCGGTCTGCTTGATGACGCCCGACTCGGTCATCTCCTGGATGAGGTCGTTGCCCTCGCGGGTGCGCTCCCCCACGCCCGCGAACACCGACACACCATTGTGGTTGTTGGCGACACGGTAGATCATCTCCTGGATGAGCACCGTCTTGCCGACGCCCGCACCACCGAAGAGACCGATCTTGCCACCCTGCACGTAGGGGGTCAGCAGGTCGATGACCTTGATGCCGGTCTCGAACATCTGGGTCTTGGACTCCAGCTGATCGAAGGCCGGGGGCTTGCGGTGGATGGGCCAGCGCTCCGTGATCTCGATCTTCTCGCCGGGCTCGGCGTTGAGCACCTCACCCGTCACGTTGAAGACGTGCCCCTTGGTGACGTCGCCCACGGGAACAGAGATCGGGGCGCCCGTGTCGGACACGATCGCACCGCGCACCAGGCCGTCGGTGGGCTTGAGGGCGATGGCACGCACCATGTTGTCACCCAGGTGCTGTGCCACCTCAAGCGTCATGTGCAGCACGCCCTCGTCCTCACCCTGAGAGGACAGGTCGATGTCCACCGTGAGGGCGTGGTACAGGTCGGGGATGGCGTCGGCCGGGAACTCGATGTCGACAACCGGGCCGATCACACGGGCCACGCGGCCGGTGACGACGCCCTCGGATGCCGGCTTTGCAGCGGCGGCCTTCTTGGCGGGGGCCTTCGTGGCCGGGGCCTTCGTGGCCGGAGCCTTCTTGGCGGGGGCCTTGGCGGTGGGGGTCATGGTCTCTTGTCTCCGATCACGACGCCGCCGCGAGCGCATCGGCGCCCGAGACGATCTCGCTGATTTCCTGGGTGATCTCGGCCTGGCGCGCCGAGTTGGCGAGCCGGGTGTAGTTACGAATGATGTCCTCCGCGTTGGTGACCGCGGTGTTCATGGCGCGCTGACGGCTCGCCAACTCGGAGGCGGCGGCCTGCAGCAGGCAACTGTAGATGCGCTGCTCCACGTAGCGGGGAAGCAGGGCGTCGAGCACCTCCTCGGCGGAGGGCTCGAAGGCGTACAGCGGCTCCACTCCCTCGCCGGGCTCCGCGACGCCCTCCACGATCTCGAGCGGCAGGAGGCGGATCACACGTGCCTCCTGGCTCACCATCGACGAGAAGTGCGTGTAGACGATATGCAGCTCGGACACGCCGCCCTCGTCCGCCGGCGCGAGGATGAGTTCCAGCATCGCCTTGGCGATCTCCTCGGCAACCAGGTGGGTGGGCGAATCGGAGCCGCCCGTCCACTGGCCCGCCAACTCGCGGCGACGGAAGGTGTAGTAGGACACGGCACGGCGACCTGCCGCGAACTGCACCACCTCGCGGCCCTCGGACTCCAGGCCGTGGCGCAGGCGCTCGGCCTCGCGGATGGCATTGGCCGAATAGGCCCCCGCCATGCCGCGGTCCGCGGTGATGACCAGCATGGCCACGCGCGAGGTGTCCGTGCGGTGGGTCAGCAGGGTGTGCTCGACGGTGGAGTGGGTCGCCACGGCGCTGATGGCCCGCGTGAGGGCACGCGAGTACGGCGCCGCAGCCTCCACCCGGCCACGGGCCTTCCCGATGCGTGAAGCCGCAATGAGCTCCATCGCACGGAAGATCTTCTTCAGCGACTGTGTCGACCGGATCCGCTGCCGGTAGACGCGCTGCTGTCCGCCCATGAGTCCTTACTTCTTCTTCTTGGTGACGATCTGCTCCTGCTCGACGTCCACCGACTCGCCGTCGGCCACAGAGCTGGTGGTGTGCAGCTCGGTGCCCTCGGAAGCCAGGAACGTGGAGACGAAGGAGTCCACCACCTTGTGCAGTTCTGCTTCGTTGTCCTCGGTCAGGTTGCCGGTGGAGGCGATGTCGCTCAGGATCGAGGTGCGCGAGCGCAACTGGTCGATCAGCTCGCGCTCGAAGCGCAGGATGTCGGCCACGGGGATCTTGTCGAGCTTGCCCTTGGTGCCTGCCCAGATCGACACGACCTGCTCCTCGACCGCGTAGGGCGAGTACTGAGGCTGCTTGAGCAGTTCCATGAGACGTGCACCACGGGTCAGCTGCTGGCGCGAGGCCGCGTCCAGGTCGGAGGCGAACATCGCGAAGGCCTCGAGCGAGCGGTACTGCGCGAGGTCGATCTTGAGCGTGCCGGAGACCTTCTTCATGGCCTTGACCTGGGCCGAGCCACCCACGCGGGACACCGAGATGCCCACGTCGATGGCGGGGCGCTGGTTGGCGTTGAACAGGTCGGACTGCAAGAAGATCTGGCCGTCCGTGATCGAGATGACGTTCGTGGGGATGTACGCCGAGACGTCGTTGGCCTTCGTC